>CAZQWO010000025.1:0-15919 GCA_964597015.1 uncultured Dehalococcoidaceae bacterium
TGCCCACGCCGGCCTCACCGACGACCACCGGATTGTTCTTGGTGCGACGGGTGAGTATCTGCATGACCCGCTTGATTTCAGCCTCGACACCAATGACCGGGTCGAGTTTCCCCTGACGGGCGAACTCGGTGCGGCCGCGTCCGTACTTCTGCAGCGAGCGGTAGCGGCTCTCCGCCCGGGCATCGGTAACCCGATGCCCACCGCGTACTTTCTCCAGAACACCGTATACTTTTTCCTGGTCGACGCCGAAACCTTTCAGGATGGAGGCGGCTTCACCACCTTCAGCGGTAATGGCGATGAGCAGATGTTCGGTGCTGATATACTCGTCTTTCAGTCGATTCGCCTCCTCGTCAGCCAGTTTTAGAAGCTGCGCGATACGTGGCGTGGCGTATATCTGTCCGGTGGCATAGGTGACCTTGGGCACTTTTTCCAGCGCTGATTCCACGGCCTGTTTCACCGCGGCGGCATCGATACTAAGTTCATTTAAAATATCGCCTATCAGTCCTCGCTCCTGCTGGAGCAGTGCCAGAAGGACGTGTTCCACATCCCATTGAGTCTGTTTATATTGGCGCACAAGCTCCTGCGAAGCCGCCAGAGCCTCCTGTGCCAGTTCGGTGAACCTTTCCTGCCTCATTTTTACTCACCTCCCAGCCTTTTTACTTCGGACTCAAGTTTTTCCATTTCATTTTGCATCTCACTCATCCGCTGCATCAAACGCAGGATGACCTCCACGCCGGCCAGGTTTATGCCCATATCATCGACCAGTGTCTTGACCCGGCGGAGAAGGTCGATATCTCTATCCGAGTAAAGCCTGATGTTGCCCTGCGAACGTTTCGGCTCTATCAGGCCGATTCTCTCATAGTAGCGCAGCGTATAGGTCTCTGTGCCGATAATCCTGGCAGCAACGCTGATTACATATCTCGGTTCATTGTTTTGTGCCACGCAAACTCACCTCATCTCAACTGCGCAGCTCATTCAGCTGCTTGAAGAGTTCTTTTTCCTTTTCTGATAGCTTTGTGGGCAGAACCACGTTCACCCTGGCGAACATGTCGCCGCGGGAAGAGTTGCCAAGGTGAGGCATACCCTGCCCGGCAAGTCGGAAGGAACGGCCATTCTGTGTTTCCGGGGGTATCTTCAGCGCTATCTGGCCTTTCATGGTCGGCACCGGCACCTCCCCACCCAGCACGGCCACGTTCAGCGGCACCGGGACTTCCACGTGCAGGTTATCGCCGCGCCGCTCAAACTGGCGATGCGGCTTTACTGATACCACCAGATAAAGGTCGCCGCTGGTGCCGCCGTTGTAACCGGGCGCTCCCTTGCCGGCGATGCGCACCCGTGAGCCAGTACTTACTCCGGCGGGTATCTTGACTTCAAGTCGCTTCATGCGGGGCACCATACCGGCACCCTGGCATGTGGAGCAGGGCACATTCTGAATCAGACCGGTGCCCTTACAGGCAGGGCAGGGCTCTTCCGACTGGAGGCTGATGGTGCGGCTGGTGCTGTGAAACGCCTCCTCAAGGGTCACTGCCACCGGCGCCTCAAGACTCCGACCGCGCATTGGTCGGCTGCGCCGCGTGTAGGTGCGGGCACGTCCCCCGCCAAAAAGTAAATTATCGAACAGGCCCCCCAGGTCCTCACCTTCAAAATGAAAGCCGGTGGCACCGCCGGCACCACCAAAGTCCCGGAAAGGCGCCTGCTGGCGCCGTGCCTGCTCAAACTGCTCGGCGTACTGCCACTGGTTCCCGTACTTATCATATTTCTGGCGATTTTGCTTGCTGGAGAGGACCTCATAAGCCTCGTTAATTGCCTTGAACTTTGCCTCAGTTGACTTGTCCCCGGGATTGACGTCCGGGTGATACTGACGCGCCAGCCGTCGATACGCCTGCTTTATTTCCTGCTCGCTGGCGTCGCGCTTGACCCCCAGCAGTTCATAGTAGTCTTTCCTGGCCATAGCTGAACTAAACCTCTGATTAAATTGTATAATACTTAGTAAATAAAGTCAATAATAGTTAATAAACAAAGTTAATATAATTTTATCAACTTTGTGCGATTTTAATCCCGTAGATTGTAGATTGGACGTTTACTGAATATGCCGCGATGCAGGCGTGGATGGTCAGGCCCGTGCAGCCTGTGTGAAGATTTCCAGTAATCCGGCCAGAATGCGGGCCGTTGCTCCCCAGATTACCCGGCCCTGATAATTATAGCGATATACGGTAATCGTGTTGCTGCCCCTTGGTTCCTGACGTGAGCGGCCCAGGTCCATCAGTTCCAGAAGGGGGGCTTCGATTATCTCTTCAGTCTCCCTCCCATCCACCTTGAACTCATACGGGCAGGGAATGAAGGCCAGAAAGGGGCTTATAAGGTAATTGGTCTTGGCGCTGACCACGTCATCAAGCTCGCCCAGAATTTCAACGTCATCGGGTTTCAGGCTGATTTCCTCGGCGCTCTCGCGCAGCGCGGTGTTAAGCAGAGTTTTATCCCGCGCTTCATATGTGCCGCCGGGAAATGATATCTCGCCCTTGTGCTTTTCCACCCATTCCGTGCGCTTGATGAACAGGATGTGGTACTGCCCGTCCTTCTCGTAGATGGGCACCAGAACGGCGGCCGATACCCGCTTCGGGTCAGCGATGCGCTGCTTTGTTCTTTGCGCCAGGACCTGTTTCAGTTTTTCCTTCATTTTTACTATATTAACCGCAATCCGGCCATCAAGACAAATCACCTTATATTGAGCTATACTACTAGCCGAGAAATGAAAAATGAATTCCATTTACTGAAAACCTGCGCAGGTGCAAGGGCGGGGGAGCTGATAACTCCCCACGGCGCGGTGC
Source organism: uncultured Dehalococcoidaceae bacterium (assembly GCA_964597015.1). Lineage (GTDB taxonomy): Bacteria > Chloroflexota > Dehalococcoidia > Dehalococcoidales > RBG-16-60-22 > E44-bin89. The sequence goes on from CAZQWO010000025.1 coordinate 2,829, forward strand.
CCACCCCGCTCTTTCTGCCGGTGGGCAGCCAGGGGACTATAAAGAGCCTGATCCCTGAAGAAGTAAAGGATATGGGCATAAAAATGGTGCTGGCCAATACCTACCACCTCTACCTGAGGCCGGGAGTTGAGGTGGTGGAGAAGCTGGGTGGTTTACATAAATTCATGGCCTGGGATGGCGCCATCCTGACCGACAGCGGCGGCTACCAGATATTCAGCCTGGCACCCCTCTGCAAGGTCAGTGAAGAAGGGGTGAAGTTTCGTTCCCATATCGACGGCAGCGAGCATTTTTTCACTCCCGAACTGGCCATTGAGTATCAGGAAAAGCTGGGGGCGGATATCATCATGGTACTGGACGTGTGCCCGCCATACGATGATAGTCTGGAGAAAGTGCGGCGGGCCATGGAGCTCACCCATCGCTGGGCGGAACGGTGTCAGAAATCACATAAGCGTGAAGGGCAGGCGCTGTACGGCATCGTGCAGGGCGGTATCTTTCCAGAACTCAGGCAGCGGTCGGCAGAACACCTCACGGCAATGGACTTTGACGGCTATGCCATCGGGGGTCTGAGCATAGGCGAGCCGAAGAAGGTAACTTTCGAAATAGTAGAGCAGACGGCGGCGCTGCTGCCCCGGAATAAACCGAGATATCTTATGGGCGTGGGCTCCCCGGAGGATATCGTTGATGGGGTCGCGCGGGGAATCGATATTTTTGACAGTGCTCTGCCCACCCGCGTCGCCCGCAACGGCGCCCTTTTCACCCGGGAGGGGCGGCGCAATATCAAAAATGCCGAATTCCGCAGTATGGATAAGCCCCTCGTTGCCGACTGCGCCTGCTACACCTGTCGCACCTTTTCCACCGCCTACCTGCACCATCTTTTTAAAGGCGAGGAACTGCTGGCGTACCGCCTGGCGACGATTCACAACCTGCACTTCATTTCTGACTTGATGGCGAAAGTGCGAAATGCGATAATTGATGGCACCTTATCTGACTTCAGGGAGGAATTCCGGTCGCGCTATCAGCCCACGGATGAAAAAACGCGGGTCAGCCAGAAGCAGAAGTGGCTGAAAGCAAAGGGGCGCGAACTTGACAGCGAAAGTGTGCCGACTTAATATAGCCATAACGACTGCCTGATGGTTTCATTTAAAAACTATTAATAAAGGGAGGATAACCATGTCTCTTGACGAGAAGCAGATGGAACAGATGGCCAAAGAAATTCTCCAGGCGCAGAAAGCGCAAAAACCGATTGTTAATTTAACCGACCGATTTCCCGACGTAACCGTTGCCGAGGCCTATGCCATCCAGATGAAGCTGGTCCAGGAGAGGCTGAGGAGCGGTGAGAAGATTGTGGGTCGTAAAATAGGGCTCTGCGCCAAAGCCAACCAGATTATGTTTGGCGTTGATGAACCGATTTACGGGCACATCTTCGATACCATGGTCGTCCCCGAGGGTGAGCCGGTCTCGCTGAGCAAGCTGGCAAAACCGGTGATTGAGGCTGAAATCTGTTTTATCCTCAAGGAAGAACTGAAAGGCCCGGGCGTGGATGTCGCCAAGGTCATGGCCGCGACCGCTGGCGTGCTGCCCGCTTTTGAAATAGCTGGGAATCGCTATAAAGAGCAGAGGAAAAAGGCCCCGGACGGTATCTCCGATGATTCCGGGGCCTGTGGGGTGGTGCTCGGCGGCCAGCTGACGCCAGTTGATGGCATTGACCTGCGGCTTATCGGCATGGTGCTGGAAAGGGACGGTGAGGTGGTCGCCACCGGCGCCGGTGCGGCGGTGCTGGGCAATCCGGCCCAGGCGGTCGCCAGCCTGGCCAACAAGCTGGCCGATTATGATATGAGCATTGGCAAAGGAGAATTCATCATCTCCGGCTCACTGCACGCTGCCATCTTCGTTGAAAGTCCGTGCAGCTTCCACGCCACGTTTGACCGATTAGGCTCGGTAACAGTGCGCTTCGTGAGCTAGCCAAATTCGGCGGCATTCCTGTTGAGCGATACAGTCGGGCCAGCGTGAAAACGCTGGCCTGTTGTATAATGCATAGACATTGATTTCTTCCGGAACGGAAAAGAGGAGGGCAAGATGGTCAGCAAGCGTACGGAAGAGCTACTGGCTCTGGACCTGAAATACCTGGTACACGGGTTCGCCGTGGTGGGCAGCGAGGACGTGTGGCCGATTATAGAAAGGGCGGAGGGGGTGAAATGCTGGGATACCGAAGGCAATTTCTACTACGATGCAGCCTCCCAGCAGACGAGCAACACACTGGGGCACGGGCATAAAGAGATAATCGATGCCATCTGCGAGCAGGCACGAAAGCTGCAGTTCGCTCATCTCCTGGCGCGGCAGTCGAACGTGCCCATTATCGAGTATGCCGCCAAACTGGCCAAAGTGGTGCCGAAAGGAATGGACCATTTCTTTTTCACCAATGGCGGCACGGAGGCGGTGGAAACGGCATTCAAGCTGACACGACTTTACTGGCATGTTCATGGCAGACCGAAATATAAAATCATCAGCCTGCAAGACGGTTTTCACGGGGCCGGAATGGGTTCGGCAGCGGCCACGCGTGTCGGGAGCGGCGCCTTCTGTACCGGGTATGCACCGCTCGCTGCCGGGTTTATCCAGGCGCCCACTTTCTACTGCAACCGGTGTGTCTTCGATTTGGAATACCCGTCCTGCGATATCCGGTGCGCTCGCTATGTCGAAAAAATTATCCTGGCGGAGGGCGTCGACAGCGTTGCCGCCTATATCGCCGAGCCGGTCATGGGAGCGGCGGGCAACGTGGCCCCGCCAGCCGAATATTTCCCCATCATACGGCAGATATGCAACGACCACGACGTGTTCATGATTGCCGACGAAGTGCAGACCGGTTTCGGCAGGACAGGTAAGCTGTGGGGACAGGAGCACTGGCCGGTAAAATGGGATATCATGACCATTGCCAAGGCGATTAACGGCTGCTACCTGCCCTTTGGCGCCACGCTGCTCAGCGATAGGGTTTTTGAGGGACTGAAGGGCACCATGCTCTGGCACGGCTTCACCCAGCACGGCAACCCCATATGCGCCGCCGCTGCCGGCGCCGCGCTAAAGATTATCTTCCGGGACAAAATGGTGGAGAATGCAGAGAAGGTCGGTAACTATGTTCTGGAGCGATTTAATCGTGAATTTAAAAAGCTGCCCATCGTCAGCGATTGCAGCGGCCTGGGCCTGATGCTCGGTATAGAGCTGGTCAGGGATAAAAAATCGATGACACCCTTTGCTGCGGATACGACGAAAAAATGGCTGCGGAAGGTGCTGGATAGGGGCTTGAACGTCCGCATGGCGCTGGCTCGGGACTACTCCAGGTTACGATTCAATCCGCCCATCATCACCATCCAGAAAGAGGCGGATGAGATGCTTGATATACTTTACGCCTCACTTGTGGAATTGAAATAGCCGGAGGGCATGCTCTAGGCAATATTGCTCTCTATCCATTCCAGGTAGTCCTCGTTGCCGCCGGTGATGGGCAGGGCAATAACTTCCGGCACGTCATAGCTGTGCAGCTTTTTGACCAAATCGACGATTTCCGGGAGCAGTGAAGCCCTGGTCTTGGCGATGAGCAGGTTCTCACGGGCGGAATCAACCTTGCCCTCCCACCGGAAGTAGGAGTCAACTCCGCGCACAATATTGACGCAGGCCACTTTCTTTTTCTCGAGGAGCGTCTTGGCGATGTGGTCGGCTTCTTCAATACTGTCACTGGTAATCAGGATGACGATATATCTGGCCTCTTCCATTCGCCCGCCTCAGACGATGGCCAGCATTTTGTCCACCGCTGCCTTGGCTTTTATTCTGGTGGCCTCGGGTACCGTTACTTGCGGCCGCATCTCTTCCAGCGACCAGAGGACTTTCTCCAGCGTAATCAGTTTCATATTGGGGCAGACAGCCTGTTCGGTGACCGGGATGAATTTCTTGCCCGGGTTTTCCTTTTTTAACCGGTGGATGATGCCGATTTCCGTGCCGACAATCATCTCCTGAACGTCGTCCCTCTGCGCGAACCTTATCATGCCGCCGGTGCTCATTACCTCATCCGCCACGGCGATAACGTCGGGGCGGCACTCGGGGTGCACCACCGCCTTCGCCCTGGGGTTTTCCTTTTTGAGCCGTATGACATCCTGGGGCTGGATGCGGACGTGCGTCGGGCAGTAGCCCGGCCAGAAGTGAAACTTCTTATTGACCCTGGTGGATGCGTAGTGCCCCAGGTACTGGTCGGGCACGAAAAGTATCTCATCGTTGTCAATGCTCTCCACCACCTTGACGGCATTGGCTGAAGTGCAGCAGATATCAGATTCCGCCTTCACCGCCGCCGTGGAGTTGATGTAGCAGACCACGGTGGCATCGGGCAGATCTTTTTTTCTCTGCCGCAATTGTTCCGCGGTAATCATGTTGGCCATTGGGCAGCCGGCATGCCGGTCGGGCAGGAGAACGGTCGCCCCGGGGCAGATGATGGACGCCGTCTCTGCCATGAAGTGGACACCGCAGAACACGATGACGTCGGCCTTTGTCTGGGCGGCATTCTGGCTAAGGCCGAGTGAATCACCCACAAAGTCGGCGATATCCTGGACCTCGCCCAGCTGGTAGTTATGCACCAGGATGACGGCATTCTTTTCTTTCTTCAGCTTTAAAATCTTATCCACTAACGATGCTCTGGTATCGTGCATTACTGTTCTCCAATCGCTACCTTATCTCCTGGTCTGACTTTGCCGCCTCTTAAAACGCGGGCAAAGACGCCCTCTTCGGGCATAATGCACTGGCCGACCTGCCGGCGGATGGCACAGGCGGTATGACACTCTTTGCCAATCTGGCTGATTTCCAGCGTAACGTTTTTGCCCATTTCCAGCTTTGTGCCTACCGGTAGATGGCAGAGGTCAAGGCCTTCCACGGTGATATTCTCGGCGAAATCACCCGGGCTCAAATCCAGGCCCAGATGATGCATCTTGTCGATGCTGGCCACGGCCAGCAGGCTTACCTGTCGGTTGGGCAGGACTCCGGCGTGGGCGTCGCCAATAAGCCCATGCTCCTCTTTAAGTAAGCCTTCAGCAACAGCCTATTTCCGGGTACCTTTCTTCTTGCTGGTGCAAACAGCAACCACTCTAGCCAATGCGGTCATGCTCCTTTGCTTTACCGGTTGATTTTATTGTACCACCACCGAGGACAATATCGCCATTATAGAACACGACGGCCTGGCCCGGCGTGATGGCCAGCTGCGGCTTTTTGAATTTTACATAAACAATATCTTCATCGACAGGGGTGATGGTGGCATCCGCTTCCGAATGGCGATATCTTATCCTGGCTGTGGCTGATACGGGCTCGGTCGGCGGGTCAATGGCTATCCAGTTCACGTTAGTCGCCACCAGTTTGTCGCTAAAGGCGCTCTCTTTGCCGCCAACGATGACGGCGTTATTTTCCGCCTCAATGGCGATTACGTAGCGCGGTTCGCTGGCGGCTATGCCCAGCCCTTTACGCTGACCGATGGTATAGTTCATGATACCCCGGTGGCTGCCAAGGATATTACCCCGCTCATCAAGTATGGGCCCTAGTCGAAACGCCCGCGGGATTAAATCTCTGACGAATTTGGCGTAATTGTTGTCTGGAATGAAACAGATGTCCTGGCTTTCAGGTCGGCTGCTTACCGGGAGCTTCTTCTCTTTGGCAGTTGCCCTTACCTCTTCTTTGGTGAGGTGCCCGATGGGGAACAGGGCGTGGCTTAACTGTTCCTGCGTCAGCGCGTGGAGGAAATAGGACTGGTCCTTTGCCATGTCCACGCCTTTCTGTAAGAGCGTCCTGCCTGAACTGCTATCCCTTGTCACTCTGGCGTGGTGTCCGGTGGCAAAATGGCTTGCGCCGAGTGACCTGGCCTGCTTCAAAAGGGCGTCAAACTTGATGTAACGGTTGCACCGGACGCAGGGGTTTGGCGTTCTCCCCGTACCGTATTCCTCGCAGAAGGGAGAAATTATCTTTTCCTGAAAAATGTCCCTCAGGTCCACCACATAGTGGGGAATACCCAGCGCATCGGCCACACTTCGGGCCCCGTCGATAAAATCAGATGAACCCGCTTTATCTTCAGGGCGTACCTGCATGGTGATGCCGATGACCTGATAGCCTTCTTCTTTGAGCAGGGCGGCGGCCACGGAGGAATCAACTCCGCCGCTCATGGCAACGGCTACATTTTCCACGGTCCCTTACCTGATGAAAAATTATTCAGACCCGCAATTGCAGCATCGGGCTGTCTGGGGACCAGGGTTAGCCCGATTTTTGCTTATAGCGCCGCGCGATGTCGATAGCGATGCCCGCGACCTCAATAGCAGTATCGCCGAGGGCGACGGAGAGCGGCTCCTTGCCCCAGCCTTCGCCTTCGTAAAAGAGCTTGGGTACGCCGCCGGAACTGTCCACCAGCTGCTTTATCTTCCAGGGCATGGAGCTCCGGTCCCTGGCCATCACCTCTGCTGGCTCACTGGTGCGGTCAATCCAGCCAAAGAGGTAGCCTTTCTCCGTGCAGTACCGCTTCATCACTTCGATGATTTCAGCGTCGCATTTGAAATTTATGCCGGCGTTTATGCCGGGGTCGTACTTCCTCGTTTCGATTATCAGTCGGGCCATATGGTCGGAGCCGCCCCACGCCGGCAGTCCGGAGGCGTAGGGAAATCCCCGCACCACCGTTATCCGGCCGTCAATGGCGGCAACATCTTGGCCCGTTCTGGCATCCGGCAGGGCATAGACCAGATTGACTCTGACCTCGGGCATGAGCAGCGCAAACTCGGCGCTTTCCTGAAGCATGGTTGTTGCCTGGGCCAGGTTGCCCAGTATCATTTCCCTTTGTTGGTTTATGCTCAAAGCTAACCTCCCAGCGTGCTGAAGTAAGCTGCCCAGAACGGGTCAACCTTGACCGGCGCCAGTTCTTCCTTTTTCCCGTCCCTGCGGACGAAAATCCGGTCTTTTGACGTCACCTCGCCGATTTCCCAGGCAGCGATGTTTTCCTTTTTCAGGTCGTTGATGATTTTCGGCGTGTTCTGCGGAGTGGCGGTGATTACCAGCGTGCCCTCGCCGATGGAGACTAGGGGGTCGATAGCGAAGTGCTGGCAGACAGCGTCTATCTCCTCCGGGATGACTATCTTGTCCTCATATACCGTCACGCCGGTACCGGAAGCTTCCGCAATCTCGTAGATGCCGTTGAGCAGGCCTCCCTCGGTGGCGTCGTGCATGGCGTGGGCATTGGGGCCGGCAATCAGGGCGTCTGGCACCACGCTCATCGCAAAGAACAGGGCTTTGGCTTTCTCAACCAAATCACGACCGTATTTCGCCACGAGGTCTTTTTCCGCCTGGAAAGCGAGTATGCCCGCCGCTTCCACGGCCGGGCCTTTGGTCATGATGACCCGGTCGCCCACTCTGGCGTTGGACGGGGGCGTAAGCTGCTCCTTTTTCCCGATGCCGAACATGGTACAGCCGCCATTCAGCGGGTAGCCGATGCCGGGAACGACGCCGGTGTGGCCGCCGACGATGGCTATGCCCAGCTTCTCACATTCCTGATGTACCTCCTGCCAGATATGCTCCAGAACGCTCTCCTCGGTGCCGGGCGGCAGCAACAGGCAGATGGTCATGTACCTGGGTGGTACGCCGAGCACGGCGACATCGCTGGCGCAGATGTGAACGATGGCCCAGCCGAAGTGCGGCATGAGCACCGGCAGGCCGAAGGTCGGGTCTTCCGCAATCACCATGACCTCGCCGCCGGGCAATTCGACCACGCCGGCATCAACGCCGTGTTTGGGGCCAATCAGCACCGAGGGGTCGGCTTTGCCGAGGTGGGGGAAAATAACCCGGTCAAAGGTGGCTTTGTCTACCTTGCCTATCTCCGGTAACATGTTTACACCTCCTTGGTGACTTTAAACGTTAAAGAACTAACCGTGGCTCTTCAGCAGCGGTGACATGGCTCTCAGCTTGGCCACAATGCGGGGCAATACCTCCAGCACGCGGTCGATTTCTTCCTCCGAGGTCCACTTGCCCAGACTGAATCTCAGGGAACAGTGAGCTTCAAGTGGCGATAAGCCCATAGCCAGCAGCACATGGGATGGTGTTTCTTCCTCAGAGGTGCAGGCGGAGCCTGTCGAGCAGCAGATACCTTCCCGGTCAAGCCTGAGGCACATTGCCTCGCCTTCAGCATATGAGATACTCAGATTGACATTATTGGGCAGCCTGAGTTTTGGGTGTCCGTTGAGTCGGGTGTGGTCGATATTGCCCAGAATACCCCTGATTAATTTATCACGGAGACGGGTTATCCGTTCCGTCTCTTCATCCATTTCCCGAAGCGCAATCTGCGCCGCTTTCCCCAGGCCGACAATGCCGGGAACGTTGTGGGTGCTGGCTCTCCGCCCGGACTCCTGGTCGCCGCCATGCATGAAAGAGGCCATCCTGGTACCTTTTCTGATATATAAAACTCCCACCCCTTTGGGCCCATACAGCTTGTGGCCGGACATGGAAAGCAGGTCGGCGCCGAGTCCATCAACGTTGAGCGGGATATGCCCCGCCGTCTGCACGGCGTCGGTGTGCAGGTAGACGTCAGCTTCTCGGGTTATTTTGGCAATTTCAGCGATGGGCTGAATGGTGCCGATTTCGTTGTTGGCATGCATAATGGAAACGATAATCGTCTTATCCGTAATCGCCCGCCTGACATCATCCGGGTCAACCATGCCGTGCTCGTCCACCGGCAGAAAGGTTACCTTGAATCCCTGCGTTTCCAGAAAGTGGCCGGTTTCCAGAATGGCGTGATGTTCGATAGCTGAGGTAATAATGTGGTCGCCTTTACCATCACTGGCATAAGCAACGCCTTTCAGTGCCGCGTTATCCGCCTCGGTGCCGCCGCTGGTGAAGACGATTTCATCATCCCGGGCGCCGATGAGAGCGGCAACGCTGGCTCTGGCGGCCTCGATGGCTTCTTTGGCATCCTGCCCGCAGCCGTAGATGCTGGAAGGGTTGCCGAACGAATCAGTGAAGTAGGGCAGCATCGCCTTGACCACTTCCGGGTGGGTGGGTGTGGTGGCGGCATAGTCAAGATAGATTCTCCTCATACTAGCTCCGCTCGCTTCCCGCATCTACCGGGTCAACGCGTATCCCCTTGCTGGTGACCCAGGCTATGCCCTGTTCGATATCGCTTTTATCACCATCCATATCGAGCACAATCCAGCCCTTGTCTTCGGCAATATTGGCGCGGAGGATATTGGTAACAACGTTATACTGCTGACCGAGGTTATAGATGATGGGCTCCGGGATATGCTCTGCATTGAAGGTGAACATGACACGTTGCTTGCTCATCTCACTCCTCTTCTTCCAGCTCGTGCTCCATTTGCTTTCGCTGCTTTTCCAGTTTATCGACAGGTGCGCTGATGCCGCGCTGTTTCTCCAGCTTGTCCAGCCTTTCCTCGAGCCTGTCCTGCTCTTTTAGCACCAGCCTGATGGCTTCGGCAATCGGGTCCGGTAATTTCCCGTGGTCGAGTTCCGGTATTGGCCGGTGGCGGTCTTCCACCGACCGCCCCGGGACACCTATCACCGTGACCCCGGGCGGGACCGACTTTATGACCACGGAGCCAGAACCTACGCGGGCACCATCGCCGATGGTGATGGCACCGAGCGCAATCGCTCCGGCGCCGAGGACAACATTATCGCCCAGCGTGGGATGGCGCTTCTTTTTCTCGGTGGTGGTACCGCCCAGCACCACCCCCTGGTAAATCAGGACGTCGTCTCCTATCTCAGAAGTCTCGCCGATGACAACCCCGGCACCATGGTCGATGAAAAACCGGCGGCCGATGGTGGCCCCGGGGTGGATTTCAATGCCGGTAAAAAAGCGGCCAACGTGGGAAAGGAAACGGGACAGCAGGCGCAACTTGTGCTGCCATAGAATGTGCGCCACACGGTGCATCCAGAGGGCATGCAGCCCAGGATAGCAGAGAAGTACCTCCAGGGTGCTCCTTGCCGCCGGGTCTTTGGCGAAAACGGTCTGGATGTCTTCCTTCAGTATCTTAAACATACGATACTCTCGCAAAATAAAAACCAAGGGCATCGGCGGTTACTTCAAGACCCTTGGTCCAAGCTACTGTCGCTTCCCTACGCTCGAATTACCGAGGTCAGGTCCACAGGGTTGGCACCAATTGCCTCTCAGCTCTTGAGCACCCCTAGCGGTTAATTATTATCTTCTAATTAAATCAATATATCACAAGCTCGGTAAAAATGCAATTTATTCCAGAGCGTCCCTGTTGGCTACATTTCCTGAAAGAGCCAGGTAGACAGATAGCGCTCTCCGGTGTCGGGCAGAATGACCACGATGAGCTTGCCCCTGTTCTCCGGCCTTCCGGCAACTTCCACCGCCGCCCAGGCAGCCGCCCCCGACGATATGCCGACCAGCAGTCCTTCCTCTCTGGCCAGTCGGCGGGCCATCGTACCCGCATCTTCGCTGCTGACCTTAACTATTTCATCGGTAATGTCTGCCCTGAAGACATCGGGCACAAAGCCGGCACCGATACCCTGGATTTTATGCGGCCCGGCCTTGCCGCCGGATAGCACCGGCGAGTCAGCCGGCTCCACGGCTATGGCCTTGAACCCCGTTTTTTTCGCCTTGAGCGCTTCGGTGATGCCGGTAATGGTGCCTCCGGTGCCCACGCCGGCCACCAGGATATCGACCCTGCCCCCGGTATCACGCCATATTTCATCGGCGGTGATGGCGCGGTGCACCTCCGGGTTGGCCGGGTTGTTAAACTGCTGCGGGATGAATGAGTTGGGGTATTCCGCAGCAAGCTGCTCAGCCTTGCTGATGGCGCCTTTCATACCCTCCGCTCCGGGCGTCAGCACCAGCTCGGCACCGAAAACGGTAAGAAGCTGGCAGCGCTCTTTCGACATCGTGTCGGGCATGGTGAGGATGAGGCGGTAGCCCCTGGCGGCACAGACAAAGGCGAGGGCAATGCCGGTGTTGCCGCTGGTGGGCTCAATAATGACGGTATCTTTATTTATCAAACCCTTCATCTCGGCATCGAGTATCATGGCCACGCCGATGCGGTCCTTGATGCTGCCCGCAGGATTGAAAAACTCCAGCTTGGCCACCACCTCGGCCTTCGCGTTCCCGGTTACGCGGTTCAGCCTGACCAGCGGCGTGTTGCCGATGAGCTCCGTGACGTCGCGGGCGATGCCCCTGGTGAGCTTCGGTATCTCGATTGTCTTGAACTTTATCTTGTCCATTATCTTTTTCCTTACTTTTGTTTCAAATGACCGCAGTGCTGGCAGCCCGGGTCTCGCTTGACTTCCAGTTTGGTGAATTCAAGGTTGAGCCCGTCGTAAATCAGCAGCTTATCGGTCAGGAGTTCACCGATTCCGGTGATATATTTAATGACCTCGGTTGCCTGCAGGCAGCCGATAACCGCCGGTGCCACCCCGATGACGGGGAATTTACCCTCGGTAACACGTCCCTGATAGAGGCACCACAGGCAGGCCGTCTTGCCCGGTATCACCGTCATGGCCCGCCCCTCGAAGCCGTACACCGCCCCGTGGCAGAAGGGTATATTCTTTTCGATGGCTGCCCGGTTCAAAACGTATCTGGTGGGCAGGTTGTCCATGGCGTCAACGATGAGGTCGCAGTCGCCGACCAGCTTGCTGACGTTTGCCTCGGTTATCGTCTCGGCGACGGCTTCTACGTTTATATCTTTGTTCAGGCTTTTCAGCTTCTGTACGGCGGAGTCGATTTTCCGTTTGCCGATGTCCCCGTCACCGTGCAGAATCTGCCGGTTCAGGTTGCTCAGCTCAACCGTATCATGGTCGGCGAGGCGTATGGTGCCGACTCCCGCCACCGCCAGGTAAATGGAGATGGGGGAGCCCAGGCCGCCGGCACCGGCCACGAAGACTCTGGCCTTCTTCAGCTTCTCCTGCCCTTCTTTGCCAATGCCTTTTAGCAAAATCTGCCGGTCATATCTCGTCAGCTCATCTTTGGTCAACATTTTGCGGTTCTCCTTTTGGAGGCAGGGCTATCCCTGGCTTATACGGCTATACTGATAATTGTATCAAGGAATAAAGGATAGTTAAAGATAATGGTTTTCTGATGGGTTCTGATTATATATCAGGGCTGGTTCACACTAGAAGTGTCCACCGCCATCGTGTAAAATAGGGGGCATGGAAAGCGAGTTCCGAAAAATACCCGGCGTGGATAAGGTTCTGGCCGATGAGCGATTGAAACCGCTGGTGGAGACCTACCCCCATGACCTGCTGGTGAAGCTGGTCCGGCAGCACCTGGAGCAGGAGCGAGACGCCATTGCCGGCGGGAAAAAGATGTCATCGCTGTCCAGAATCGCGGCGGCGGTGCATACCCAGCTGAGGACAATGGAGTTGCCCAGCCTGCGACCGGTAATCAATGCCACCGGCGTCATCCTGCATACCAATCTGGGGCGCGCCCCGCTGAGTCGGGAAGCCACCGCGGCCATGGATACCGTGGCCAGGGGCTATTCCAATCTGGAGTTCAACCTGGATAGCGGCACGCGTGGTTCCCGTCAGGTGCATATTGAGTCGCTTTTATGCCAGCTCACCGGGGCGGAGGCGGCGCTGGTGGTGAACAACAACGCCTCGGCCGTGCTGCTGGGGCTGACGGCGCTGGCAAAGCGCAAGGAGGTAATCGTCTCCCGGGGGCAGGCGGTGGAAATCGGGGGCGGTTTCCGCATTCCCGACGTGATGCGCCAGAGCGGCGCCAGGCTGGTGGAGGTGGGGACGACCAACTGCACCTATATCAGCGATTACGAGCAGGCGCTCAGCGAGCGGACGGCGGCCCTGATGCGGGTCCACTCCAGCAACTTCCAGCTGGTGGGCTTTACCAGTGAAGTGGGACTTGAGGAAATGATGGCTCTGGCCGGGCGTCATAATATAACTGTTCTCGATGACCTGGGCAGCGGCTGTTTTCTGGATACCATCAGGTTCGGGCTGGCTCCCGAACCCACGGTCCAGCACAGCATAGCCCTTGGCGTCGGGCTGGCCTTCTTCTCCGGCGACAAGCTGGTGGGAGGGCCGCAGGCGGGGATAATAGTTGGCCAGAAACAGTATGTGGA
>CAZQWO010000026.1:0-13058 GCA_964597015.1 uncultured Dehalococcoidaceae bacterium
GGATAGTCTCCTAATTTCTCTATATATTTCTTCCCAAGATTTTACTCTAACTATATTTGATAGCAATTCTTTACCTTCTAGGTTTCGATTGTATGGATGGTCAAGCAAGAAAACAACGTCGCAAATATAGGCGAGCTTCACTGCTTTTTCCAGAATGTCTTCAACAAAGAATCTAATCTTCTTTTGCCTGCTTATGTAGAAGCGATTCCTAAAATGTGCTTGTGGGTCAGAAACATCGTCACTGCCTTTTTCAACAATGAGTTTATCATAATTAAAATTGTGATAATCTAACCAGTTTCGTGTAATCTCCTCAATGGCACTCCGTCCTCTTTTCATTCGAATCCAGCGCAAAGGATGTGATAGTAACTTAACCTTTGATATTTTCCCCTTCTTTAGACAATCTTGGTAATAATTCTCGGCTGCTTTCTTCCACTCGTTCATAGTATTATACTTATCTTTGCTATCCATCTTAGCTGTATTAGGCCACGGGCGATGTGTGAATAGTATCACCTTCATTCGAAACGCCCTCCGTATACAGCTTAGTCTTTCAGCTGATGAATTGGTCGGTTTCATCTCAGTCCAGTATTCAGTTTTATTAAAGACGAGGGTTTCATCGTCTCGCTCAATTCCCAGTCCGGGATGGTCATGGACGGGCACAATAGTTATATCTTCAGGATCAATCACTTTACTTGTAGTTTGAGAAAGAATTTTACAAAATTGAGGCCTATGTTCATTCAAGACTCCACAAATATCAACTCCTAAGATATATGACTTCAAATATGAATGTTCTCTATAGGTTGCATACCAAGTATATGCTAGAAAATGGAACCCAAAATACGCTAGACTTATCGGTAATGCCCACCACAATGCAATCTGCAAATTTGGACTATCTGCAATTGAAACCACAATCAAGGCGATTGCTCCAAAAAGGTAAAAAGTATTTAGAATCGCAATTACACTAACAACTGGGCCAAAGTACCTCCATTCCTTGTAACTTGGCTGGGAATGGGTCTGCGGCAATACCCGTGTCCGAATTTTTGAATCCAGACTCATTAAGTAGTTCGGCACATTGTCATAGAAATGTTTTCTGATAGAGTTTACTGTCCTGGCGTACAATATCGCATCCATTCGCAGGTTTACTAAATATAGCAAAACACCAAAACCAGCAAGTGAAATAACCAAGAAAATAGCAACGAGCACCGGTGTGTACTTACTTATTATTTCTAGAGGAGTGTTATTTGATTGCGCAATAGCGACAAAAGCTGCGATAAGAGATATTGGAATTGACATGATTAAGATATAATGTCTAAAGAAGGCAGTGATAGTATCTATAGTTCTGAAATGTGCCTCTGATATGTGGTCATACTCAGATTTGAGATAATCATTAAATTCAGTATCACTCATACGGCCATTATAGTTTAGAGTATTTTGCGAGTGCAAGCCCTCACTCTATCAATATTATTGGCATTTGCCTCAGCTAAAGCCGTAATTACCAGGGAGAGCACACTCATAAGGCAATGGAGCCTGACTTTAGCCAAGCCCCGATGACAATGGGAATTCAACCTACGGTGTTCCTTCAGTTTTGAATTCACCCTCTCTATTGACGTTCTTCTGGAATATAGTTCGTTCCACGCATCACTATCTCGTGGTACTGAGCAGAATTTTCGGTACTCCCAAAAAGGCCTAATCCAAACAACTTTCAGTGTACATTGGTGTAAAAGAGAGCATTTAGTTTTACCTGCTCTATGAGGACAAACGTATTTCATACCCTTTTTCTTATCATGTCCTCTGAGTAAGAGTGGCAATCCAGATGGACAGTGTGGAATTCCAGCTTCATCGAGGGAATATCTATTATCAACTTGTGGCCTTTCTTTCATTTTAATAATGGGAATCGAACCAATGTCGTTAATAGCTTTGTAGTTATACCCGGCGTCATATCCTTTGTCAGCGACTATATGCCAGGGTTTGAACCAATTAAACTTTTGTCTAGCTTTGTTTACAAGCGGAATCAGGTGGGTAACATCAGATTCCCTCGCGAGTGTTATTTCACACACAATGGGAAGTTCCCACGTCGTGTCCGTTAGTAAGTGCAATTTGTAGCCCCATTTCCAGACTTTACGGATAACACCTTCCTTGACCATAAAATCTGCTTCGGGGTCAGACCTTACCTTTTTCTCCGGGTTCGAATGGCTACGAACCGGGGTTGAATCAACCGCAACCGTGAATCCGAATTCAGGCAGTTTTTGATGGAGCTGGCCAATCGCCCGGTCTAGGAGCTTCTCAACAGGTTCCAAATGCTCAGCTAGTGAGACTATGAAACGGTCAAACGCCCACCTGCTTGGCAGAGCTTTATCCATATCGAAACCGCAAATCTCAATAAAGTTGGGGCTTTCTTCTAGTCGCCTGATTAAAGCGTTTGTACAATCCATATCAAGAATGAAACTCAACATATATGCCCTCCATAGTGGCTCCATCAAATAACCGGCCCTAGTGTGATGCTTCATTCTCTGTAAATCACCGTAAAATTGATTGTCCAGAAGGCTATCTATGGTGGTCTTGAGTTCCCTAGTGATAGCCTCTCCATTTATCTTTTGGTAGCTCTGATTTACCGAGTTTTGACGGGATTTGACATCTTCCGTATAATTTAGAGTAGCTGGGTGGTTCATAGCGGTTCTTCCTGGCTACGCTTCCCAGTGTCTCTTGCCGGAGGGCTGGGAGCGTTTTTATATATTTACCTATTAGTATATTACCATAAGGTATAGTAATTGTCAATACCTTTTAGTAAAATATTATTGGTAATATACTTGACAAATAATACTATCAGGTATATGCTAATAGCATGGGGCGCATAAAAATAGAGGCTTTCAAATGTGAAAGGTGTGGGCACGTTTGGACACCTAGAGATATAGAGATACAACCGAAGGTCTGTCCGAAGTGTAAAAGTCCATATTGGAACACACCAAGAAAAGCAGCAAAATAGCTGTTTTGTTAGTGGGGGCACTCTTTCGGTGTGTTCTGATCAATAGGGTCTTTATCAATGGATTCCCAATAATCTTTCAGGGTTCTCTGGTAAGCTGTTAGTTTGCTGTCTAGCATTTTGATTTGCTGTTCAGATTCAGAAAGTCTCTGCTACCACATCTTGCGCATATCTAGGATTTCGGCAATCATTCGCTGTATCTCTTCCTCCAAACCATGACTGAGGCTACCGACCATATCTTTCCTCCATGAACTTGATTTAAGTTGGTTCTGATACACTGTGGGCTCCGTGAAACGTTTCACGGAGCCCACTATATTAACAGCTTGATTCTTTATAAGAGATGAGCTGACTCAAGCTGGTTGCGCCGGTGCTTTCTGCCGGAGTTCTTCGAATTGATTCCTGATTCTTGTTCTGAGAGAATCAATCACGAATCGAACGTTCCTTCTGCCGCCTCCTATATATGCCCTCAGTGACCCCTCAGGACTCCAATCACCGACTATCGCTTTCACTGGCTCCAATAGCCGTGCCATGCCTTCCACGCTCGAATCACCCAGTTGTTCGCTGTAGTGGAAGACATCAATAGCTACCCCGCAGGCGACATGGACACCAAAGGTTTTGTTGAGAACAGAGGTGCTGTCCGCTAATGCTGTAGGCCACACTTTTTCGACAGCCTGCCAGAAAGTCCGCATCAAATTAACTTGATTTTCACTAGGCAGAGTGGCAAAGAGGCGGTCTGTCACTACTGGATCGAGAGCGTCTTTGAATCCTTTAAGGGCTATAGCTCTCTTCATGCCCCGCGCCCCGGTCAAATTGATTCTACCCGCCCAGGGACCACCCTGGTTGGCATCGAGCACTATTCTATAAGCAGCCTCATCTGCTTCCTTCCCCAGCTTTGAGGTCCATTGTTTCACATCTTCACCTGCAAATCGCATCATGTCATAGAAGTTAAGTGACGCAGACACATTCTTCTGATTGCTGTTAACAACATCGAATGTCTCTCCCTCCTTAGCACGGGCGAGACCTTCAGCGATCACGACAGGAATAAAGATGTCCTCCTCCAGCGTTTCAAAGGCGCCTACCCGATGTTGCCCGTCCATTATCCAGAGGATTTTCTCATCGGGAATATCTATCGTACCGAACTCGACTCCACCTTGCTCGCCTAGTTTGCTGTACTTGAGTTGGTCCACTTTTTCAGATCTTACATTGGCCAGGATGGCACCCGGTATGAGACCCCCCGTCTGTTCAATGTAGCCTTTTATCACGGCACATCGAGCTTTACTTCTTTCTCTTTGGTAACCATTGGGACCCTTATCGGAAGAATCGACATCACTGATTTCCGCAACTTTCTTCCCACTCATGGCAGTGACGTACATTGGACAATCCTTGTGATTGTATTTAATAACCCTTAGTTCCATTTTGAACCTCCTGTTTTGTCACATAATATTTTATTTTTTGTTACCTGCGACAAACATACTCTAAATATATCAGTTTGTCAGAGGTTCTGTCAACTTCAAGGAAAGGGTTTGGCGGGCGGTTAGCGTCATTGGTAACGATTGGCGTTATTCAACTTCTGCCATAAGTGTATGCTTACTAATAATATTGCAATAGGTTACTTTAATAAATGTAACTTATTACTTTTTTGCTTGACATTGATATTGATTCTCGGTAAGATAAATGTGACTGGGGCGTAGTTTAAGGGTAGAACAGCGGTCCCTAAAATCGCTAATAGAGGTTCGACCCCTCTCGCCCCAGCTAATTATATTTTATCTCTGGATTCAAACAAACGCAAGCGATTACCATTGTTTAGCAGTAAACATGGGAACCGTTGCTCTCCAGTCGGTCTCTCCATGCATCAAGCCTTTGTTATAAACCTTGTGAGCTCTTCTCTTTTCCCCATTGTCAGATAGTCTTTCAGGTTCGCTGAATGCTTCGTCAAACCCTGTAGCTTTGTTAAACTTCTCAACCAAGTAGGTATAAGGTGGAAGCGTACCACTAAAGCCCAACACTCTACGCACCTTCTCCACCATTTCCAGTCTGTCTTTGTCCCAGCTGGGGGATATATATTTGTTACGGACCATTGAATCTAGAGGCTCAAACCTCATAGGAAAGACGACCGCTCCCCATGTCAAGACGTCTCGTGCTCTTGTGAAGAAGTCATCAGGGGTATCGTTGAAATTGTACAGGACGTAAACAAAGATTTCCCTTCCCCTGATACCATTCGACATGATGAGCTCGATTGCATTCTTAACGTATTTGCCCTTTGCCTTCAAGTCGTAGGCAATCCTTACGCAAGGCATCTTTAATCTTGACAGTGTGGTCGCCACTTCCGGCGTTACTAACATAGCATCCAACCCCTGATTGTAATCAACGCTAATACCTGAGTCCATAGCCTCGGTGACTATAGATTGCCAATTGGGAGAAGCCAGAGTGTTATTATCCCACAGAACTAGCCTGCTATGACCGGGATAAATCAGATGTTTTATACTTTCCCTACATGAATGTAGACCGCCCTCCAAGACGGGAACAGCGCAGAACGCGCAACGGTTAGGGCACCCCCTAGAGGCAAATAATATGCTCCATTTCCACTGTGGAACCAGGTCGTAGGCAGGAAGCAGGTCTTCAGCCTCATTGACTAACCCGATATGTACTTTATCGGCTCCCGATAGCTTAGCGTGTTCCGGCATGAGAGAAGCATATATTCCTCCCAAACAAGTCTCAGCGTCAGGGAATAGACCTTTATAATATGCGACCGCCTCCCAAACCTTATTCCATCCCCATGTGAAAAGACTGGTCACATATACCTTGTTAGGTTTTCTATTGGGGAATGAACATCCCCTTGTTAATTCTACAGTATCGCCCTGGGTTCTATGGTATGAAGCTAACTTCAAAAGACCCAAAGGCGGGTATCTGGTGTAATAAGCTGGCTCAACAAGCAAAATATGCATTTGCCAATTACTCCTCATCATTAGTTGGCGTTACCGATTTGGGCTTGTATCGACCGTAGCGCCACAAGTAATCAACGATGTTCCTTTTAGTGAAAAGAGGCTCGTCCCCTACCCACAAACAAATAAGAGTCCCCTGCTTTGCAGCCTTTCGTACTGCCTCAATATCATAGGCATGGGTGGTTTCATCCTCCATCAATTTTCGAGTTTCATGTATCGAGTAAAGTGTCAGTGGCATGTCAATCCCTCAACTAAAGCCTATTATACATTATAATAGTTGGGATTGTCAACTATTTTCTAATGTATTTATGCGTATTCAAAGTTGGATTTTCCAACTGTCCTACTTTTGACTTCGCTCCCTTGAAATGGTATATTCTATGCGTGACTTACCCGAAAGATAAGGGAGCTTACAAATGATTCGAGAAGGACAGCAAAAAAGAGCAAGGTATTGGGGAAACTTCAGAGTTCAAAAGATAGCCCGGCTAATGAAGCCGGTGAAGTGTTATAGCAGTGAGATAGGAGAAGCTCTTTTTGAGCCGACCTTGGTGAAGATAGAGTGGGATAAGGTCCCATCAGACGATAAACATGAATTTTGGTTGCCGTACTGGATTTCCATAAAGGGGAAGGAAAGATACGGACAATATGCACCTATGATAGGTGAAACTTCCCTGCTTGAACTTCTCAAGGATGCGATTAGGCAAGATTTCTTCAGTGACACATTTCTTGGCGAGCTCCAAAAATCAATCACACAGAAACTTAGCGGAAACTGACTTAACATAATTTCTGCACTTCCCTCCTTTGAAGGAGAGGGGACCAAGGGGGTGAGGTAGAAAAGAAGCCCTATCCGAGCTCAGCTACGGGATAAAGAAGATATAGTACAGGTAAACCACCACTCCGGCAAAGACCACGCTGTCCATCCGGTCCAGAAAGCCACCATGCCCCGGTATTACCGTACTTGACTCTTTCACGCCGGTATTGCGTTTAAGTAAAGATTCCGCCAGGTCGCCAATCTGCCCGAAGATGCTCACCAGCAGCGCCAACACAATCCCCTGCCCGATGCTCAGTGCGATATGGAGCGGTGTCGACAGTGTAAACAGCAGGCTCATCACCATCGCCACCACCACTCCCCCAATCGCCCCCTCCCATGACTTGTGCGGGCTTATCCGGGGAGCCAGGCGGTGCCGACCCAGCGCCCGACCGATAAAGTAGGCGGCGCTATCAGAGCCAAAAGTGACGAAAAAGGCGAAAAACACCCAGTTCCGGCCCGCTTCAAACCGGAGAGCTATCAGAAAACTAAGCATCCAGCCCACGTAGAGAAACCCGGCTACCATCCAGGCCCAGCCGGTGAAAGCTCCCTCCACGCGCTGGCGCAGCACCAGCCAGATAAGCGGCAGCACTACCGCCAGCGTTACCAGCAGCGGGGCGGCAAACGGGGACGGGCAGTGCGGGCTTATTATAATCAGCACCGTGAAGAGCAGCCCGAATATGGTCAGCGAACGTATACTGGCAACACCCGCCAGCCGGTAGAACTCGTAAGCGGCCAGCAGTCCCCAGAAAGCGATAAAGGCGGTGAACCAGGGGACAGGCTTATCGAACCAGACAATGACAACAAGGAGGGGGAGACCCAGTAGTGCGGTTATGACTCTTTTTTTGAGCATGCCCTGTATTACAGCGCACCGAAGCGCCGTTCCCGCTGGCTATAGGCAATCAGCGCCTTGTCCATGTCCTCTTTGGTAAAATTGGGCCAGAGAACATCGGTGAAATAATACTCACTATAGGCAGTCTGCCAGAGCAGAAAGTTGCTGAGGCGCCATTCATCACCGGTCCTGATTAAGAGGTCGACGTCTGGAATGCCAGCCGTATACAGATAACTGCTGAAGAGCTTCTCATCTATCTTTTCCGGCGGGATGCCTTCAGCGATAATACGGCGAACGGCATCTATGATTTCCAAATGCCCACCATAGTTAAAAGCCAGACTCAATGTCAGTCCGGTATTATCCCTGGTGATTTCCTCGGCACGCTTAATTGAACTCTGCAACCAGTCAGGTAGCTCGCCGAGTCTACCCAGATGGCGAACCCTGATACCTCTCTTGTGCAGCTTGGGGACATCCCGGTTGATTCTTTCCATTAGAATACGGAATAATCCCTTTACCTCTTCCGCAGGACGCCCCCAGTTCTCGGTGGAAAACCCGTAAAGGGTAACATACTTTACCTGCCGCTCATTGAGATATTCAATAAGCGCGCGCATCTTTTTTACGCCAGCCTGATGCCCTGCCAGCCTGGGAAGTCCCCGCTTTTCCGCCCAGCGTCCATTACCATCAGGTACGATGGCAACGTGCACCGGCAATCGTTTTATCTGCTGCTCGACTGATTTCATCGTTCCGGTCTTTGCCACAGTATCGTTGACAGATACCGTGGTATGCTATGCCTCCAGAAGTTCCTTCTCTTTGCCCTGTCCGACCTGGTCAATTTCGGCGATATGGACATCCGTAAGCTTCTGTAACTGATTCAGCGCCCTTTTATGCTCGTCTTCGGATATTTCTTTGTCCTTCTCCAGGGTCTTCAGGTCATTCATAACCTCGTGCCTCAGGTTACGCACCGTTACTTTTCTCTCTTCGATTCTCTTCCGTACCACCCGTATCAGCTCCTGCCGCCTCTCCTCGGAAAGCGGCGGGATGCCGATTCTTATCACATTGCCGTCATTGGTCGGATTGAAACCGAGGTCGGATTTTAAGATGGCTTTCTCTATTTCACGAATACTGCTTTTGTCCCAGGGCTGGATAACGATAAGGCTGGCCTCGGGGACAGAAATACCAGCTATCTGATTAAGAGGAGTAGGCACACCAGCGTAGTCCACCCTGATATGCTCGACCAGCGCCGGCGTGGCCCGACCGGTGCGCAGTGTTGCCAGCTCTTTACGCAGGCCACTGACAGACGCCTGCATCTTCCCTTCTATCTTCTGTAATTGGTCACTGACCATCTTTACCTACCCGCTTGATACCAGGGTACCAATCGGCTCACCCTTGACCGCTTTTTCAATGCTGTGGGGAGCCTTCAAGTCAAACACGATGATGGGCAGTTTATTCTCCAGGCAAAGGGAGAGTGCGGTAGCGTCCATTACCTCCAGTCGAAGGTTCAGCGCCTCAAGATACGTCAGACGTTCAAATTTTTTAGCATCCCGGTTTTTAACCGGGTCGGAACTGTAAATGCCGTCTACTTTATTCTTGGTCATGAGCAGCACTTCGGCATTAATCTCAATGGCGCGAAGTGCGGCCGCGGTATCCGTGGTCATATACGGGTTGCCGGTGCCGCCGGCAAAGATGACCACCCGGCCCTTTTCCAGATGACGGATGGCACGACGCCTGATATAAGGTTCGGCAACCTGGTTAATGCCAATCGCAGTCTGCGTCCGCGTGTGAACCCCTTCCCTCTCCAGTATATCCTGGAGTGCTAAAGCATTGATGACGGTGGCCAGCATGCCGGCATAGTCCGCAGTCACCCGGTCGATGCCGTTCGCCTCGGCCTCATTGCCGCGCCATATATTGCCCCCGCCAACGACGATGGCGACCTCCACGCCCATTTCCATCACGCTCTTCATCTGCTTGGCCACCTTGGTAAGAGTGGCGATGTCTATGCCGACCTCTCTCTCTCCAGCAAAGGCCTCACCGCTGAGCTTGAGAAGCACACGCCTGTACTTGATATCAACCATTCCCTTAATCTCTTACGCCTAATTCAAACCTGGTGAAGCGGCTTACCCTGATATTTTCACCCACCTTGGCAATGACCTCAACGATCATGTCGCGGACTGTCTTCTCGGTATCCCTGATAAACGGCTGCTGCAGCAGACAGGCAACCCGGGGTTCAACGTCGGTTCCCTCGGGGAGCTCTTCCTCGGAGATGTACTGCGGTGAGAGCGCAGCGACCTGCATGGCCAGGTCATGCGCCAGCTCTTTGAACTCATCGGTGCGCGCCACAAAGTCGGTCTCGCAGTTCACCTCAACCAGTGCCCCAATCCGACCTCCGGCGTGAACATAAGCCTCAACCAATCCCTGCGCAGTAGCACGCTCGGCTTTTTTCTCCGCTTTGAGTATCCCTTTTTCTTTTAAAACCTGGAGCGCCTTCTCTACGTCTCCTTCCACTTCAAGCAGAGCATTTCGACACTCCATAACTCCAGCGCCACACTGGTGGCGCAACTCTTTAATCATCTCTATGGATATTTCCAAAATCTATCTCCCTTATTCCTCTTCCGGAGTGAAGATAAGCGGCTCCATATTTTCCAGTGCTTCCGCCTCCTCCACTCCCTCCAGTTCCACCCCTTCCACCGGCATCTCGGCAAAACCAGCCTTGCCTTCCAGAACCGCGTCGGCAATCTTGCTGCATATCAACTTTATGGCGCGGATGGCGTCATCATTCGCCGGTACCAGGTAGTCTATCAAATCGGGATTGCAGTTGGTGTCTACGATGCCCACCACCGGTATCGCCATTCTTCTGGCTTCAGCGAGGGCGATGTCTTCCCGGGTTGGGTCAACGATAAACAGCGCACTGGGCAGGCTTGTCATCTCCTTGATGCCGCCCATCTGCCTGTTGAGTTTTTCAATCTCTTCATTTATCTTCAGCACTTCTTTTTTGGTCAGGCGGCCGAATTCCCCTCTTGACAGCTGGTCTTCAAGCCGTACCAGATGGTCAATGCGTGCCTGAATGGTGGCGAAATTGGTCAACATACCGCCCAACCAGCGCTGGTCAATGTACGGCATGCCACAGCGCTGCGCCTCTTCCACAATCGACTCCTGAGCCTGCTTCTTGGTGCCGACAAACAGGATGATGCCGCCTCCGGCAATGAGCTCCCGGACATAATTACAGGCATCATCCAGCATGGCCACTGTCTGTTCCAGGTCAATGATATGAATGCCATTGCGTTTGGTGAAGATGTAATTCTTCATACGGGGATGCCACCGCCCCGTCTGATGGCCGAAGTGGGCACCGGCTTCCAACAGTTGTTTGATGGTCGTTGTATCTGGCAAAGTCTCCCCCCCTTCTTCCTTCCAGAATTCAATTATACCGCTTAACAGTATAGCACACCCCCTTCACAGGCAGCAATACTGAAGGACGTGCACTTGACAAACGGAGACCCGACTGCTAGACTTACCAGAAATAATCGTGTAAAGGCTGCGAACAGGACTAGTAGGCTCCAGAGCGGGGCGCAGAGAGTCGGATAAGGTGTGAGCCGATGCCAGCGCCGGAGCGGAATGGACTTGGGAGCCGCAAACTGAAAGCCGCAAAGGTGAGTAGGCTTTGACGCCGGGGAAGCGTTATCAGACCCCAGGGTATCGAGGTGAGTGACAGGAAAGAACCTCTGTACCCGAGAGAGATGGTCGTAAATCCTTCGTTTACTTCATGACCAAGAAGGGTGGCACCGCGGAAGCAGCCTCCGCCCCTTCAAGGGCGGGGGTTTTTTAATTGTGAAATAGTAAAAAGGGGGTACTGTTATGGTGAAAATGTCCCGGAGGTGGCCCCCCTCGGGCCATGGAATGGATTAAATAGCTTAAATCTTAAACCTAAAACGCTGAAAGGAGAAAACAACGATGGAAAGAACCAAGTTTATACTCGATGAAAAAGATATGCCAACCAAATGGTATAATATCCTGCCCGACCTGCCAGAGCCGCTGCCAGCAGTCCTGCATCCAGGCACCGGCAAGCCGGTAACCCCTGATGACCTGGCACCCCTCTTCCCTATGGCCTTAATCATGCAGGAGTTCAGCCCGGAGCGCTACATTGAAATCCCGGAGGAGGTGCAGGAAATCTACCGTACCTGGAGGCCAACCCACCTGCACCGGGCGCACCGGCTGGAGAAGGCCCTGGATACGCCGGCCAAAATTTTCTATAAATACGAAGGGACCAGCCAGGCCGGGAGCCACAAGCCCAATACTGCGATTGCCCAGGCCTACTACAATAAAAAAGAGGGAATAAAGCGCATCGCGACTGAGACCGGCGCCGGACAGTGGGGCAGCGCCCTGGCCATGGGCTGCATGTTCTTCGGTATTGAGTTAAAGGTATACATGGTTAGGATTAGCTACGAGCAGAAGCCCTACCGCCGCATCCTGATGGAGACCTGGGGAGCTACTTGTGTACCCAGCCCCAGTACAGATACAAAGGCAGGGCGCGATATGCTGGCTAAAGACCCCGACTGCACCGGCAGCCTCGGACTGGCCATCAGCGAGGCAGTAGAGGATGCCGCTACCCGTGAAGATACCCATTACTCTTTGGGCAGCGTCCTTAACCATGTCCTTCTCCACCAGACCATCATTGGCGAGGAAACCAGGAAGCAAATGGAGATGGCTGATGCCTACCCTGATATTATCATCGGCTGTATTGGCGGTGGCTCCAACTTTGCCGGCCAGTTCCTGCCCTGGATAAGGGACAAGATTAGCGGGAAGAAACCGGACCTGCGCATTATCTGTGTTGAACCTAAAGCTGCCCCCACCCTGACCAGGGGCCCCTATACCTATGACTTCGGTGATGTCGCCGGGCTTACCCCCCTGCTCAAGATGTACACCCTGGGCCACGACTTTATCCCGCCGCCGGTCCACGCCGGTGGCCTGCGCTATCACGGCATGGCGCCCATCATCTGCCACCTCTACAATCTGGGCCTGGTTGAGGCCAGGGCTGAGAACCAGCTGGCCACCTTTGAAGCCGGGGTACAGTTTGCCCGCACCGAGGGCATCATTACCGCCCCAGAGCCCTGTCATAACATCAAGGTGGCTATCGATGAAGCCCTTAAATGTAAAGAGTCCGGTGAATCAAAGAACATCCTGATAGCTCACAGCGGGCACGGACACTTCGACCTGGCTGCCTATGACGCGTATCTCTCGGGAAAGATGCAGGACTACGAGTTCCCTGAGGATAAGATGAAGGAGGCGCTGGCCTCGCTGCCCAAGGTACCTTCCACCTAGAGTCCATACATGGGGGGCGGGTATAACCCGCCCCCCCCATCATTTGTCCCAATTTTTTGGCTGTGTTACAATTAAAATGTAATGCCGCGAACTAAAATTAATCTTATACTTACCTGTCTGGTTACCATCTTTATACTGGTACTGAGCATTGGCTGCGCCGTACCTCAGATTGAGATAACACCAGCGCCA
>CAZQWO010000026.1:13158-15446 GCA_964597015.1 uncultured Dehalococcoidaceae bacterium
GCGCCGGCACAACCACCCCAACCGATCAACCCCGCCTGGACGCCGCCCCTCACCACACCATCAGGAACCGCCACCCTGGTACTGCCCGATATTGCCGATGTTGTGGCCAAGGTGAAGCCATCGGTCGTTGCCATCACCACTGAAGTGATTTCCCTTGATTTTTTTAACCGGCCGTTTACCCAGCAGGGGGCTGGCTCAGGATGGATTCTGGATAAAAGCGGCATAATCGTGACCAACAACCACGTGGTCGAGGGCGCCAGCAGCATCACGGTGACCATGGATGACGGCAGCACCTATACCGTTGACCAGAGCGCCGTCTTCACCGACGTCCTGAATGACCTGGCCATTATCAAGATTGATGCCCAGAACCTGCCGGCGGTAACTGTTGGCGATTCCAAGTCGCTGCGGGTCGGGGAATGGGTGGTGACCATCGGCAACGCGCTGGGCCAGGGAATAAGGGCCACCGAAGGTATAATCAGTCGCCAGGGTGTGTCCATACCGGTAGCACCGGGCCAGACCCTGTACGACCTCATCGAGACCACGGCTGCCATCAATCCCGGCAACAGCGGCGGGCCCCTGGTTAACCTGGCCGGAGAGGTAATCGGCATCACCAGCGCCAAATCGCCACCGTTGGCGTGGAAGGCATGGGCTACGCCATCAGCGCGGAAACGGCCATTCCTATTATTGAGGAACTTATCACCAGCGGCTATGTTATTCGCCCGTGGCTGGGGGTCGTGCTCTATACGGTGGACCAGTTTGCCATTGCCAGGTATGACCTGCCGGTGGAAAGCGGTGTCCTGATAACCCAGGTGGTCCGGGACAGCCCCGCCGATAGAGCCGGGCTGAAGCCAGGAGACGTGATTACCCGCTTTGCCGGAAAGGATATCGCCACCGCCGAAGATATGATAAGGGCCATTCACCTCTCTGAAATCGGACAGAAAATACCGGCAACCTACTGGCGCGGCAAAGCAGATTATAATACCGAGGTCACACCGTCAGAAAGCCCGCCACCCTAACCCAGTTTTTTAACCCCCAGTCCAAGTTCGTGGCCTTCCAGTTTAAAACTTTCCGCATATGACCCCTGAGCCGGAGCTCCACTAAGAAGCTGTTCGGAAAGCGTTTCCTGCTTTATATAGTCGGTAAAACCAGCTATTACCTTATTTATATACTCATCCCCCTGATAATAGGTGGTGATGTGGTCGGCAATCTCAAAGCCGGCCGAGCGCCGCATCATCTGCAGACGGCGCACCATTTCGCGCGCCATGCCTTCCGCGGCCAGTTCCGGGGTAATATCGGTATCCAGCATTACCATCAAATCGCCTTCAGAAGCAACCGGCCACTCTTTATGCCTGGCTATCGGCATATCATCAACCACGTCGAGTGCCTTCACGTTGACCTCCTCCAGCACCTGTGGCGCGAGGTGTTTCAGAGCCTTTTTCTGCCGCTCGGGTGTAACCTTGACCAGAAGCCTGGATAGCGGCTGGCGCACCTTGATTCCGGCATCGCTGCGGGCGGCCCGGCCCAGGCTGGAGACCCGCATAACCAGACGGACATCAGCCGCCAGATGCTTGTCAATCTTGTCCATATCCGCCACCGGAAAATCGGCCAGGTGCACGCTTTCCGGCTGGTCGGGAAACACGGAGCACACCAGGTTCCGGTACATCGCCTCGGCCACAAAGGGCATGAACGGGGCCAGCAGTTTCGAGAGCGTTACCAGGCACTGATAGAGCGTCATGTGAGCGGCAAATTTATCAGCGTCATTCTCGCTCTTCCAGAAACGCCGTCGGCTCCGCCGCACATACCAGTTTGACAGGTCATCGACAAAGCCCTCTATCTTCCTCCCGGCACCGCTGGGGTCGTAATTCTCCAAGCCGCTATCAACATCCGCCACCAGCTGGTTAAGCTCGGAGATAATCCAGTGGTCAAGCTCGGAATGGGAGAGAACCCCTGCCATGTCCGGAGTGAATTTATCAATGTTGGCATAGTTGACGAAGAAGGAATAGGTGTTCCACAGGGTCAGCAGAAAGCGGCGGGTAACTTCTGAGACCATATCGGTGCTGAAACGACGCACGTTTCCCGGCGGTGAGGAGGTGAAGAAATACCAGCGCAGGGCATCAGCGCCGTACTTATCAATCACCGCGTCCGGCTCAATGACGTTTCCCTTGGCCTTGCTCATCTTCTCACCCTTGGCATCAAGGATATGCCCCAGGCAGATGCAGTTCAGAAAGCAGGGCCGACCGAACAGCAGGGTGGAGATGGCGTGCAGGCTGTAGAACCAGCCGCGGGTC
>CAZQWO010000027.1:0-15106 GCA_964597015.1 uncultured Dehalococcoidaceae bacterium
ATGTAAATGGTTTATTAGTATTATTAATACTACCAATTAGATATTTAATGGATTAGTATATTAAATAACATAGAATATTGTTTTGCTTCTGTTTTTAAGGATGCTGGATAAAGTAGAGATAATGGTAAAAGCCGGCGATGGGGGTGATGGAGCAATCAGCTTCCGTCGAGAGAAGTTTGTGCCCTACGGCGGTCCTGACGGTGGGGACGGGGGCACTGGCGGTAATGTAATTATAAGGGTCGAGCCTTCGGTAACCAGCCTGAGAAAATACCGTTACCGGAAGGTATACCGCGCCGGCGATGGCCGACATGGCGGCGGGCAGAAAAAGCACGGCCGTAATGGCAGTGATTTGGTGCTGCCTGTGCCGCCGGGAACAGTGGTAACCAATAAAACAGCCTTGCCCGACAGCGGGCAGATTGCTGATTTGAAAGAGGCTGGCGAACAGGTAATTGCCGCCCGGGGTGGAAGTGGTGGCTCGGGCAACGTACATTTTACTTCACCCACGCAGCAAACCCCCCGAATAGCCCAACGTGGCGAAACCGGCGAGGAGCGAGCCATAATTCTGGAACTGAGGCTTATTGCCGACGTTGGCATTATTGGCTATCCCAATGCCGGCAAGTCGACCCTGCTGGCCAAGGCAACCGCCGCCCGACCCAAGATCGCCGGCTATCCCTTCACCACCATAGAACCTGTCCTTGGCGCGGTTGAGGCCGGGAGTCAGAACATCGTCCTGGCGGAAATACCGGGCCTGATTGAAGATGCTCACCTGGGGCGCGGCCTCGGACATGAGTTTCTCAGGCACATTCTGCGCACTAAAATTCTGATTCACCTCATCGACGGCAGCCGCGAATCGCCGGTAGAGGACATGATAAAGGTAAACAACGAGCTCGTCCTCTATGATTCGGCGCTGGCACAAAAACCGCAGCTGGTGGCGGTCAATAAAATTGACCTGGCATCGGTAGAGACAAGGCGAAAAGAGATAGAGGCATTATTTCGGCAGGCTGGAATCGACGCATTTTTTATATCTGCGGAGAAAGGGCAGGGCGTGAAAGAGTTGATGGCCGCCGTGGGTGAGAAGCTGGAGCAGGTGGAGAAAAGTCCGGCGCCTAGTAAAGATACGCCGGGGAAAATATTCCGTCCTGGGCCCAGAGACAGGGGGCCAAGGGTAAGGAAGGAAAACGGAGCTTTTGTAATTCAGGTTCCAGGGCTGGAACGCATAATGGTGATGCGTGGAGCTACCGAGGGTGAGTTACGCGCCCAGCTCAAGCGCCAGCTTTCCAGGGCCGGTGTCGTTCGGGAGCTGGAAAAGGCGGGCATAAAACCCGGCGACAGGGTGAAATGCGGCACTCTGGAGTGGAAGTGGTAATCCAATGAATATAGGTATTCTGGGGGGCACCTTCGACCCGGTGCACAACGGCCACCTTATCCTGGCCGATGTGGCCAGGGAACAACTCAATTTGAGCGTGATACTTTTCATCCCGGCTGGCCAGCCCTGGCTCAAAACAGAACGAATCATCACGCCGGCACAGCACCGATTACAGATGCTGCGGCTGGCGCTGGAAGATAAAGCGGATTTCAGAATCTCTGAAATAGAAATCGAACGGTCTGGACCGACTTACTCTATTGACACCATTACCGCGCTGAAAAAAGACCCCTATGCCGGGGATGAACTGTTCTTCATACTGGGGCAGGACATCCTGATGCAGTTCCCACAGTGGCATGATGCATCAAACCTGGTCCAGCTCTGTTATCTAGTGGCGGCGCCGCGACCGGGCGTGAAAAAACCGGACCTGAAAGCGCTGGAGGTGGAAATCCCGGGCATAACGCAGCGGGTAATGCTGATGAAAAAGCCGCTGGTTGATATCAGTGCCTCGGATATCAGGGAGCGTGTCGCCAGGGGCCTCTCGGTGCGCCACCTTGTCCCCGAGCCGGTCAACCGCTACATCAAGGAGCAGCGACTCTATGGTTCCTGAAGGTCAAGGTTTATTGCTGGACAATCCCGTAGCTTTTGCCTAGAATAAAACTGTTCCGCCAGCTTCTTTTTAACTGGTAGAGAAAGGAGTTTTTCTGATGGAAGATATGTCTCTTCTGGCGCAGGCGCTTGACCAGGGTGACCGCGATAAGACCGTAGAGTTGACCAAGAAATCGCTTGACGGCGGCGCCAACCCGCAGGACATCATCACCCAGGGATTGCAGACCGGCATGGCGGCAGTGGGCGAGAAATTTTCCAGCGGCGAGTACTTTCTGCCCGATATGCTCATGGCAGCACGGGCGATGAAGGCCGCCCTCGAGGTGCTCGCGCCGGCGCTGGAGAAGACCGGCATACCGACCATCGGCCGGGTGGTCATCGGCACCGTTGAGGGTGACATGCACGACATCGGCAAGAACGTGGTGGCCACCTTTCTCAGCGGCAACGGCTTCGAGGTCTTCGACCTCGGGAACAACGTGTCGGTCCAGCAATTCATCGATGGGGTGAAGGAGAAGAAGCCAGATATCCTGGGCATGTCGGCGCTGCTAACCACGACCATGCCGGTGATGGGCAAGGTCATCAAGTCGCTGGAAGAATCCGGGCTGCGTGCCAGCGTGAAGGTGGTCGTCGGTGGGGCACCGGTAACGCAGGACTATGCCAGTTACATCGGCGCCGATGGCTATGCCCATGACGGTGGCCGGGCAGTGCCGGTGTGTCGTCAGCTCATCGGCAAGTAGCATTTATCAGAGGCGTATACCTGATGACGATGACCAAAAAGCAGCAGATACTGGCGGCGGCGCATGGGGAAAAGCTGGATAAGCCGCCCTTCGGGGCGCGCATTGACGTCTGGTATAACTACCACTCCGCCCACGGCACCCTCCCCGATAAATACAAAGGGTGGAGCCAGACAGCCATTCTGCGCGACCAGGGCGCCGGCGCTCAGGCGCGCTTCTTTTCCGTAACCCGAGAAGAATACCGGGGTATGGAGGTGGTGGAAACAAACGACCCGCCCTACATCACCACCGAGTACCGGACGCCCGTGGGCACTGTGGCTAAAAAAGAGCTCTTTGATAGCTCCGAAGGCCCCTGGATCAAGTATGAGATGGAGAAGCTCTTCAAGAGTGAAAAAGATTACCCGGCACTCAAGTATGTCATGGAGCACACGGAGCCGGTGGAAAACTTCGAGGCATATAACAAATTGCGGGCGGAAGTCGGCGAGGACGGCATGGTGATGACCGCCTCCGGCGGACTCTGGTCGCCGGTGCAGCGCGTCATGCGCGAAATCATTGGCTATGAACTGTTCTTCTACGAGCTGGCCGACCGCCCGGCGCGGGTGGAGGAGCTGATTGAGGCGGTGAAGGACCTGGAGAGAAGGAAGCTGCAGGTGGGGATAAACTGCGACCTGGAAATCTTCAATATCTGCGCCAACTGGAGCGATGACATTCAGACGCCGGTTTTTCGTAAATACTTCGTCCCCTGGTTTCAGGAAGTAAGCCAGTTTCTCCACTCTCACGGTCGCCTCGTCATGGCGCACACCGACGGCGAGATGCGGCGCCTGAACCACATGTTCCGGGAAACCGGCATTGACATCGCCGAGGCAATCACCCCCGCCCCGCAGACGCTGGTCAGCATGAAGGAATTCCGGGAGCAGCTGGGCGAAGAGGTAACCATCTGGGGAGGGGTCCCGTCGATACTGTTCGAGCCGATGTACAGCGACGATGACTTTGATAACTATATTATAAATATGTTCAGGGAGATGGCGCCGGGGTATCGGTTTATCGTGGGGATGGGAGATAATCTGCCCTTTGACGGCGATATCAACCGCGTGGGCAGGGTCGTCGAGTTGATTGATAAGTATGGCAGTCTGCCAATCGAAGTCCAGGAGTGAGGAAGATGACCACTGAGGCCGAAGTAGAAAAGCCTGACCTGACACCGCGGCGGCGATTTCTGTCCAACCTGATGGGCGGTCGCCGGGGCAAGCGTATTTCCGTCTCCAACCCCACCTCCATTGTCTGCGTGGAGCTGATAGAGAAGGTTGGCGTCCACTTTCCCGAGGCCCACACTGATGCCAGCGCCATGGCGGAACTGGCCGCCGCCGGCTACGAGGTTCTGGGCTTCGATACCATCATGCCGGAGTTCAGCGTCCAGCAGGAGGCCGCCGCCCTCGGCTGCGAGGTGAACTGGGGCAATGACAACATGATGCCGGAGACGATGACACACCCGGTGAAGAGCCCCGGGGACGTCGTTATACCGGAGAACCTGCTGGAGAAACCGTCCATAAAGGTGGTGCTGGATGCCATCTCGCTGCTGCGCCGTGAGTATGGCGACCGCGTGGCGATTTTAGGCAAGGTGATGGGACCATGGACTATAAGCTACCATACGGTCGGCGTGGAGGACTTTCTCATTCTGGTGCGGCTTGACCCCGACCAGATAAGGGCATACCTTGAGGCGTACATGCCGGTGACCATCGCTGTGGCCAACGCCCAGCTCCGCGCCGGTGCCGATGTGGTGGTGCTTCCCGACCATGCCACCGGTGCCATGGTCAGCGCCCTGACCTATGCCGACTTCCTGGTGCCGGTGCACCGCAGGATGCTGGCGCAGATTGGCGGGCCGACCATCCTGCATGTTTGTGGTCAGTGCCTGGACCGTATCCCGCATATTGCCACCGAGGGCTACGACGGCTACCACTTCGAGTGGCAGAATGACCCGAAGAAGGCGGTTGAGGCGGCGGGGGGGCAGGTATCGCTGCTGGGGGGCATCAGCAATATCCAGGCCCTGCTGCAGGGCACACCGGAAGACGTGTATAAACAGGCCAGGTATAACATAGATGCGGGCGTTGTCTCCATCGGGCCGGAGTGTGCCATATCGCTGCTGACCCCGCTGGCAAACCTGAAAGCGATAGTTGCCGCCGCCGAGGAGGGATACTAGGCAGGGCGGTGGCAGTTATTCGTCCCTGGTCTCTTTCAAAAATTCCTCGGCCAGCTGCACTGCCTCATTTGCCGTGATGTCGAGCGGCGCCTCGTATTTTATATCGACGTATTCCTTCTCCAGCTCCTCAATATAGGCCTGGAACTCCTGGTTATGGCTGGCCATGAAGTTGAGCTTCACCTCCAGCTCCTCGGCCTCCTGGTCAAGGTCAGAGATGTCCAGATTGAGGTGGAGAAGGCTGGTCAGCCTGAGCACGATGGCCCTTATTGCCTTGGGGTTGCGCGGGATGACGATGTTGAACTCGGGATAGTACGTTGACCGGGCGATAATGCTCACGAAGGGCATTTTCCGCTTCTGTGACAGGTAGAGCATGGTGATGCTGAAGCTACCCGGCCCTTCGTAGTTGCTCGACTGCATGGCATGCTTCATCATCTCCTGCCTTAGCTCCTTGGAACTGCAGGCGCAGAACACACCGGCTTCCTTGGTGTGCGGCGTCTTGTCCAGGACACCGCCCGGTACGTAAATCCGGCTGGTGCCGTATTCCGCAGCGAGGTCGAGTATGTTCCCGGCGTATTCTTCCCAGTTGGTGCTCGGCTCCGTGCCCAGATAGAAAATCAGGTCGTGGTCCGAATGCGGGTTAACCCAGTAGTAGAACTCGTTCCGCGGCATAACGTGTTCTTTCAGCAGCCCGTCCTTGATTTTTATCTCGGGCCTGAGGGATAGCTGGCCGGGCACCTGAAAGACGTGGTAGCGGTCCACTGGCATTTCCGCGAATTTTTTAGCACCCAGTTTCTCAATCAGGTACTGGGTCGTGCCCGTGGCGGCCTCCCCGCCATCCACCCAGCCGCTGATGCCGCAGACCAGGTAAGTCTGCCTTAACTCCGGTTTATCCAGAAACCGAATAACGCTTTGTCTTGCCATCTTGCCCCACCTCCTTAATCAATTATAACACTGCCATTGCCGGCAAAGCACGGGAAGCATAACCGTAATTGTCGACATGGCAGCTGTCAACCGGCTGAGGTCGGTTTATCTCTGATGTGGATTGACGCTGACGGCTTAATATAATAGACTTTGTCTTCAGGAGAAGAATTACCATTCGACTGATTTATTAAATTCAAGGAGGCTCTGTATGCTGCCAGTAAAGACTTTTCGTACCGCCAGGGTTATCATCACCGGTTCCGGGTCGTCAGGGCAGGCCGGTGAGGAGTGCCGTAAACTGGGCTTGAAAAAAGCCCTGATTGTTACCGACCAGAACCTGGTGAAACTGAGTATCCCGGCCGGTGTCCAGGAGTCGCTCCGGAAGAGCGGCATTGACTGCGCCATCTATGACGGCGTCAATTCGGAACCGGCTATCGTACACGTTCAGGAAGGGCTGGAGGCGTTTCGGGGCAATGGTTGCGATTGCCTTCTTGCCGTTGGCGGGGGCAGCCCGATGGACACCGCCAAAGCCATATCGGCCATGGCTACCAACAGGGGCAAAATAGAGGACTACATGGGGCAGGGCAAGGTGCCGGAGAAGGGCCGCCCGGTCATCGCCGTGCCGACGACGGCCGGCACCGGCAGCGAGGTAACGCCGTTCACCATCATTACCGATACCAAACGGGACGTTAAAATGCTCATCGGCAGCCCCTTCCTTACTCCCCAGGTTGCCATTCTTGACCCGCAGCTCACCATAACTCTGCCACAGGATATTACCGCCGCCACCGGCATCGATGCGCTGACCCATGCTATCGAGGCTTACGTTTCGGCGAAAGCCCAGATGATAAGCGATGTCTTCTGCCTTGCCGCCATAGAACTGATTGCCGGCAACCTGCGGCAGGCATGGGCGGAAGGAAAGAACCTGGAGGCGAGAGAGAAGGCCATGATGGGCTCGCTCATGGCGGGAATGGCGTTCAGCAACTCCTCGGTGGCTCTGGTACATGGCATGGCCCGACCCATCGGCGCCTATTTCCACGTGCGTCACGGCGCGTCCAACGCGGCTCTCCTGGGCACGGTGATGGAATTCAGCCTGGAAGGAAATCCGGGCCGGTATGCACGCGTCGCCGGGGCAATGGGAATAGACATAAGCGGGCTGTCGGAAATGGAAGCGGCGAAGCGTGGCGCCGAGGCAGTTAAAAAACTCATCAAGGACGTCAAAATACCCTCCCTGCTGGAGCTTGGAGTGGACAAGGCCAGGCTCGAACAGCTGGCGCCGAAGATGAGCGACGATGCCATCGCCAGCGGCAGCCCGGCGAACAACCCGCGCCAGGCAACCAGGGAGGAAATCATAGAGCTGTATAGAATAGCCTACGGCCGGTAATCTAGTCATCTATAGTACTGAGAGGGAAATATATGGAAAGGCGATTGAAAACCGCGCAGAAGCGCAATAGCTATCTTTTCGGGACACTGCACGGGACTGCTCCGCCGGAAGTGATTTGCGAGCGCGGCGATGGCGTATACCTGTATGACCAGAATGGCAATAAGTACATTGACTTCAGTGGCGGGCCTCACGTCGTCTCCATCGGGCACGGCAACATGAGAGTAAGGGAGGCGATGAAAAAACAGATTGATAAGGTGTCTTATTTCTTTCGCGCCTTCTGGCTCAACGAGCCGTTGCTGGAGCTGGCGGAACGGATTATAAAAGTCGCCCCGCCCAACCTCAAGGTGTGCCAGTTCTGCAACAGCGGCTCCGAGGCCAACGAGACGGCCATTAAGATTGCCCGCCAGTACCATGTGGAAAGAGGCCAGCCGGAGAAGTACCTGGTGATATCCCGGTGGCAGAGCTATCACGGCATGACGCTGGGCGCGCTTTCCGTTTCCGGGCACACCATGAGGCGGCAGAAGTTCGAGCCGATGCTGCACCAGTGGCCCAAGATACCGGCCCCCCTGTGCTACCACTGCGCCTACGGGCTCACCTATCCCGGCTGTGATATCCGGTGCGCCCGCGCCCTCGAAGAGATTATCAACCAGGTCGGCGCACAGTATATCGCCGCCTTTTTCATCGAGGCAGTAGGCGGCGCCGGCACCGCCTGCATGGTGCCGGTCCCGGAGTACTACCCCATGGTCCGGGAGATATGCGATAAGTACGACGTGCTGCTCGTCGACGACGAGGTTATCTGCGGCTTTGGCCGGACGGGTAGGTGGTTTGGCATCAATCACTGGGACGTGAGTCCCGATATCATCACCTCGGCCAAGGGCATGACCGGAGGCTATACACCGATGGCGGTGGTGATTATTGATGAAAAAATCGGGAAGTTATTCTCGGAGAGCGGTGCCAGCTTCATGCACGGCTTCACCATGGAGGGCAACCCCGTCTCGGCGGCTACCTGCCTGGCGGTTATCGATGTCCTCCAGAAAGAGGGGCTGGTGGAACGCTGTGCCCGCCTCGGCGAGTACTTTTTCCAGCAGGGCCGGGAGAAGCTGTCCCATCATCCGGTGGTGGGGGATATAAGGGGCAGGGGCCTGCTCATGGGCATCGAGCTGGTGCAGGACAAAGAGAAAAGGGAGCCCTTTGCTTTGAAGAGAGGGGCAGCCAATCGACTCCAGCATATCGCCATGGAACACGGCGTTATGGGCTACCCCACCGTCGGCATCAAGAACGGCGTGAGCGGAGACGCTCTGCTGGTCTCACCTCCCTTCATCATCACCGAGCCGGTGATAGACGAGGCTTTTGACCGGATTGATGCCGCCATTACCGATTTTGAGAAGGAATTTCTGTAGTTCTTTCGACCTGATTAGATAAAATTCGTTTCTTTTCCACTTAATTAGGAAGCTATCAATTGCCATTAAGTGAAAGGGATTATTACAGAGAGCATTTCAGGGGTGCACCCAAACCACCTAAGCCAAGACGTTCACTATCAGGATGTGGATGTTTGTTAACGGTTATCGTTTTAATTACCGTCGCCATAGTAGTGGTGATTGTAGTAGGGACATTATCGGAAAATCAAAAATCCAACTATCCAGCTAGTCCTCCCAGAAGTCCAACGCCTTCTCCTGAGCCGGCACCAGTGGAAACACCAGAACCGGAGCAAATACCAGTACCCACGCCGACCCCTTCGGAAGAGCCTACATCATGGTCAATACAATTGCCAAGCGTAATAAAAGAGGTTAGTCAATCCAGTGAAGTTATTACGAGACAACACACATGGACATATAAGGGTAGCTGGACCTGGGAAGGAGATATACCGCAGTCATTATATCAATACTATCAAGAGTTACCACGACCTCCTACACAAAATTACTCAGTATACGTAACTCACCCGTTGGATGATATGTATATAGAACAAATCGTGGAAGAGATAAACGAAGCTGCTCAGGAAGCGGGATTTAGCGAATATGAGACTGTAGAGTTTGCTGCTAGCTTTGTGCAAAGTCTGCCGTATACTGCTGACTCTATTACTACCCCTTACGATGAATATCCGAGATATCCAATTGAAACCTTGGTAGACAAAGGTGGTGATTGTGAGGATACCTCGATCCTGCTGGCTTCAATAATTGATAAAATGGATTGCGGAGTAGTTTTAATAGAGCTACCTGACCATTGCGCGGTAGGTGTAAAGGGTGGAGAAAATGTATATGGTACATACTGGGAATATGAGGGTAGTAAATACTACTATATAGAGACAACTGACGAGGGATGGGAAATCGGTCAATTACCAGAAGAATATGAAAATACTTCGGCTTCTATTTATCCTATGATACCGACCCCGATTCTTACTCATGACGGTAGTGTAGAGGGTGTAGGAAATATTGTCCAGGTTGAGGTGACTGTTTATAATCTGGGGACTGCCACAGCTAACAATGTATCTGTCTTAGCAGGTTTTGATGCTGGTGAAAGTATGCTTTGGAACGGACAGCAAACTGATTCTTTCCAGGTACGAGCTGACCACCAAGTTACAGTTACATTGAATCTTCGGGTACCGCTGGGTAAACACACACGTGTGGTTATTCAAATCGGGATTGATGATATCCGTGTAGATGAAAGCCATACCGAGTGGTTTGATACTTAGCACAATAGAATATCACAGGGCAGAGTGTTATAAGTATTACCCACCTTCACCAACCTCACCCTCAATTCCACTTTTGTAATTGAATTCTGCATGCAATTTTTAAAGTTTACTACCTTGGGCAAGCAAAGCAAGGCTAAGCGGAAAAAGTTTGGAGTTTGTGCAACCTGCAGAAAAGATACTATACTAAATTAAAACCGGGACAGCTATAATCGATTGCGGAGGCCTTTCATGTTAATTGTTGCCGAAAGAATCAACTCGTCGCGCAAGTCAATCAGCGAGGCGATTAAAGCCAGAGACGCCGACTTCATAAGCAAAGAGGCCAGGGCACAGGCAGAAGCCGGCGCAAGCTATATTGATGTTAACGCCGGCAGCTTCGTCGGGCAGGAAGCCGAGTACCTGTGCTGGCTGGTGGATATAGTGCAGGGCACGACCGATTTACCGCTCTGTCTGGACAGTCCGGACCCGGCGGCAATAGGCGCGGCCCTGAAGCAGGTGAAGAAGCCATGCCTGATAAATTCCGTTACCATGGAAAAGCAGCGACTGGACGGGCTGCTGCCACTCATCAAAGAATACGGGACGAGAATTGTCGTGCTGTGCCAGAGCGATAAGGGCATGGCCCACACCGTTGAGGGAAAGCTTGATATAGCCAAACAGATGGTCGAAATTCTGACTAAAGAAGGCATTGCGCCGGGCGATATTTTTATCGACCCGCTCATTTACCCTGTAGCCACCGATACGCAGTCGGCGGTCGCTGCTCTCGGTGCCATCAGGGAAATCACTTTGCAGATACCGGAGGTGCACACCATCTGCGGGCTGACCAACGTATCTTACGGGCTGCCGGTGCGGAAGCTTATCAACCGTACCTTTCTGGTGGCGGCCATGGCCCAGGGGCTCGATTCGGCAATCATCGACCCCACCGACCGCGAGCTTATGGCCGGCCTGGTGGCGGCGGAGGCGGTTCTGGACCGGGACAAGTTCTGCGCTGGATACATCAATGCTTACCGGAAGGGGAAGCTGTCATAGATGAAGGTTAACGTCCGGGTGGTTCCTGCCGGCAAAGAGCTGAAGCTGAGGGTAGGCGATAACCTGCGCAGCGCGCTTATTGAAGCCGGGATTTATCTGGACTCACCCTGCGGAGGGCAGGGCACCTGTCTGAAGTGCAAGGTGCAGCTGTCCGGAGTCAGCCAGAAATACACGGAACTTGAGCAGGAGAAGCTGTCCCGGGAGGAACTGGACGGAGGCTGGCACCTCGCCTGCCAGGTCACGGTGGAGGCAGCTGGCGAGGTACGACTTCCCGAGGTAGAGATTTCGCGGGCCAAGGCAAGTTTCGGGTTGCTCGGTGAGGAAATCGCTCTGCAGCCCAATGTCCGGAGCATTCCTTTTAAGTTAAGCAAGCCTTCGATAAGTGACCAGCGGGCGGACTGGGATCGCCTCGTCGAACATCTGGAACGGGCAACAGATGGACCTGTGGGCACAGGGCTGTCATTGCTGCGTGAGCTTTCTGCCCGGCTCAGGGAATGGCATTTTAATGGCGAGGCGGTGGTGGTGGGCAACGAGGTGGTGGCGCTCGACCCGCCCGGTTCAACTGAGGACAGGCTGGGCGTGGCTTTCGATATCGGCACCACCACGCTCGCGGCCGGGCTGGTGGACTTGGATACCGGCCGGGTAATCGCCATTGATGCCGAGCTGAATCCCCAGTTCACCTTTGGCGCCGATGTTATCTCGCGGATTATGTACACGCAGGACGCTCCTGTAAATAGGGAAAAACTGCAGAAGGAGCTGGTCAAGGGGCTTAATCTGCTGCTTCAGCGTCTGTGCCGGAACGCCAGACGGGAACAGGGCCGCATCTTCGAGGCCACGGTGGTGGGCAATACCACCATGCTCCATACATTGCTGGGGCTGGAGGCCAGATATATTGCGCTGGCTCCCTACGTCGGGGGTTTGAATCAGTCTTTCGACCTGCTGGCAATTGAACTAGGTTTGCCGATTCATCCGAGGGGGAAAGTGCATATTATGCCGTCTATTGCCAGCTTTGTCGGCGCCGATACCGTGGCCGTAATACTGGCGACAGGTCTGCACCGGACCCGTACCCCGAAGCTGGCCATTGACATCGGTACCAACGGTGAGGTGATGCTGGCGACCAGGAAGGGAGTTCTAACTGCCTCCACCGCGGCCGGGCCTGCCTTTGAAGGTGGCCGGATAAAGTACGGCATGCGCGCGGTGAAAGGTGCCATCAGCTCTTTTCAGGCGGCCCCGGCATTAGGCTACTCGGTCATCGGCGGCGTCGCCCCAAAGGGTATCTGCGGCTCCGGGCTGATTGACCTGGTGGCGGAGCTCTACCGGACGGGGGTTCTCGACCAGAAAGGCCGCATTTTGCTGCCTGCGGAGATAGACTCAAGATGGGCCGATGAACTGGCACCGAGGGTCAGAGTTAGAAAGGAAACGCGGGAATTTGTCATCTTCAGCGATGCAAGCAGGGAGGTCACGCTGACCCAGCAGGACGTGCGTGAACTTCAGCTCGCCAAGGGGGCGATACGCGCCGGTGTTGAACTGCTTATGAAAGAGGCTGGCATCGTTGCCGATGATATCCAGGAAGTCCTCCTCGCCGGCGTGTTCGGCAACTACATAAACCGCGAAAGGGCCGTTACGCTGGGGCTCATTCCGCCATTCCCCCTTGAGAAAATCCACTTTATCGGCAATGGGGCCATGGATGGGGCATTGAAGGCCCTGCTCAACACTGAAGAGCGGCGTGAGGCAGAAAAGATTGCGGCTGAGGTGCGCCATATCGAGTTGTCGGGCCGGCCGGACTTTGAGGCCACCTTTCTCCGCTGTCTGTCATTAGGCAATTAAAAGCGACGTGGCATTAATGCCACGTCGCCCGTTGCTTTTCCTTGCCTCACTTCCCGTCGGCAGGCTGATTACTGCGGCGGCAGGTTCTTCAGCATGGACTCCAGCTTTTCATGCTCCCCTTCTACCATGCGGTAGCAGTGCTTCTCTTCGGGGAACTTGCCGGTTCGGACATCGTCGATAAATTCGCCAAAAGCCTTGGTAATAACCTCGGCGAGGTTGGCGTATTTCTTGACAAACTTGGGCGTGAACGCTTCAAAGTAGCCGAGCATATCGCCGATGATTAACACCTGGCCATCGGTGTACATGCCGGCGCCAATGCCCAGTACCGGGATTTTGAGCATATCGGTGATGATTTTGCCCACCTCCGGCGGAATCGCTTCCACCAGTAGGGCAAAGGCGCCCGCCTTTTCTATGGCCAGAGCATCCTTAATCAGGTCCATGGCAGTATCCGCAGTACGGCCCTGCGCCTTGAAGCCGCCCAGCTGTCCGGAGCTCTGCGGCGTCAGGCCGATGTGGCCCATCACGGACATGCCGCCCTCAATGATGCCCTCAATCTGCTTGAGGACCCTGCGGCCGCCTTCCAGTTTGATGGCATCGACGCTTGCCTCTTTGAAGAACCGACCGGCGTTTTCAATTGCGGCCTCTCTGGAAACCTGATATGAGAGGAAAGGCATATCGCCGATGACGAAGGTGTTGGGAGCGCCTCTCCTGACTATCTGGGAATGTTGAATCATCTGGTCCATGGTCATCGGCACGGTTCCGGGCAAACCGTGGACAACCATGGCGGCGCTGTCCCCGACCAGGATCATGTCAATGCCGGATTTTTCACAAAAGCTGGCCATGGGGAAATCATAGGCGGTAAGGTAGGTGATTTTCTCACCCTTCCTTTTCATCTCCGCAAAATCAAGAACGGATTTCTTCGGCATTTATTACCAGACCTCCTTAATTATTACTTTGGCATGGGCACTCTCAAGTCATTTGGCCCCTGCTTTGATACCTTTAGTTCCGGGTGAACCTGGTCTATCAGCTCTATAATATTTTTTACGGAGCGGATTTTTTCTCTGCCCAGCTCCGCCAGCATATCGTCGGACATGCCCCAGGGCATATACATTCCCAGCCCCGGCCCCGGCTCCATCTTGAAGTAACAGGGTGAGGCCACGCGGGCGATTTCCGGCGTCTCAAAGATGCGGTTGTAGCCGCCCATTGAGGCCCAGAGCTGGATATGGACATCGAGAGGAATTTTCACCACGCTGCGGATAGAGGCCAGTTCCGGCAGCGTCAGGTCAGCCACGGGATTGCAGCTGTCTGCCCCGAGAGACTCCACCAGCTTGACGCCGGTGGCATTAGCGTGACCGGCGAAGATGGAGACCTTGAAAACGATGTCCTCGGGCAGGTCGCCATTCTTTTTCATGGTATTGAGCAGAGAGAGGACCCCCTCATCCCAGACCAGAAAGCCGCGGAATCCGATTTCGATGCAACGCTCAATGTCCATCAGGTAGTGCCGGATGGAATCCATCCCCCTCATCCTCAACCCGGAGATGGCGCCTTCCGGGGTGGCAATCTGCCGACCGGTGTACCAGGTAGGTCTGGGTCCCGGCGTGATGATAACCTCCACCTGGTTATCATGGGCGATTTGGGCAAATTCCTTCAGCTGTTCCCGGGTAAGCATAGATGCTCCCCGTACCACGGAAATCGAGCGGTGGAAGGGAACCCCCTGCTTCTTGGCTTCGTCGCACGTTGCGGCCAGGACTTTAGGGGTCTCCATCCCGGAAATCTCCACGCGGTAGTGAGCGCCGTCCGGGAAGGTCTTGGTCGAGCTTGGCAGGTCATAACGGTCGCCGCTGGGAAACCCCGCCTTTTCCATGGCCTGTGCAATTTTATCCATGTACATCCCTCCAGTATTTTTGGAATTAATGGTATTCTGGTCGGAAATCCGATGAAAAGCTTATTATATTGCCATTTCCCTTGTCAAGTAACTCTGCTTTCCCGGTGGCTTTGCCTGAAGTATTGACACCGCCCGCTCAATGCACAGTCATCGCAGTGCGGCCGCTGCGCTTTGCACACCTTTCTGCCGTGTTCAATCATCAGGACATGAAATTGATATACTCTGTCCGGCGGCACCAGATTTCCCAGCAGTTCGTGGGCTTTCTCCACCGTGGTTTTAGCGTCAATCAGGCCGAGTCGCCGGGCCACGCGATGAACATGGGTATCCACCGGCAGGGCCGGCCTGCCCAGGGAAAATAGAAAGACGCAGTTGGCCGTTTTGGTGCCCACTCCCGGCAGCTGTGTCAGCCAGCTCCTGGCCTTGTCTATAGGCAGTTCATTTAAAAAATCGAGCTCAAGTCGGCCTCGCTTTTGCCAGATTTCCCCG
>CAZQWO010000028.1:0-14414 GCA_964597015.1 uncultured Dehalococcoidaceae bacterium
GGGCGGTTGAGGAGGCGTATCACGGGCTTTTGCCCCAGGGTAAACATCCGGTGGCGGTGCTCGACATCTCACTGCCGCCGTCGGAAGTCGATGTCAACATCCATCCCGCCAAGAGCGAGGTGAAGTTCCAGCACGAGCACCAGGTATTCACCGCCGTGCAGAAAGCGGTGCGGCAGACGTTGATTGCACAGACGCCGGTGCCGCGGATTGAGGAAGTGGCAGCGGCCTATGGTGCTACTTCGCGGCAGACGGAAATCGACTGGGCAAGCGACCTGTTTCGCCGGGGAGTTGCCCGCCAGCCATCTGAGGTCGCCCCGCCGCTGGCGGTCACTTTGCCGGCGCTGCGGGTGCTCGGACAGCTGATGGGCAGCTATATTGTCGCCGAGGGGCCGGACGGGCTGTATTTAATCGACCAG
Source organism: uncultured Dehalococcoidaceae bacterium (assembly GCA_964597015.1). Taxonomy (GTDB): domain Bacteria; phylum Chloroflexota; class Dehalococcoidia; order Dehalococcoidales; family RBG-16-60-22; genus E44-bin89. Next base: position 417 of record CAZQWO010000028.1, read on the forward strand.
CATGCCGCCCACGAGCGTGTTGTCTTCGAGCAGGTCAGAGGGCAGCGCTCGAAGCGTGAAGTCGAGGTGCAGGGCCTGCTTGAGCCGGTGCCCTTCGAGGTCACGCCACAACAGGTAGCGGTACTGGAGTCGCACCTTCAGGAACTGGTCGAGTTCGGCTTTTCGCTGGAGCCGTTTGGCGACCGCACCCACCTTGTCCGGTCGGTGCCGATGGCGCTGAGCGGGGGCGACTGGTCCGGGGCGCTGCGGGAGCTGCTGGATTCAGAGGAGGAGAGAGGCGACTGGGAGGAAAGGGTAGCCATTTCTATTGCCTGCCACAGCGGCGCAGTGAAAGCGAACCAGATATTGAGCGACGACGAGATGCGGGCGCTGGTGCGTCAACTTGAGAAGACGGCGGTGCCCCACACCTGCCCCCACGGTCGGCCCACATTGATACACCTCGGCAGTAGTCAGTTGCGACGGGAGTTCGGGCGGGGGTAAGAGTTACGGCGCCTCCGCTTCTGAAGGTTTCTGTAATAGCTCCCAGCGTACCATGCCATCCTCGATGAGCTGGCGGATTTTCCGCTGCTGAGGGGTAAGCTGGGCGCTGCGACTTGTCTTTATCTCCATGATGACGATTTCCTCGGGCTCGCCCCGGGAAAGGCCCGGGAAGACAATGAGGTCGACCGGGCTGCCGATAAAGCGGGCCTCGGTGGGATCGTACCTGAACTCGGGAAGGTAGGGCGCCATCTGCTCGGTGAATTTTCCTCCAAGCACCGCCCGACTCTGCGACACGGCATCGCGGACGGCCTTCTCCTTTTCTCCTTCCAGTTGCTGGCACGCCTCTTCCCGCCACAGCCTGAATTTATGCTCATATCGGTATCGGGTGGTGAAGTAAACCAGCAGGATGCCCAGAATGGCGGCGACGGTTATGATGACAATGATAAGGGCGATAACATCCATGGCGAACCTCCCCGAATATTATCGGTATTGGACTGTTTGCGATATTTCAACCTGATTATCCGGTTGGTTGCTGGCTGCTGCCCGGCTTGGTCAGTGGCACCCTGTCGGCGCAGAGCGGGCACTCCTCGGGTCGATAGGCCACCGTGGCGGCGCGGTGGCAGCTGAAGAGGGGGAAGCCAAAGTCTTGCGACTGCTCGGAGCGGTCCACCAGCACGCCGATGCCGATTATGCTGCCGTCCAGTTTGGTAACAGCGTCGATAACCTCGCGGATGGAACTGCCCGTGGTCAGGATGTCGTCAACGATGAGCACCCGCTCGCCGGGGTCTACGGTAAAGCCCCTGCGGAAGCTCCTCTCCTCGCCCTCCTTCTCGGCGAATATGCCGCGGACGCCCAGCTGGCGGGCGACCTCAAAGGCGAGGATGATGCCGCCGGTGGTTGGCCCGGCCACTACCTGTACATTCTGGCGGCGAAAATGGTCGGCAATCATGCGGCAGAGCTGCTCGGTATAGCCGGGAAATTGCAGGACGCGGAACTTCTCCCAGTAAACAGGGGAGTGAAGGCCGGAGGTGAGCAGGAAATGGCCCTTGAGAAGAGCCCCGGATTTCTGGAAAATCCTTTCCGTCTCGTCGGCCATTCCTACCTCCAGGTATATGCCAGACTACCTATTATATATATAACATGAAAAGGCGCGATAATTTATCATTTTTGCCAGCTGGTCTGATAGTGAGTAATTTGGTGCCAGTCCCCATTTCGGTGGCGGCCATATGGAAACCCAGGCTTTGCCGACGATGTTCTGGTGAGGAACAAACCAGCCGTAGTGTGAGTCGTTGCTTCTATTACGGTTGTCACCGAGAACAAAGTAACTGTTGGTCGGGACATCTTGCTCGGGGAGGTTATAGGTTGGCTGGTCATTTATGTAGGGCTCCTTCAATTTGGTGCCGTTCACGTAAACCGCGCTGTCTTTAACCTCTACCGTGTCCTTGGGCAGGGCAATGATGCGCTTGATGAGGTCTTCCCGCTCACCATTAACCGGCTCAAAGACGATGACGTCGCCTCTTTCCGGCTCGTGCATTCGATAGCTGACCTTGCTCAGCAGGACGCGCTGGCCGCTGTGGAAACTCGGCTCCATGCTGATGCCGATGACAATGACGGTGTCAATGGTGAAACGCAGCAGGAAAAAAACGGCCAGGGCGAGCACGGCTGTTATGGCAAGCTCGCGAAAAAAGGATTTCATCGGTTGCTTACTCCGCTCATCTGTTCAATTATAGCCCATTCACTCCGCCCTTGCCAGTCTGGCCTATCTCGCTGTGCTGACCCATAGCCTTTCCCCGTCGGTAGTAAAGGTTATGGTTCCGTGTTGGTCAGTGCGGTAGATATTATCGGCACCGAGCCCCTGCTCAAGCCTCGCTATAACATCAGGGTTGGGGTGGCCGAATTTGTTTTCGGCGCCGACGGAAATAACCGCCATCTGCGGGTTAACCGTATCAAGAAATTCCTGTGCAGTCGAAGTGCCGGAACCATGGTGGGCGATCTTCAAAACGGTGCTTTTGCATGCTGCCCGCCTGGTGATGAGGTGGGATTCCGCTTCCTGTCTTATGTCGGCGGTCAGCAGGAAGCTGGCGCGACCCGTTTTCAGCAGCAGGACGGCGCTGTTATTGTCATCGTCGATGTCTTCATCCCCGCTTTGCCACGGAGTATGCGGGGGATGGAGCACCGTCAGCGTTGCCCCGGACAGGGCAATCTGCTGTCCGGCCCGGGCAGTGGTCTTCTCAATATTCTTTTCCGCGACCAGCCTCTGCCATTCCCGATATAATGCCGAGTCGTTGTCAAGGTTCGGATAAAGCACCTTTTCCACGCGGAAGCGTTTCAGCACCTCAACCAGACCGGCGAGGTGGTCCTGGTCGGGATGGGTCAGTATAACCAGTTCTATGGTTCTATCCCAGAAGGGCATCTGCCGGCCCAGTTCCAGGTTGACCTGCTGTGGGCCGGGGCCGCCATCAACCAGCACCTGCTGAGCCCCCTGCTGTATCAGAATAGCGTCGCCCTGCCCAACGTCGAGGAAGCTGACGTGCAGCTTGTCATCGGGCATGGTAGCGGCGATAAACCAGACCATAACCGCCATCGTGGCCAGCGGCGGCACCACCCATTTTACGTTTCGTGGATTGACCAGGCTCATCGACCTGCTGGCACCTGACCTCAGTCCTGCCGCTACCTTTGGCATTCCTCCGGCTCTTATTTTTCTACCCAGGATGATGGCTGATGTCAGTCCTGCGTAATACAGCCACAACCAGAGCGGAGCCACTGGTTCTACCTCGATGAAGGCCAGTGGTGATGCCGCCAGCCAGTCGGCCACGGCCAGCATATAGGACAGAAACAGCCAGGCCAGCCAGCCGATAACCTGGCCGGCAGCCAGAAATATGAGCCCGGCAATGCCGGCAAAGGCGCCGGCAAGGATTACTACGGGCAAGGCCGGCAGGAGCAGGAAAGTGGCCAGCGGGCCGACAAAGGAAATGATGCCGAAGTAATAGGCTACCACCGGCCAGATGGCGATGACCGCTGCCATGGTGACGCTGAGGCTGTCGCTGGCGAAGCCAGCTGCCGTCGCGGCGGCTCCCTCTTCGCCGATAGCCGCTTTCACTGCCTTTCTGCCCAGCGAGCGCAGAGGAGGGAAGAGAAAGACCAGCCCCGCCATTGCCAGGAAGCTCAGCTGAAAGGCGGCGTCACCCAGAATATAAGGGCTGACGCCGACCATTATCGCCGCGGCAAACACAAGGGCGGCGATGGCGCTGCGCTGCCTGCCCAGCAGTTCGGCGGTGAGAAACAGGCTGGCCATGATGGCGCCGCGGATTACGGGCGGGTGCATGCCGGTGAGCAGCGCATACAGCCATATAGCCGCCAGCGCCAGCCAGACGTATAGATAGTGTCGGCGACCAAACAGCCAGATGCCGAGGCTGAGCATGATACCGGCGACAATGCCCAGATGAAGGCCGGATATGGCCAGCAGGTGGGCGGTCCCGGTTCGGACAAAGTCATCTTTGACTGTTTGGGGTATGTTTCCGCGGACGCCCAGAATGATTCCCTGGGCCAGTGATGCCTGCGGCTCGGGCAGCACCCTGGCCAGCGATTGCGCCAGGCTGCTTTTGAATCCATATATCCAGGCCAGCGGTTTGAAGCCGGCGCCGCGGACTTCAATTTCGATTTCAGGATAAAGCATGGTGCTGTGAATACCCTGGTGGGCAAGGTAGCCCCGGTAATCGAAATCGTCGAGCTGTGGCGGCGTCGCCAGTTCACCGCTGGCGTGAAGCCGGTCGCCGTATTGATACGTGGAGATGCGCGGCACAAACAGCAGGGCATTCCCCTCAACCGGTCGCCATTCACCGTCGGCGAATATTTCTGAGGCGGTGAAGTTAAGGTGGCTGGTGCGGTCGCCGGTTTCAGGGTCCTGGGCCACCATACCCCTGATTTCAACCCGGCCGTGGTCATTGTAGAAACTTAGGTCGTTAGCGTCGGTGATGTTCAGGCTTTGATAGGCATACCATGAGGCAGTGAAGAGGGCAATCAGGCTGAGGCTGCTCACTACTATTATTTTCCGGTGCTTTTTAAGCAGAAAAAGAAGCGGCAGTGGTACGAGGCTTAGTGGCAACAGCGCCGGTGGCAGGTCGAATCTGGTACCCAGAAAAATGCCGGCCACCCAGCCTGCGCTGAGTAAAATCAGTGGCACAAGTTACCTTCCTGAATATTAGTCTGCAACCGTAATCAGGTGTTTGATTTTTTCGTAGGTAGCGGTCCCGATGCCTTCCACCCTGGTTATTTCGCTGATGTGTTTGAACTGCCCGTTCCGCTGGCGGTAGTCTACGATGGCCTGAGCCCTGGTTTCGCCAATGCCAGGGAGCGCCTGCAGCAGCCAGACCTCGGCCCGATTGAGGTTTACTTTCTGTGGTCTCTCGACTTCACCGGCAGATGGTATATAAAGTTCGATGCCATCGGGACTGGCGGTGGCGTTTGTCCCGCCCGCCGCCCCCAGCAGAGCATCGATGGAATCCCCGGCCTTGAGCGGGTAAATGCCGGGGACATTCACCGCGCCGGTAACGGATATCTGGCCGCTTATTTCCGGTGATGGCGGCAGAGTGATTTCAACCGGCTGGCTGCGATTGTATTTTGACCAGATGAATATACTGCCGACTACAATCACGATAATAAGAAACAGAATAACTGCTGCCCAGAATTTGTTAGACCTGGTCATGGGCATTTTCTGAAATAAGCTTTATATATAATGGGGACAGGGGTGATGTCGGATTGGACGTGATAGATGTTTTTCCGGACTTTTTCCTCCGATGTCTCCATTAAAACACTCCGGTGGTTAAATGCCGGTCAGGTTGGCTCTTAGTTCCTCTTCTAATTCTGGAGTGGTCAATGCGATTATCTGGTCTCCTTCGCGGATAACGGTACCGGGATTGGGGATAACCGGCTTGCGGTCCTTGTGAATAACCAGTGCCAGCTTTGTACCCGCTGGCAGCGTAACTTCCTTGACCGGTTTACCAATGGTCTTTGAATCTGGAGGAATGCGGACCTCGACAACCTCCAGACCCTTGTCAGCGCGTGTTATCAGGTGGGTTAGCGGGTGGGTGGGTACTTCTTTCTCTATGGCTTCCAGGATGATATTGGTGGCGCTGACGGTAACATCAATACCCAGTTTTTTAAAGACGGCTTCGTTCTGGGGATTTCGAATGCGGGCGATGGTGCGGGGCACGTTGAATTTATGCTTGGCTACCTGGCAGGCGACCAGGTTATCTTCATCGTCGCCGGTAACGGCCACAAACATGTCTGCTCTTGCTGTGCCTACCTCGGTCAGCGTGGCCGCCTCGCAGCCGTCACCTCGCACGCAAACGCTGCCCATTTCCTCATTGATAATGTCGCAGAACTGGGCGTTCTTCTCCACAATGAGTACCTCATGTTTCTCATTAAGCAGGGCTCTGGCCAGATAATACCCCACTCTACCGCCACCGACAATGATGATATACATCTCTCTTTCCTCAGCTCTCTATTTTATCTCTCACCAGCTCGGCAAAGATGGTCGTGGGACTGAAGGCCTCCAGGCCGAGAGTGTCATACATCTCCTGCCGCAGGGGGTCGTAGATACGGGAAATAACCCGCGGCACATTGAAAATATGCTTGGCAATCTGGGCAGCCATGACGTTCCGGTTGTCTCCCTGCGTCATGGCGATAAAGACGTCGGCCTCTTCTATGCCAGCCCTCTTCAAAACATCCTCGTCCATGCCATTACCAAGAAGTGCGGTGCCTTTGAAATCAGGCGGTAACCTGCGGAAACTGTAAGCATCAATATCAAGTAGGGTAATCTCATGGCCGCCCTGTTCCAGCAGGCCAGCTATTTGAGCACCAACTCTGCCGCAGCCCATAATAACTATCTTCATTCTACCCTCAATTTAATTAATTATTGCTGACAAAGTATTACCGGACAGGGTGAGTTCTTCAATATATAGGGAACCACGCTGCCCAGACTGAATTGGCCAAAGCGTTTCTTGTACTTGACGCCCATCAGAATTAGGTTAACGCCTCGTTCCACCGCTTCATCGATTATCGCCGGACCCACATCGCGGGCCTGGAGGATATCCGTTTCCACCTCGTACTCTTCTTCCTCTTCAGCAATGGTTTCTATGTTATCCATAATGCCCTCGGCCTTTTCAATTTCGGTCTTGATTTCCGCGTCAAGGGGCAGGGCACGCTTGATGGTGATAATATAAACCGACCAGATTTTGCCTTTCTCTTTTCTGGCAAGTCTGATGGCAAGCTTCAGAGCTTCCATATCAGCCTCATTGCCGGTTACCGGGACCAGAATCTTTTGAAATTCCATTTTCCCAAACAATGTTTTTTATTCAGGGTATTATTATAATCCTCTATCCGAAAATCTACAATACTGTGTCCGTTTTTTATTCATTCTCATGACCCTTCGGAGTCTGAAGGAACGGCAATTTTTCCCGTTTGCGGTAGAAATAGTAAATGATAATACCTAACACCATCCAGGCAAGGCCAATCCACCGGCTGTAGGGCTGGGTAATCAGGATGATGACCCAGATTACGGCCAGCGCACACATGCCGAAAATGGCGGTCAACGGCAGCTCACGTCCTTTTACCTTTATGTTGCCGCCAAGCTTGAATGGACGTGGCATATCGGGTCGCCTGATGCGCAGACTGATGATTGAGGCATGGGCGAACATGAAGGAGAGCAGGGAACCAACCGCATACAGCGAGCCCATATTCTTGAAGACATTGGCTTCAAAAAAGCCCGGCAGCAGGATGAGGATGGCCACAGCGCTGAACAGGATTATGGAGATGTAGGGTGTCTTGAACTTGGGATGTATGCGACCCAGTGCCGGCGGCACCAGCCGGTGCTTTCCCAGTGAGAAGGCGAGCCGGGAAATGCCAATCAGGCCGGCGTTGGTGGCGATAAGCAGGATGGTGCCGGCCAGAATAGCAATCAGTGGTTTGAGCACGTCCTGTAGCAGTACCAGCGGCAGGTTGGCGGCGATGCCGGCGACCGGGTCCCGTGACCAGTCTGTGGCCAGCTCCTGCGGGGTCATGGCCGAGAGTGATACCAGAGATATGCCGGCGAAGATGACCAGAACCGCCACAATCATCATTATCAGCGCTCGTGGCACATTTTGCTCCGGCTTTTTCGTTTCTTCTGCCATCTGCGACATGGTTTCGATGCCGGTATAGGCGATGGCGGCCAGCGCGATGCCGATAATTAAATTTTCCGGTGCCGGCCAGTTGTTCACGATACGGCTGAGCAGGACAGTCGGATTGAATAAGAGTACGAAACCGATGACCACCAGTGAGACCTGCGTTGCCAGGTCCAGCACGGTCGCACTGATGTTGACAAAGGAAGTCTCCTTGATGCCGATGACGTTCAGAACCATCAGGAAGACGACTATTCCTATGGAAACCAGGGTACCAATGATGGCCGAGTCTTTGAACGGTTCCCAGAAGTAGCCAAGGTAGGGGGGGATGGTGAAAGCAGAGATGGAAATGGTAACGATGTAGCTCAGCATGAGTGCCCAGCCCGCGACAAACCCCGCGAGGTCATTGAAACCGTGCCGGGCAAAGCTGGCCGAGCCGCCTGCCTCTGGCAGTGCCGCCGTGCCCTCGGCGTAGGTCAGCGCCGTGAAAATGAAGAGGAGCCCCGCTATGCCAAGTGCTACGGGCGTAGCCCCCATCGCGACCAGAGCGACGATGCCCAGAGCGTAATAGATGGAGGAGCCGACATTTCCGTAACCGGCACTGAAGACGGCGGGGATACCGAGCACCCGCCGCAGGCGGAATTGCTTGATTCTTCGAGGGCGGAAAATTCTATCACCAGGTTTGGGTTGCCAGGAGGTCTGCATATTCTATATTTAGTTTACTTGCTCTACCACTTTTTCCGTACAATGAGCTATTGTATGCCTATTGCAACCACCTGTCAAATTATAAAAAAACTGTAAAAATGTTGACAAATGACACATTTGTGGCTATAATATAAGCCATATGTCACAGGAAGAAGGTACGGCCATGATAATCAGAACCAGAATATTTGAGCTGTGTAATGGACATTACGGCAACTTGTCCGAGCTGGCTCATGCTATGGGGCTATCCGTGAGTCAGGTCTATCGCGTGCGCGATGGAAAACGCCGTATCAATCAAAAATTCATTGTCGGGGCAAAGAAGGCGTTTCCCAGTTACGGGCTTGATGACCTCTTTTACCTTGAGAATGACCGTTTGAATGGTCTCGTTTTGGAGACGGCTGTCACCGGGCAGTACCACAGCATTAATTAGATTGAAATAAGGGTGGTGAGAAATGCAACTGGTGGTCTTTGATCTGCTTTCCGGTGTAGTTTCGGACGTAATTCGGCATGTGTACGATTCCATGAAGAAGGCATGAGTGGAAGCAGAAAGCAATAAAGAGGATGAGCTTGTATTATCCCCGGTAGCGATTAGAGAGCCAGGCCCCAGAACAGGGGATTGAGTTCGGCGGATAGAATCGTCAAGTAAGTCTCGCCTGCTTTTTCATACCTGCTGTTAAAGCCCGGTTTCCTCCGGCTGTATCCTGCGCAGCGTTTCCCTTACCTCAGGGTGGTCAATATACAGCGTCCCGTTAAGGTGATCAATCTCGTGTTCCAGTGCCTGGGCCAGGAGTCCTTCCGCTTTTACCCTCGATTCCTTGCCATTCTGGTCTTTACCCTTCACGGTTACCGCTTCCGCGCGTTTTATCTGTCCGAAATAACCGGGGACGCTGAGGCAGCCTTCATCAATGACCCTTTCCCCCCGGCGGCGCACTATTTGCGGGTTGATTAAGACGATGTCTTCTTCCTCGGGTATGCCGATGACAATAACTCGTAGCGGGACGCCCACCTGCGGCGCCGCCAGCCCGGCGCGGCCCGGCTCGGCATGCATCGTCTCCAGCATGTCCCGGACCAGCTTTTTAACAGAGCGGTCAATGGCGTGGACTTTTTTCGCCTTCTGTTTCAGCACGGCATCGGGAGCAATACGTATTGGGAGTATCGCCATACCAGCTCCTTGAGTGACAAAATCGATTACAGTTTACTAGAGCAGGCTCACCGGGTCAATGTCAACCGTCCAGCCCTGTGGAAAGTTTATTTGAGCCAGGAAAGGGGACAGCTCGTTTCCGCGCAGTATTATCTGCCATCGGTAGCGACCTCTGAGTCGGTGGATGAATGCCGGGGCCGGACCGATAAGGCTTAAATTGCTGATACCCCTGGCGTCTCTCTCCAGTGTTAATACTTTTGCCATTTTTTCCGCCTCACGCTGGCATACGGCATCATTGGTGTGGCTGCAGGTCAGAAGCGCCAGCCGGGAAAACGGGGGATTGTGCAGCTGACGGCGGTAGTCAATTTCCTTTTCGTAGAAAGCGATGTAATCATGGCTCGCCGCGGCCCGGATGGCATAGTGGTCCGGTGAGAAAGTCTGAATGATTACCTGTCCGCCCAGAGGCCCTCGACCGGCCCTGCCGGCCACCTGGCTCAGCAGCTGGAAGGTCCGCTCTCCGGCGCGGAAGTCGGGGAGATTCAAGCTCGTGTCGGCGCTCACCACGCCCACCAGTGTTACCCGCGGCAGGTCCAGCCCCTTGGCCACCATCTGCGTGCCGATGAGGATATCCGCTTTATGGTCACGGAACTGGCGCAGTATTTTCTCGTGCGATTCTTTGCCTCGGGTCATATCGCTGTCCCAGCGGAGCAGTCGCGCCCGCGGCATCATGTAGCTGACCTCCTGTTCCAGCTTCTGCGTGCCCAGGCCAAGGTATTTCATCTGCCGGCTGGAACAGCGGGGACAGCGGTCGGGCACCGGCGTTTTGTGGTTGCACTGGTGGCAGACCAGAATGTCTTCAGTATAGTGGTGGGTCAGGGGCACCTCGCAGCGACGGCAGCGCAGCACGAAGCCACAGTGTCGACATTGAATAAACGTGGCGCCACCCCGGCGGTTGAGGAATAAAATGACCTGCTCCCCGGCATTGACTGCCTGCGTGATTGCCTGCGATAGAGCACGACTGAAGATGCTGCGGTTACCGGCCTTCAGTTCCTCCCTCATGTCCACGACCTCAACCTGCGGCATCGGTGCGCTTTCCACCGGGACCACGCGTTCCGGGAGCTGCAGGAGTTCGTGTGTTCCCTGCCGGGTCTGAATGTACGTGCAAACGTCAGGGGTGGCGCTGCCCAGTATAACCACCGCCCCGGTCAGCTCGGCCAGTTTGATGGCGGCATCGCGGGCGTGGTAGCGGGGCGGCTGGTCTTCCTGCTTGTAGTTCCATTCGTGCTCCTCGTCGATGACGATAAGCCCGAGGTCGGGCTGGGGGGCAAAGAGCGCGCTCCTCGGGCCGATGACAACGTCGCATTCGCCGTCCCTTATCCGGCGCCATTCGTCAAACTGCTCGCCGGCTGATAGCTGGCTATGCAGGACGGCGACACGGCGCGGGAAGCGGGCAACAAAGCGCTCTATGGTCTGGGGGGTGAGAGATATTTCCGGCACCAGCACAATGCCCCGCCGGCCCAGCTTTACAACTTCCGCCAGCGCCTGCAGGTATACCTCGGTCTTGCCGCTGCCGGTAACGCCGTGGAGCAGGGAAACCTTGGGGTGTACCCGTTCATCATGCATTGCTTCCCTGATGCGCGAGAAGGCAACCTCCTGAGCCCGGGTTAGTTTTAGCGGCGATGCTGGGGCCATGTCCTGATGAGAAATCGGCTCTCGCCTGACTTCGACCTCTTCTATATCAATAAATCCCTGGCGGACCAGGGCATTGACGGCTGCTTTGTCCACACCCAGCTGCTGCCTGGCTTCTGCCCAGGGAACTGGCGCGGCCTGCTGGCTCAGAAAATCAAAGAGGGCCACCTGTTTCAAAGCTCGTTTCTTCCTGAGCGCGGCTGAAATCTCCAGTACACTGGCTGCGGACACGTTAAGTCGCAGGAAGGGCACCTTTCTGGGCCGTATCCTTATCGGCTCAAGCTCGTAGTTTCGCACTGCCAGCCCTTTTCTGACCAGTTGCGAGACAGCAGCTTGTGCCTTCTTTTCCCCGAGCTTCTTCTCCAGCTCTCTGAGGCTGACCCTTCCCGGTTTTGGCAATAGCTCAAAAGCCTGGCGCTGTTCCGGGGTGAGGGAAGATAGAGTCCGTTCATTGGTATCCGGCGCTGCCGAGACAAAGGTCAGCGTTTTCCTTTCAAATCCCGGCGGCAGCATGAGGGCCACGGCACTGAAGAGGGGAGAGAGATAGTAATCGCTCAGCCACCGGGCCAGATTTATCCGGGCTGCGGAGAGAAGCGGGCGGGTATCAATGATTCCGGAAATATCTCTGGTCTCTGCCACGGCCGGGTGAGGGCTTAAGGCCATGACGATGCCCTGTAAAGTGCGCTCACCAAAAGGAACCCATACTGCCTGTCCCACCTCTATATTCAGGTGTGGGGGTATGGCATAGCTGAAAGTGCGGCGCCGGGCAACCGGGGAATTGACACTGACCTCCGCATATTTCATCCTGTGCTCCACCGATTGCCTCGAAGGTACTGCTGCCCTGCGGCGCAGATAATTCTTATGACGTCAGGCTATGCGGGAAAGGTTACCCTTCGCTTTTTGCTTCGGGCTCTTCTGCCACGGGTTCCGCTTCCGGCTCTTCAGGTTCGAGTTCACCTTGCGCCTGGGTTACTTCAGGCTCTGTCTCTTCCGATTCAGCGGGCGTTTTTTCTTCTTTTGGAAGCTCTTCGGCCAGCTCACCTTCCGGTGCCCCTTCTGCCGGCGCTTCCGTGAGCGCCTCCTCCTGTTCTGCCGGCAGTTCCGCTTCGGCCAGTTCCTCTGTGGTTGGTTCTACCTCTTCTTCAGCCTCGGCAGTGAGCTGCTCCATTCGGGCCAGTTCTTTCTCCCGGTCCAGTCGCCGCTCCTTGATGCGGGCTGCCCGGCCGCTGCGTCCGCGCAGATAATAAAGTTTGGCCCGGCGCACTTTTCCGTGGCGGATGACCTCCACGCGGTCGACTCGAGGCGAGTAAAACGGGAAAGTGCGCTCCACACCGACACCATAGGCGATGCGTCTGACGGTGAAGGTGGCGCTTATCCCACCTCCCTGCATTTTGATAACCACACCCTGAAATGGCTGAGTGCGTTCCTTGCCACCTTCAACCACTTTGGTGTAAACGCGCACCGTATCCCCGGGGGCAAGTTCAGGGATTTTGCGGTTGCGTTTGACATCGATCAGTGAATCAACATTCATTTCTCAGGCTCCTCGTTCAAACTGGACTTGGCTTTATTTAAAGCGGTCAATTGCTTAACCATCTCCTTTTCTTCACGACCGAGCTCGGTCTTGTTAATAAGGTCCGGGCGTCTTTCCAAGGTGCGCCGGACAATCTGCTCCCGATGCCAGCGGGCGATCTGGGCGTGGTTACCGGAGAGCAGTACTTCTGGAACTGCCCAGCCCTGAAAATCAGCCGGTCGGGTGTACTGGGGATATTCCAGCAGGCCATTCACATGTGAGTCTTCCTGCGCTGAGACTGCCGAGCCAAGCACACCGGGAAGCAGGCGAAGTACGGCGTCAATAACCACCAGTGCTGGCAACTCGCCACCGGTCAGCACGTAATCGCCAATGCTGATTTCATCGGTGGCCAGGTGTTCAACCACGCGCTCGTCAATGCCTTCATAGTGGCCACAGAGCAGGATGAGCTGGCTGTAACCCGACAGTTCCATGGCGATTTGCTGGTTGAAAAGGCGTCCCTGGGGCGTGAGCAGGATAACCGGCGGTTGCACATCGCCGGATTCTCTGGCAATCTGGGCCTTTACCGCGGCCACCGCCTCGAAGACCGGCTCGGGTTTGAGCACCATGCCCGGACCGCCGCCGTAAGGATAATCATCCACTGTATGGTGTTTATCGCGAGTATAATCCCGGATGTTGTGTATGTTGATGCTGACCAGCTTCTGGTCAATGGCCCGCTTGAAGATGCCAAAGCTGAACGGCACGTCGAACATCTGTGGAAATATGGTCAGCACATCAATACGCATAGCAAATCCCTGCCGCCTTCTAAGAATGCTCGGTGACCACCCCTTTGATGATATCGATGGCATGCGGAATGGCCGGCAACACCACCTCCAGGCATTCCCTGACCGCTTTCGGGCTCCCGGGCAGATTGATTATCAGGCTCCTGCCTCGAATCCCCGCCGTCGCCCGGCTTAACATCGCCATCGGTGTTTTGCTCAGCGACACGATCCTCATAGCTTCGGCGAGACCGGGGACAACCCGCTCCACCACCGACATGGTGGCTTCCGGCGTGATGTCACGCTCACCAAGTCCGGTACCGCCGGTGGTGATGATAACATCGGTATCGCCGGTGTCCGCCCATTCCGCCAGCTTCCGGCCAATAACGTCCAGCTCATCAGGGACGATCTCGTAATTGACTATCTCGCTATCAAGTTCGGAGAAGATATCCCTGATAGCCTGGCCGCTTTCGTCGTAACGCTGGCCGCGCGCTCCTTTATCACTGATGGTAAGTATACCCACATTAAGCATCGTAATGC
>CAZQWO010000029.1:0-14408 GCA_964597015.1 uncultured Dehalococcoidaceae bacterium
CCACTGGGGTGGCGGGTGCTGAAAAAGATTGAGAACATCATCCGCGAGGAGATGGACAACGCCGGCGGACAGGAACTGGCCATGCCTGTGCTCCAGCCTGTTGAGCTCTGGCAGCAGACGGGGAGGTATAAATCATTTGGCAAAGGGCTTTTCACCCTGATTGACCGCCGGGAGCGCACCCTGGTCCTTGGCCCCACCCACGAAGAAGTGCTCACCCAGATGGTCAGCCACCACGTCCAGAGCTACCGCGATTTACCAAAACTGCTCTACCAGATTCAGACCAAGTTCAGAGATGAGCCGCGACCGCGCGGCGGGCTGATAAGGGTGCGCGAGTTCATCATGAAGGACCTCTACAGCTTCGACGTTGACGAGGCCGGGCTGGACGTGAGCTACCGGAAGATGGTGCAGGCCTACCGGAATATCTACGACCGCTGCGCACTGCCCACGCTGTTCGTCGAGGCGGACAGCGGCGCCATCGGCGGCAAGGACTCCCACGAGTTCATGCTCATCGCCGAAAACGGCGAGGACCAGGTCATCTGCTGTGAGAAGTGCCAATACACCGCCAATGCCGACAAGGCCGTCAGCGTCAAGAGAAAAATCGGGCCCGAAAAGCCGCTGCCAGTGGAAGAAGTGGCCACCCCGGGCATGAAGACCATTGAGGACGTGTCAAATTTCCTCAAAGTGCCCAGAGACCACACCCTGAAGGCGGTCTTCTACGTTGCCGACGGTCAGGTGGTCTTCGCCATGATTCGGGGCGACCTTGATGTCAACGAGGTCAAGCTGCAGAGACTGCTGAAGTGCACCGACCTGCATATTGCCAACGAAGACGAGGTGAAGGCAGCGGGTATCGCCGCCGGCTATGCCTCACCAATGGGACTGAAAAAAATAAAAATCGTGGCCGACGACTCGGTGACCGAGGGCATCAACTTCGTCGCCGGCGGCAACAAGCCGGACACGCATATCAAGAACGTCAACTATCCCCGCGACTTCAAAGCGGACGTAGTGGCCGATATCGCCCAGGTCAGGGACGGGGATGGCTGCCCGAACTGCGGCGGCACGCTGAAGTCTATGCCGGGGATTGAAATCGGGCACGTTTTCAAGCTGGGCACCTTCCTCAGCAATGCCCTTGGCGCCAATTTCATCGATGAAAAAGGCAATTCGCAGCCGATTATTATGGGCTGCTATGGAATAGGGCTGGGAAGGCTGCTGGCGGCGGTCGTCGAGCACTACCACGACGACAAGGGCATCATCTGGCCGCTGTCCGTTGCGCCCTACCAGGTCTACCTCTGCCCGCTCTACCGCGAGGATACGAACGTGGCGGAGGTCGCCGAAAAGCTGTATGAGGAAATGCAGTCAGCCGGTCTTGAGGTGCTCTTTGACGACCGTGAAGAGTCGCCCGGCGTAAAATTCAACGATGCCGACCTGCTGGGCATACCGTTGAGGGTAACGGTCAGCCCTCGCAGTCTGGAAAAGGGCAGCGTCGAAGTCAAGTGGCGGGCTGAAAAAGAAGCGACGCTAGTGCCCGTGGCTGAGGCGGTAGCCAGAGTTAAAGAACTTATTAAAGCAAGGTGAGGTATTACAAAATGGCGCTGATGAAGCCGGAGCAATTTGAAGAGAGCCTGAAGAAACTCAAACCGCGCGTCTTCATGAACGGGAAAAGGGTGCCTGACGTCCTGGCGAACCGGAACACCCGCACCGTGGTGGAGGCAAACAAGGCCAGCTACGCCTGGGCGCTTGACCCGAAATACAAAGATATCATGACCTGCCATTCGCCGCTGATTGGCGAGACGGTCAATCGCTACACCCACATAAGCGCCAGCGTTGACGACCTGGTTAAAAAAGCCGAGGCGGGAACGTTCACCGCCGAGATGCTCGGGACGTGCATCTACCGCTGCGTGGGCTACGACGCCTTCCATACCCTGGCCAGCACCACCTGGGAGATGGACCGCGACCTCGGCACCGGATATCATCAGAAGTTTCTGGAGTACCTGAAGATGGTGCAGAGGCAGGACTTATCCGTGGCCGGCGCCCTCACCGAGCCGAGGGGCACGCGCAATAAAAAGACACTGGACTGGCCCGACCCGTACCTGTCATTGAAGATGGTGGACAAAAGTAAGGACGGCATAGTGGTGCGGGGGGCCAAAATCAATATCAGCGGCGCCTATGCCAGCCATGAGCTGGTGGTGCTGCCACAGGCAGCCCACTTTGAGGGCGAGGAAGATTATGCCGTCGCCTTTGCCACGCCGGTTGATGCCAGAGGCATCACTTACGTCTGCCAGTACACGCCTTACTCGGCGGAAAGAGAGCAGGCCGACGACCTCGAGGAGCTGGGCAACCCCGTTTACGGCCAGCGCGAGACTTCGATGGTCGTCTTCGATAACGTCTTTGTGCCCTGGGAACGTGTTTTCCACTGCGGAGAGCATCGTTATTCCGGCAAGATGGTGGCCCGCTTTGCCCGGACGCACCGCATGACCTGCGGCGGGACGTGCAAGGTGGGCTTCATGAACCAGATTATCGGCGCCTCGAGGCTGATTCAGGAGTACAAGGGGCTGGGAAAGGCGTCTCACATCAACGAGCAGCTGGCGGAGATGGTGGTGCTGCGGGAGACGAGTCGCGCCTGTGGTCTGGAGGCGGCGCGTCGTGGCACGGAGGAACCTCCCGGCTCGGGCGTTTTCCTGCCCGACGAGCTCATGGGCAATGTGGCCAAGCTGAATGTCTGCGATGCCTTCTGGCGGGTGATGGCGCTCGCCGGCGACATCGGCGGCGGGCTCATCGTCACCATGCCTTCGCTGAAGGAACTAAAAAACCCTGAAGTTAAAGACTATGTTACGGAATTCTACTCTTTCGGTTCCGACGAGCCAACGGAAAATATCCTGAAAGTTACAAAACTCTTGCAAAACTGGACGGCGGGGATGCATGGGGTGGGGACCTGGCATGGCGCCGGTCCGGTGCAGACGCAGAAGATAATGCTGCAGCGGGTCATCAGCTACGACCGCGAGAAAGAGCTGGTCAAAAGGGCTTTAAAGCTCAAGGAAAAGAAAAAGAAACCAGGTCCCAAAGATTAGCCGCGCAGGGTGGCGCCCAACTGCTGGCTCAGCTTTTTCAGAATCTGTTCCTGGACTTTATTCACCTCTTCGTCGGTGAGGGTGTGGGCGGGCGACTGATAGGTAATCCGGTAGGCGAGTGATTTCTTCCCTGACGGCACCTGCTTTCCGGAGTAGACATCAAATATGGCGATGTCTTTCACCAGTGGGAAACCCCTGATAATGTCAACCGCCTGCTGGTGGCTGACGTTTGTATCCAGAATCAGAGCGATGTCCCTGACTGTGGCCGGGAAGCGGGGTATGGGCTGGAACAGACGGTGGCTGTCAACCAGGGGCAGCAGTTCCGTCACGGTGATTTCAAAGAGGTAGACAGCCTCTGCGATGTCAAACGCTTCGGTCACCTTGGGGTGCAGCTCCCCGATAACGCCAATCTCTTTATCATCAATAACAATGACTGCCTGGTGTGTCGGGTGAAAGCTTTCGTCGTCGCCCGGCTTGAAATTGGCGGAGACGCCCAGTTTGCTGAACAGTCCTTCCAGCACTGCCTTGGCATCGAAGAAGTCGAGCGGCCCGCCGTCACCGAGCCAGGACAGGTCGTTTCTGGAACCGCTGAGCAACCCGCAGAGCGCCTCAGGTTCATCGGGCAACTCATTCATTCTGGACAGGTAAATTTTGCCCAGTTCAAACAGTCTGATGCCGCTTTCTTCATGTCTCCGGTTTGAGACCAGAACAGCCAGCAGATTGGCACGCAGGGTGGGTCGCAGGTACTCCTGCTCCGCGGTCATTGGGTTGGCCACGCGGGCTGGCATGGGCGCCACTTTCCCGGTCTGCGGCTTGAGCTTGCGCAGCATTTCCAGGCTGGTCAGGGAGTAGGTTATGGCTTCCTGAAAGCCAAAACCCACCAGACTGTCCCGTATTTTGCGCTCCAGATTGAGCATAAGCGCCGGGCCATGTGGCGGTATCGACTGGCTCAGCATGGTGGTGGGGATTTTATCGTAGCCGATGATGCGGGCGACCTCTTCAATGAGGTCGACTTCCAATGAGATGTCGCTGCGCCAGTAAGGAGCGGTGGCTTTTATCTCTGTCTTTGAAGCACCGGGCTGGCATTCAAACCCCAGCGAGGTCAGGGTGCCGGTTATCTGGTCGGCGGTGAACTCCACCCCGAGGAGCTCTCGAGTCCGTTCCGTGGAAATCAAAATGGGTTCTGCCTTTTGTTTTCCCGGGTAGGCATCGGCCACGCCTCTGGCGGCCTGCCCGCCGCCGACCTGCATTATCAACTGCGTGGCCCGTCTCAGCGCCGGCATGGTCAGCTCGGGGCGAATGCCCCGCTCGAAACGCATGCAGGCTTCACTGGGCAGGGAAAGATGGTGGCCGGTGTAATGAATGCTGGCCGGGTTGAAATTGGCCGCCTCCAGCAGTATTGAGGTGGTCCCTTCGGTGACCTCGCTGTTGGCGCTGCCCATCACGCCGGCGATGGCCACTGCACGCTCGGTATCGGCGATGACCAGCATGTTGCCAGAGAGCTTGCGCTCAACGCCGTCCAGGCTCACTATCATTTCAGCTTCGACCGCCCGGCGGACGATGATTTTCCGGCCCCTGATAAGCTCATAGTCAAAGGCGTGCAGGGGCTGACCCAGTTCAAGCATGACGTAATTGGTGACATCGACCACGTTGCTTATCGGACGCATGCCGCAGGCCAGCAGTCGCTGCTGCATCCACTGTGGTGATTGGCCGATTTTCACTCCGGTAATCAGGCTGGCGCAGTACCTGTGGCAGAGGTCAGCGTCAATGATTTCCACCGCGATGTGCCGGTCGATTGGTGAGCCGGACTCTTCATAGCTCAGGTCTGGTTCGTGGAATTCTTGCCCGGTCAGGGCGGCTATCTCCCGGGCGATGCCGCTCACGCAGAGGCAGTCGGGCCGATTGGGCGTAACGTCCAGGTCAAGGACAGCGTCGCCCAGGTAATCAGCCAGGGGCATGCCCACCGGCGCGTCAGCGGGCAGTACCAGTATCTCGGTATGGTTGTCCGAGATGCCGAGCTCCTTCTCCGAGCAGACCATGCCGCTCGACTCGACGCCGCGGATTTTGGCCGGCTTTAATACAGCCGTCTGCCCGGAATGCCCGTCGATAAGCTCGGCGCCAACGGAGGCAAAAGCCACCTTATCGCCGATATTCAGGTTCGGGGCGCCGCAGACCACGGTCGGCTGCCCGGTGCCGATGTCAACCGTGGGCAGCCGCAGGCGGTCGGCATCGGGGTGGGGGTTGACCGCTGCAATCTGGCCGACCACGATGTTGTCCCATTTGCCGCCGACTATCTGTATCCCCTTGGCCTCAATACCGGCCATGGTCAGCCGGTCCGCCACCTCTGCCGGCGGTAGCTTAACATCAACGAATTCCCGGAGCCACTTGAGCGGTACTTTCATCTTTTCCTGCTAAAACTGCCTTAAAAATCTGAGGTCGTTGCCGTAAAAAAGCCTGATATCATCAATGCCGTAGCGCAGCATGGGCAGTCGCTCGATGCCGATGCCGAAGGCGAAGCTGCTGTATGTGTCAGGGTCGATGCCGCCCCGCCGCAGCACTTCGGGATGGGTCATGCCGGCGCCGAGTATTTCTATCCAGCCGCTGTACCCGCAGAGCCGGCACCCCTTGCCGTTGCAGGTAAGGCACTCGATGGCCATCTCCACACCCGGCTCCACGAAGGGGAAGAAGTCGCAGCGGAAACGAACCCGTCTATCCTCGCCGAAAAAGCGGCGGGCGAACTCGTAGAGCGTTCCCTTCAGGTCAGCCATGGTGATGCCCTTGTCCACGGCCAGGCCGTCAATCTGGTAGAACATGGGGAGGTGAGTGGAATCCGTGGCTTCGTAGCGGTAGACCTTGCCCGGCTCAATAACCCTTATGGGCGGTTCCATCTTCTCGATGACGCGTGCCGTTACCGCTGTAGTATGGGTGCGGAGGAGCAGATTGTACTGGCCGCTTTCTGATTTGGGCTCCACCCAGCAGGTGGAAAAGGTATCGCGGGAAGGGTGTTCCTCCGGGATATTCAGGGCCTCGAAGTTGTAGTAGTCCCGCTCCACGTCCGGGCCTTCAGCTATCTGAAAGCCCATGGAGGCAAAGATTTCATAGATTTCATCGAGGGTCTGGGTAATCGGGTGCCGGCGACCGGCGGGCAGGGGACGGCCAGGCAGGGTGATGTCAACTATTTCCCGCTGTGTCCCGGATACAAACTGCGCTTCGCGCAGCGCCAGTTCTTTCTCTTTCAGCCCGCTTTCCAGGTCGGTCTTGACCTGATTGGCCCGGGCGCCGACCGACTTTCTCTCTTCGACTGACAAAGTGGCCAGGCTGCGCAGAATCGATGTCAGGGAGCTCTTCTTGCCAAGGTAACGGACCCGCCATGTTTCCAGCTCTTTGCCATCCTGTATCCTGTCCAGCTCCTGGAGCGCCTTCGTTTTCAGTTCGTCAAGCTGCTGTATCATTTTCCCGCTGCGGTCTTTCCCCTGGTAAGAACGGATAATTAAACGAGTCGTGGCAAGTGCCAGTTATCCCGTTTTGAACTCAGGCCTTCTCTCTGACGGTGTTGACCAGACTGTTGAAAGCCTCGGGCTCTCTCACCGCCATTTCAGCCAGCATCTTCCGGTTTATACCGATGCCGGACCTCTTGAGCAGGTTCATTAACTGGCCGTACTTCAGCCCCTGGGCGCGGCTGGCGGCATTGACCCGCAGAATCCACAGCCTTCTCATATCGCCTTTCCGCTCGCGGCGGTGCTGGTAAGCATAGCTCAGGGAATGCAGCATCGCCTCGTGGGCACGGCGATAGAGGGTATGCCGGGATGCCCTCTGCCCCTTGGTCATGGCGAGTATCTTCTTATGTCGGTGGTGGGTGGTAACCCCTCTCTTAACTCGTGGCAAGTAACGGCCCTCCTATCTAGCCAACCCCGTAGGGAATCAGTCTTTTAATTCTGGTTCGGTCAGCGGGATGCAGTTCAATTTTGCCACCAAAAAGTCTCTTTACCCGCTTGGCCTTGTGCATTCGCAGGTGACTTTTCGGGCCTCTGGTGCGCATTATTTTACCGCTGCCGGTAATATGGAAGCGACTTTTAGCGCCTTTATGGGTTTTCAGCTTTGGCATCTTGGCTTTCCTTTATCTCTTCTTTCGCTTTCGCTTTCGTAACCGGTATCAGGATGAGATTCATACGTTTCCCTTCTATAACGGGCTGCTTGTCTATGGAGGCGTTCTCATTGAGTGTTTCCGTCATCCGCTGCAGCAATTTAAAGCCCAGCTCCGGGTGGGTTATCTCCCGCCCCCGGAAGAGCACCGTCACCTTTACCTTATTGCCGTCAGCCAGCAGCTTTCGCGCTGTCCTGGATTTCGCCTCAAAGTCGTGGTTACCAATCTTTGGCCGCAACCGCACCTCCCTGAGCAGGGAGACTCTCTGGCTTTTTCTCATCTCCTGCTCTTTCTTGTCCTGCTGATACTTGTACTTGCCATAGTCCAGCAGGCGACATACCGGGGGAACGGCGGCCGGGGCGACTTCTACCAGGTCGAGGTAATGTTTTCTGGCAATCTCCTGTGCCTGACTCAAAGGCATAACTCCCAACTGCTCCCCTTTCTCCCCCACAAGGCGAACTTCCTGAGCTCGGATCATCTGATTGATGCGCAGTTGTTTAATTATGTCCTTATCTACCTCCTTCAAGCACGGGTATTTTACGTTGAAAGACTATATCATAATTATATATCAATAAGCAAATTCAGGGAAGTCTTGAACCATCATAGCCTGTCAATCTGGTTTGCCAAAGCCCTCGGCATCTATCGCCCGGCGGGCAATAGCTGATTTAACGGTCTCCTTGAACTGCTCCAGGGGCTGCGCAGCGACCTGCTCTCCGCTGCGCTGGCGGATGGATATGGTCTTTGTCTCCACTTCTTTGTCACCCACCACCAGCATGTAGGGGATTTTTTCCAGCTGTGCCTGGCGGATTTTGGGATTCATCCGCTCCGCCCGGGCATCAACATCGGCGCGAATGCCCTCATTCTTGAGTTCCGCCTCAACCTGGCAGGCGTAATCAAGGTGGCGGTCGGCCACCGGGATTATGCGCGCCTGAACCGGGGCCAGCCAGACCGGGAAGGCACCTCCGTAGTGCTCCAGCAGGGTGGCCAGAAATCGCTCCATACTGCCGAGCACAGTGCGGTGCACCATGACCACCGAGTGCTCTTTGCCATCCTCGCCGATGTAGTTAACGTCGAAGCGGGGCGGCAGGTTGAAGTCAACCTGGATGGTCGGGCCCTGCCAGGCCTTGCCCAGCGCGCTCTCGAACTTGATATCTATCTTCGGACCGTAGAAGACGCCCTCTCCGGGGTCAATCTCGTACTCGCGGCCCGAACGCTCCAATGCCCGGCGCAGGGTCTCCGTGGCCTCCTCCCAGATTTCCACCGTGCCGGCATATTTGTCGGGTCGGGTGGAGAGCAATAGCTGGTAGTTCTGGAAGCCGAAGGTGTCTATCATAAATAGGGCCAGGTCAAGAACGCCGACGACCTCATCTTCCAGCTGGTCGGGTCGGCAGAAAATATGGGCGTCATCCTGCGTGAAACCTCTGACGCGGGACAGCCCGTGGAGCACACCGGAGCGCTCATAGCGGTAGACGGTGCCCAGTTCGGCGTAGCGCAGGGGTAAATCACGGTAGCTCCGAATCTTTGTCTTGTAAATGGCGATGTGCCCCAGGCAGTTCATCGGCTTGAGGATGTAATTCTGCCCCTCGATATCCATCGGGCTGTAAAGGTAGTCCTTATAAAACTCAAGGTGGCCGCTGGTCCGCCACAGGTCCATTCGGGCGATGTGCGGTGTGTAGACCAGGTCGTAACCGCGCTTGAAATGTTCTTCCTTCCAGAAGTCCTCTATAACGCGCCGGATGACGGCTCCCTTCGGGTGCCAGAGGACAAGGCCGGGACCGAACTCGTCCTGAATGCTGAACAGGTCGAGCTCCCGGCCCAGCTTGCGGTGGTCTCTTTTGGCTGCTTCTTCCAGCCGTTTTAGATGCTCTGCCAGTGCCTCGTCGGTGTCGAAAGCTACCCCGTAGATACGCTGCAGCATCGGGCGGTGCTCGTCGCCGTGCCAGTAGGCCCCGGCGATGTTGAGCAGCTTGAAGGTCTTGATTTCGCCGCTCGATTTCACGTGGGGACCGCGGCACATGTCTAGGAACGAGCCCTGCCGGTAGAGGCTGACCTTCTCGTCGGACAGCTCGTCGATAAGCTCCAGCTTGTAGGGCTGTGCGGCAAAGACCTGCTTCGCTTCCTCTCTGGTCACTTCCTTTCGGATGAATGGTATATCAGAGGCGATGATTGCCTGCATCTTGCTTTCGATAACGGGCAGGTCATCGGGGCTGAGCGGGCGGGGCAAATCAAAATCGTAATAGAAGCCGTTCTCTATCGCCGGCCCGATGCCGAACTTGGCATCGGGGAACATGGACAGGACCGCTTCCGCCATCACGTGGGATGCGGAGTGCCTCATGGTCTCCAGGCGTTCTTCTTTTTCTTGATTTGCTTTTGTTGCCACTTTCAAAACCTATCGGTTTATAATTACAAAAACCTCTCCCCTGGTTTCAGGACGAGAGGCTTTGCCTATCTTTATCCGTTCATCAGCCCTATTATAGCAGCGCCGTGCCACGAGTGCAAACAGACCATGCGCAGTTTGCCTGACCCTCTGGCAAATCGCTATAATGAATTTGAGGCTGCATGACAAAACGAGTATTCCCCGTCCTGGCGCTGGCTATATTCTCTTCCATGCTCGGCGCCGGCATTGTCGTACCGCTCCTGCCGCTCTATGCCGAAAGCATGGGGGCAACCGGCCTGTGGCTGGGGTTTATCTTCGCCGGCTTTTCCATTTCCCGCACCGTCTTCACCCCGATCTTCGCTCGGCTCTCCGACCGTAAAGGCCGGAAGCTCTTTCTCAGCATCGGTCTTTTCGCCTACGCGCTGATTTCATTTGCCTATGTTCCGGCCGCCGACGTCTACCAGCTGGTCCTGATACGCCTGGTGCACGGCGTGACCGGGGCCATGATTTTACCGATTGCGCAGGCATATATTGGCGACCTTTCTCCCGAGGGTGAGGAGGGGAGGTGGATGGGCTACTCGAATGCCGCCTTTTTCAGCGGTTTCGGGTTCGGCCCGCTCATGGGCGGCCTGCTCGCCGCCCAGTGGGGCATGGACCTCGCCTTCATCACCATGGGTGTCCTGAACCTGCTGGCGTTTATAATTGCGGTTATCCTGCTGCCCCAAAGCGATTTAAAAAAGCAGGCCGCGGCTGTCCCTCTTTCTTTCATGGGTATGCGCCGCAGTCGTACCATGATAGGTCTGTGCAGCTTCCGGCTGGCAATCGCCATGGGCAGGTCTTCTTTTTTCACCTTCCTGCCGGTGTTTGCTGCCATGAGCCTCGGCCTGCCGGCCAACCTTATCGGGCTCTTGATAGCGGTCCACGTCCTGTTAATGTCGGCGCTCGGCGTTCCGGGAGGGAGACTAGCCGACATTTTCAGCCGGCGGGCAATGGTGGTTATCGGCAGTTTCGTGGTTTTCACGTATCTATTTCTGGTGCCAATGTCACCTGGCTTCGGGATGTTGCTGGCGCTGTGTATTCTGGGCAGCATCGGCAGTGCCATGGTCACGCCGGCGGTCATGGCAATGACGGTGGAGGAGGGGAGGAAATACGGCATGGGCTCGGCCATCGCTGCCATCACCATGGCGTTGAGCATTGGCATGGCGGTGGGGCCGATACTGAGCGGCGCCATTGTTGATTTTGTAAATATCAACGCCGCGTTCTATTTCAACGCGGGTCTGTCCCTATTTGGCGCCGGTATATTCGTGTGGTTTACCCGCCCACCGCGAAGTTGAGCAGTGGCTGGTTCACCGGCCCCGGCGGTTGATATAACTGACCAGGAAAAGCAGCACGCCGCTGAGCAGCAGTGCCCCCAGGTCCAGATATTTGATGGCGAGCAGCTTGCTGAGCAGACCCGCTGCGCCGCCCCCGATAAGTGCCGCCATGGCTCCAGCCGGGGTAACCTTCAGGCGATTTCTGAAAAAGCCGGCAATGACGGGGATAATTACGCCGGACGTGTATATTGTGTAGGCGAAGAGAAGGGCGCTGATAACGCCCTTGAGCATTAAGGCGACCAGGAGCGCGCATATGCCGAGCAGAATTATTGCCCACCTGGAACGGGGCAGCGCGTTTTCCGGGCTCGCCGTGGGCCTGAATCGTCCGATTATATCTATGGTCAGTATGGTGCTGGCGCTGAGCAGGGTGGTATCGGCGGAGGACATCACGGCGCAGAGCAGAGCGGCCAGGACGATGCCGCTGAGAAGCGGCGAGAACAACTCGCTGATGACTGTGGGAAATGCCTGTTCGGGCATAATATCGGGGAACATCACGGCGGCGCCCATGCCGATTATGGCCACGGCGAAGGCCAGCGGGACAAGGAGAAAAGCGGTCCAGAGTGTCGCCGTCCTTGCCGTCCGGTCATCCCGGGCGCAGAAGATGCGGGAGTACATATCCGGCCCGACCACATAGGTCAGCCCGACGAGCAGCAGGAGAGTCGCCAGCGCCGTGCTGTCGAACTGCGGGCTCAGCGGAAAGGAAAATCGCCCGGCGGGCAGTGTGCTCACCAGTCCTTCCCATCCTCCCAGCCTGTCCAGAAGTAAAAACAGGCTGGCGAAGATGCCCGCGAAAATTACCAGTGACTGCAGGAAATCGGTACGGATAATGGCGTGCTGACCACCCAGCACGGTATAGGTGACGAAGATAGCGGTGAAGAGCACCATCCACAGCGTTGGATTGCCCGCCCCCAGGATACCCAGTATCTGCCCGGCGGCGATAATCTGGGCGGCAATGATACCTACCCAGGCGACGACGATGAGGATGGAAGCGGCCAGGGCCACCCGCCGGTCATACTGCTTTTCCACCAGCTCGGGAAGCGTATAGAGCGCCAGTTTCCTGACCCTTCGGGCGAAAAAAAGGCCCAGGAACACCAGGCCGATACTGCCCACCAGCAACCACCACGCCCCGGTCAGTCCCTGTTTGAAACCCAGCCCCGCCATGCCTATGGTGGCCGAGGCACCGATGATGGTGGCCAGCAGTGAGCCAACGATGAACGGGGAGGAGCCCTTTCTCCCGGCAACAAAAAAATCATCGGCCCCTTTCGCCTTCCGGCGACTCGCCAGGCCAATGGCGAGCATAACCATGAAGTAAAGGGCGATGATTATCAGTACCGTCGTATTAATGGCTTATGCCTTCCGCTGCCTGCAGGCTCTTAGCGTACTGTGATATGGAACTGACTGAATGATGAATTGATTCCGGTAAGTGGCGAGGAAGTGCTCCGTTGCAAAATACCTTTATTTCCTCGGCTTTTCCAGTCCGAGGAGAGCAATTTCAATGGACTGTCCGCATTTTGGGCAGGTAGCATTAACCGTTAAAGGCTGCTTCATAACCCGTTCGGCAACGGCGGTGACCATTGAGTCGATGTTATCCAGACGGTCGTCAAGTATATCCAGGCGTTTGTTGATGCGCTCGATATCATCCTTGGTCTTCTCAGCTACTGAAGCGGCTTTCCTGTCCTGCGCCAAATGAGGGCCTCCCCGCGAATTTGATTAATTAATTATACGTGCCCGAAAAGGATATGTCAAAATGCGCGCTAAATATTGATTTATCACAACTGCGGGGGTATAATTTCAAAACTGAATAGTATTAAGTTGAATATCAGGTAAGGAGGGAGTCAGATGCCTGAGGAGGAAATCGGGAAGGTAAGCGATTTCTTCGCTCATCCGGTGGTCGCCGGCATTGAGTTATCCGGTACGCTGAAAGTGGGTGACCTGGTCAAGATAAAGGGACATACCACTGACCTTGAAATGACGGTGGACTCGATGCAGATCAACAACGCGGACGTCACCGAAGCCAAAAAAGGTGATTCCGTTGGGATCAAGGTGACGGAACGGGTACGACGCGGGGATATTGTCTATAAAGTCACCGACTAACAGACTCCGCTGGTGACGTTAGCCCATAGATTTAAGCAGGTTCACCGTCTCGATGGCGCTGACCGCAGCGTCAAATCCTTTATTGCCCGCTTTTGAACCGGCGCGCTCCACAGCCTGTTCGAGTGTCTCCGTGGTGATGATGCCGTTGATGACCGGTACGCCGGTCTCAAGGCTGACGCGGGCTATCCCCTTGGTGGCTTCGGCGGCGATGTATTCCCAGTGGGGTGTGCCGCCGCGGATGACCGCTGCCAGGCAGATAAGGGCATCATACTTTTTGGACTGGGCCATTTTCTGGGCAACAATCGGGATTTCAAATGAACCTGGCGTCCAGGCTACCTCGATGTCTGTTTCGTTAACACCGTGGCGGAGCAGGGCGTCCTGCGCTCCCGCCAGCAGTTTTCCAGTGAAGAACTCGTTGAAGCGGGAGACAACGAGGCCGAATTTAAGCCCTTTGCCCAGCAGTGAGCCTTCATAGCTTTTACCCATAGTCTTCTCCTTTTAATCGGGATTAATCACCATTTTCAGGTGTCGTCCGGGCCATTTTAATAGTATGCCCCATCTTTTTCCGTTTCGTTTCCAGGTAGCGGCTGTTGAACGGGTTCGGCGTGGTGATAATGGGCACGGTCTCCATCACCTTGAGCCCGTAGCTTTCCAGGCCGATTACTTTCTTGGGGTTATTGGTGAGCAGGCGGATATTGTGCAGGCCGAGTTCGGCCAGAATCTGAGCGCCGACGCCATAGTCCCGCAGGTCTGGGGCAAAACCGAGCGACAGATTGGCCTCCACCGTATCCAGCCCTTTGTCCTGCAGCTCGTAAGCGCGTATTTTGTTATGGATGCCGATGCCCCGTCCTTCCTGCCTCATATAGAGAAGGACACCGCGTCTTTCCTCGGCGATGCTCTGCATTGCCATCTTTATCTGCTCCCCGCAGTCACAGCGGAGGCTGCCGAATACCTCGCCGGTGAGACACTGGCTGTGCACCCGGACCAGCACCGGTTCATCGGTGGCCACGTCCCCCATCACCAGGGCGATATGTTCATCAGGGTCGATATTGCTCCGGTAGGCGATGGCGGTGAAGTTGCCGTATGGCGTAGGCAGCTTGGCTTCAGCCACGCGCTGCACCAGCCGTTCGTGGCGGTAGCGGTAGGCAATCAGGTCGGCCACGGTAACGATTTTAATGTCAAACCGCTTGGCCATTCTCTTGAGTTGAGGCATTCGCGCCATTGAGCCATCTTCATTTAAAATCTCGCAGATGACTCCGGCCGGATAGAGGCCGGCTAGGCGGGCCAGGTCAACGATTGCTTCCGTGTGGCCGGCGCGCATCAGGACGCCGCCTTCTCGGGCGCGCAGCGGGAAC
>CAZQWO010000030.1:0-14256 GCA_964597015.1 uncultured Dehalococcoidaceae bacterium
ACCCACGCTGATGAACGCGGGCCGGGAACTGGGGCAGCTGTCCGCCTGTTTTGTCCTGCCCATTGAGGACAGCATGGAATCGATTTTCGACTCGGTGAAGCATACCGCGCTTATACACAAGAGCGGCGGCGGCACCGGCTTTTCCTTCTCCAGGCTGCGCCCGGAGAGAGACCGGGTCGGTTCCACGGGCGGAGTGGCCAGCGGCCCGGTGTCATTCATCAGGGCGTTTGACACCGCCACCGATGTCATCAAGCAGGGCGGTATGCGCCGCGGGGCCAATATGGGTATTCTCAATGTCGACCATCCCGATATCATGAAATTCATCACCTCCAAAGAGGACATGACCGCCCTGACCAACTTCAATATCTCGGTAGCGGTCACCTCGGAATTCATGGAAGCGGTGAAGGTGGGCACTGATTACAGTCTGATAAACCCCCGCACCGGAGAAATTGAGAGCCGACTCAATGCCAGAGAGGTGTTCGACAAAATCGTGGATATGGCCTGGCTGACCGGCGACCCCGGCATTGTCTTCATTGACCGGATAAACCAGGAGAACCCCACCCCCCACCTGGGCAAAATCGAGAGCACCAATCCCTGCGGCGAGCAGCCGCTGCTCCCCTACGAATCCTGTAACCTCGGCTCCATCAACCTGGCCAAGATGCTCCGCCATAGTAATGGCTCTGTCGAAATCGACTTCCCCAAGCTGGCGGCGACCATCAAGACTGCGGTCAGGTTTCTGGACAACGTGATTGACGTGAACAAATTCCCTCTGCCCCAGATAGAGGAGATGACCAAAAAGACCAGGAAGATTGGCCTCGGCGTGATGGGCTTTGCCGATATGCTGATACAGCTTGGGATACCCTATAATTCGGAAGCGGCACTTAATCTAGCCTCGGAAATTATGCAGTGCATCAGTGATGAAGCGACCAATGCATCGGTGGCACTGGGCAAGGAGCGCGGCCTCTTTCCCGCCTTTAAAGACAGTGTCTATGACGCACCCGACGCTCCCAGGGTAAGAAACGCCTCGCGCACCACCATAGCTCCCACCGGCACCCTGAGCATGATTGCCGGCTGCTCCAGCGGCATAGAGCCCGTGTTTGCCCTGAGCTATACCAAGAACATCCTGGACGGGGCCAAACTGGTTGAGGTCAACCCGCATTTTGAAGATAGCGCCCGGGAAAAAGGCTTTTATTCCGAAGAACTGATGCAGAAGCTCGCCGACGGCGCTCACCTGGCCGATATTGAAGGGGTACCTGATGAGGTGAAACCGGTATTCGTTACCGCTCACCAGATTACTCCGGAATGGCACGTAAGGATGCAGGCGGCATTCCAGAAATCAACGGACAATGCCGTTTCCAAGACGGTCAATTTCCCCCGCGAGGCAACCAGGGATGATGTAGCCAAGGTTTACCTGCTCGCCTATGAGGAAGGACTCAAAGGGATTACCATCTACCGCGATGGTAGCCGCGATGCACAGGTACTGACCACCGGGAAAACCAAGGCGAAAACCGAGGTAACGGAGGATGAAGGAAGGCGGACGCCGCGGAAGCGGTCCAAGGTAACCAGCGGTTTTACGGAACGGGTTACCACCGGCTGCGGCTATATCTACGTCACGGTGAACTCTGATGAAAACGGCATCTGCGAGGTCTTTTCCCACCTCGGGAAAACGGGGGGCTGCGCCTCGGCACAGCTGGAAGCCACCTGCCGCCTGATATCGCTGGCTCTAAGGTCCGGAGTGGACGTCGCCTCTGCCGTCCGGCAGCTACGTGGCATTCGATGTCCATCTATTGCCTGGGAGGAGGGCAAGTCAATCCTCTCCTGCGCTGATGCCATTGCCAGCGTGCTGGAGAAGCACACCACCGGCTACGATGGCAAACCGAAGCCGGAAGACTATGGCCTGGCCAAGAATCTGGCCGGGCAGTGCCCGGAGTGCAGCAATATGCTCATCTATCAGGAGGGGTGCTTTATCTGCCCCGCCTGCGGCTATACCAAGTGTTAGTCAAAAGGAGGCACAACTTTGGCGGATGATTTAATGAGCAGAGAGGTTATCCTTCTCCAGGAGATGGAGGCAAGGCGCGTCGGTGATGGTATCCGGGAACTGCGCCAGCGCTGCGGGCTCTCCGTTGAAGACCTTGCCCACCGGGCCAACGTCTCTAACGACTACCTGCTTCGCCTTGAGGAAGGCCACGAACTTAAAATAGACCGTTCTGTCCTGGATAATTTGAGGCAGGTAAGCAGCGCCGGCGGGTAAAGTAATAGCTTCCAGCAAAATGACACACCAGTTCTGTTTTGACAAAAGAACACGACGTGCTACACACGAAATGATTCTAATAATGGCCAAGTGCGGTAATCATGGCTATCGCCAGAGGTTTATTAGTGACGCTGATGTAAAGCGTTTCTTTCAATCGAAAGGTAACTATTGGGACGATCTCGTGCAAAAATGCCGCAATCCAAAAGAGATTCTACCCTTCTTAGAGAATCTGATTGGCAGCACTTGGAAGGTTTCAAGTGGAGGGAAAGCCGCAGTTGTCACCGATGCAGCCACAAATAAGGAAAAGGAAATCACCTCTGTGAATGGCCCTGGTGAATTAACGATGTCTACCTATCTACAACTGTTTGAAAATGCAGTGGATAACCTTAATAGATGTATTGACAGAGCATCATTTGGCGACTTTCAATCATGTGTCACTAACGGAATTGCCAGCATAGACGCTTATATAGCACATCGTGTTTTTCTTTATAATTCTGCTCACCCCGCTGAACCGTTAATAGATAGCAAGGAGAGTAAGGTCTCTCAAGACACTAAGTTGGATGAATGGATACCGAAGATGTCTGGGGGTAAAAGATTAGATAAAAGTAGGTTAAACTGGTCTCATTTTAAGAGGTTACGAGCTGTTAGAGATGACCTAGCTATCCATGTTAAGAAACCAGCTTTCAGCATAAGTAACCGTGAACTTAGTGAATTGTTTAATGTATTCCGTTCCGGTATAGCTGGGCTGCTTTTGGACCTTCACCTGATATTCGGCGAAAGGGTACCCTGCAATATCATTAGAAATGCTTATCTACCAGACATCATCCTAGTAGAAATAGAAGATTAATTACTTTTTACCCTGTTATAAATCGCTCTACTTAACTCTAACCAAAGATTTTTAATGACTTACGCACTTAATCCCCTCCCCACGGAGGGGATAACTGTTTTTAAAGCCATCATTAGCTGGAGCCCACACAGGTGTATAGCGATAAAAGTCACATACATAACCTGTGCTCACGCTCCATAATACAATTGAACGAATGGCGAGGGGGAAATATTTTTGGGGAAAGTAGTAAAAAGCGATGCTGAGTGGCGGCAACAACTGACACCCGAGCAGTACGAGGTTACTCGCCAGAAGGGCACGGAAAGCCCATTCAGCGGCCAGTACCATAACTGGAAAGAAAAGGGTATTTACCGCTGTGTCTGCTGTGGTAATACTCTGTTCAGCTCGGAGGCCAAATATGATTCCGGCACCGGCTGGCCGAGTTTTTACACTCCGCGTTCTGAAGAAAGCGTAAATACCACACTGGATACTTCTAATGGTATGGTGCGAACCGAGGTGCTCTGCCAGCGCTGTGCCGCCCACCTTGGTCACGTATTTAGAGACGGGCCACCCCTAACCGGACTGCGCTACTGTATTAACTCGACAGCTCTGCAATTTATCGACGCCGATGAGAAAAAGGATCAATAATGCGAGTTTCAAGAGGGTTATACGGTTTACTGTTTATCCTGATTTTACTGAGCCTCGGCGGACTGGTGGCTTCCTGCCAGCCAGTTGCGGAAACCGAGGCTGTAGCACAAGCGGAAGGCCTGTGCAACGTACCGATACCAATAACGGAGAATGAGACAATGAACTCGACGGAAAACAAAGCAATCGCTCCACAGAAATACGATATCCCACCCATCGATGCGGCGGCGCCAGGCCAGACAATGACGGCCACGTTCTCACTTGGCTGATTCTGGGGCACTGACTCCCGGTTCGGGAGTTTGCCCGGTGTGATACGAACCAGAGTCGGCTACGCCGGAGGGAGCAAAGAAAATCCCACCTACTATAGCCTTGGCGACCATACCGAGACGTTGCAGATTGAATATGACCCCGACCAGATTTCTTATCAGGAGCTGCTCGATGTCTTCTGGAACAGCCACAATCCCGCGAGGCCTTCATACTCCGTGCAGTACAAGTCCATCATCTTCTATCACGATGAAGAGCAGAAACGACTGGCACTTGAGTCAAAGGCCCGTGAGGAAGAGAAGCGTAACGCAAACATTTACACAGAGATGGTGCCCTATTCCAGGTTCTACCTCGCCGAGGACTACCATCAGAAGTACTACCTGAGCCACGTCCCCGACCTCAATAAGGAATTAACCGCCATATACCCTGATGGCAACGATTTCGTCAATTCCACCGCCGTGGCACGTGTCAACGGCTATGTCGGCGGCAACGGTGACATAGAAACCCTCCAACAGGAGATAGACAGCTACGGTCTTTCCCCAACGGCCAAGCAACGATTGCTGGCGATGGCGGCCCGTCAGGACCAGTAGCCTTATCGCCCCGGCTCTTTATACTATGCCCCTTTGACACTCCCATAGACCAATGATAATATTATTCAAAGGGGCGGTCTTGATGCCTAACATTGACCTCTATCTGGTACTACTCGTCATCTGCCTGGTCTTTTCGGCCTTCTTTTCCGGCTCGGAAACGGCCTTTGTTTCCCTGCAGAGGGTAAGGGTTGAGCACCTGGTAGAGAACAAAGTCAGAGGCGCAAAACGCGTCTCCAGGATAATATCGCACCCGGAGAAGCTGCTTTCCACCGTTCTGTTTGGCAACACGCTGGTCAACACCGCCGCGGTGGCAATAGCGACGGCGCTGGCCATTAATCTCTGGGGCGAGCATGGCGTGCTTTACGCCACACTAGGGCTGACTGCTTTCCTGCTTGTCTTTACCGAGACCACGCCCAAAACCGTTGCCGCCCAGCACGCGGAGAGAATCTCGCTGCTGTCCGTCCGGTTAATGGAATTCATCACCTGGCTTTTTACGCCGTTTGTTTTTGTCTTAAGCTGGATTGCCATGACTTTCACCAGGATGTTCGGCGGCACCACCGTTGCCAAGTCACTGGCCAGTCCGGAGGAAATCCGCGCCATGATTACCCTTGGTGAGAAGGAAGGCGCTGTAGAGGAAGCCGAGGCCGATTTACTGCACAAGGTGTTTGACTTCGGTGACCGACCGGTCAGTGAGGTCATGGTACCCAGACCAGACGTTATCGCCATCGAGCAGGGCGCCAAAATATCTGACTTCCTCACCATTTACGCCGAATCGCCCCTGTCCCGCTTCCCCGTCTACCAGGATAACATGGATAACGTGGTCGGCATCCTCTCCGTCAAGGACGTGCTCATGGCAGAAGCCAAGAACACCGCTACCGATGATAGCACCATTGACGAGCTGGTACGCCCCGCCTATTTCGCCCCGGAGTCCAAGCGCATCAACGACCTGTTCGCTGAAATGCGCGACGAGAACTTCCGCATGTGCGTCGTCGTTGATGAGTACGGCGGCACCGCCGGCATCGTCAGCCTGAGCCGGCTGGTCGAGGAAATCGTCGGTGAGGTAGGCGATGAACTGGCGGAAGCGGAAAAAGACTTTGAGGTCATCAACGAGTACACCTTCCAGGTCGACGGCAGCATGCGCATCGACGAGGTCAACGAAGAGATGAACCTCGACCTGCCTGAGGGCGATTACGAGACCGTGGCCGGTTTCATCCTCTGCCTCCTCGGGCATATCCCCAAACAGAATGAGCAGGCGCGCTACCGGGGCCTGAAGCTGGTGATAACCGAAATGCGCGGCCGTAAAATCGAGAAAATCCTGCTCACCAAGGAAAAGGAAGCGGTCGAGGCGCTGCGCTCCGCCCGCACGAAAAAATCGGCCAAGAAAAAGAAACCGCCCGAAAACGGGAAGCGTAAGGGATGAAGCGTCATGTCCGGTACTGAGCTACTATATGTTATCCTGTTTCTCGGCTGCATTCTCCTTTCCGCGTTCTTCTGCAGCTCGGAAACGGCTTTCTTCTCCGTGCAGCGCATCAAATTGCAGCACATGGTATTCACCGAGGTAAAGGGGGCAAAGAGAGTCGCCCGCATGCTTGAGCGCCCGGAAAAATTCCTTTCCACGGTTCTCCTCGGCACCAACCTGGCCAATACCGCGGCGGCCGCGCTGGCTACCGCGCTGGCTCTTTCCGTGTGGCCGGAGCACGGTGTCCTTATCTCCACAATCGGTGTTACCGCCGTCCTCCTCGTCTTCGCCGAGGCAACGCCCAAGACGCTGGCCAATCAGCACGCCGAGAGCCTATCACGGTTTTATGTACGCACACTGGAATTCTTCTCCTGGCTGTTTATGCCCTTTGTCATAGTCCTCAGCTGGATAGCCCTTGGCTTCACCAGGATGTTCGGCGGCACCCCGTTCTCAAAATACATCGCCAGCCCGGAGGAAATCCGCACCATGATTGTCATGGGCAGGAAAGAGGGCTCGGTGGAAGAAGACGAAGCGGAAATGCTCCACAAAGTGTTCGACTTCGGTGACCGACCTGTCCGCGAGGTCATGGTGCCCAGGCCAGAAGTGGTCTCCATCGAGCAGGGCGCCAAAATAGCTGACTTCCTCACCATTTATGCGGAATCGCCCCTGTCCCGCTTCCCCGTCTACCAGGATAACATGGATAACGTGGTCGGCATCCTCTCCGTCAAGGATGTGCTCATGGCCCGGGCGAAAGACGGATTTGACAAAGATAGCACCATTGACGAGCTGGTACGTCCTGCCTATTTCGCTCCGGAGTCCAAGCGAATCAACGACCTGTTCGCGGAAATGCGGGATAAGAACTTCCGCATGTGCGTCGTCGTTGATGAGTACGGCGGTACCGCTGGCATCGTCAGCCTGACCAGACTGGTCGAGGAAATCGTCGGCCCGGTGGGCGATGAGCTGGCGGAGGTGGAGAAAGAGTTCGAGGTCATCAACGAATATACCTTCCAGGTCGACGGCAGCATGCGCATCGAGGAAGTGAACGAAGAGATGGAACTTGACCTGCCTGATGGTGACTATGAAACGGTGGCCGGTTTTGTCCTCTGCCTCCTCGGACACATCCCCAAACAGAATGAGCAGCTGCGTTATAGAGGTCTGAAGCTGGTAATCACCGAAATGCGCGGCCGTAAAATCGAGAAAATCCTGCTCACCAAGGAAAAACCGGCTGGCAGCGGACGGCCTGGCCCGGCCGAACAGAAAAAGGAACCCGACAAATCATGAAGTGCGAAGACGATGCAACGCCTGCGCATTAAATTCCGTCGCGGTGAGGAGTCGAAGTACATCTCCCACCTTGATATCATGCGCCTCTGGCAGAGAGCGCTCAACCGCGCCAGTATGCCATTGGCTTATTCCGAGGGATTTCATCCCCACCCCAAAATTTCCCTGGCCGCGCCGCTGGCCGTCGGCGTCACCAGCGAGACTGAGCTCATGGACATCACCCTTGCCCGGCAGACCTCCCCGCATTTTTTCACCGCGGCGGTAAACCAGCAGCTACCCGCCGACCTGGAAATTCTGCAGGTGGTCCAGATTGCTGAGACCGTGCCGTCGCTGCAGTCGCAGGTCCGCTTTGCTGAATACGCTGTGGAGCTAGAAGCGGGAAAAGGACAGAGGGAGATAGAGTCAGCAATTAAATCGCTCCTCTCTCAGGAACACGTTCCCTGGGTGCACCAGCGAGATACCGGCCCGAGACATTACGACCTCAGGGCGTTAATCGAAGATATCTGGCTGGTAAGATTTCAGGACCATCGCTGCACCATCGGGATGAGACTGCGTTGTGACAGCGGCGGTTCAGGAAGGCCCGAACAGGTTGCCGCTGCTCTGGGCTTTGCCGAGCCACCCAAATCGGTCCAGCGCACGAAGCTTATTCTCGGAGCAAATCAGGTTATCGGTGGCATCAATGAAACAAAACCGTACGGTCGCATTGCCTGAGCGAGTTTCCCGGTTCATCACGGAACACCATCTGATACCGAACAGAGGCAAACTGGTGGTGGCGGTATCCGGTGGGCCGGACTCGGTCTGCCTCCTGCACATCTTACTCGGGCTGCGGGGTAAATCAGGTATCACGCTGCACGTGGCCCACCTCAACCATAAGCTGCGCGGTGATGAGTCCGATGCCGACGCCGAATACGTCGCTGACCTGGCGCGAAGGCTGGACTTGCCGTGCACTGTGGAACGGCGCGATGTGGAGGCCTACCAGAAAAGCAAGCGCCTCTCACCCGAAGAGGCCGCCCGCGAAGTGCGTTACAACTTCCTGGCCGAAGTGGTGAAAGCAACGGGGGCCGACTCTGTGGCGGTGGGACATACCATCGACGACCATATCGAGACCATCCTGATGCATTTAATCCGGGGCAGCGGTACGCGGGGACTGAGAGGGTTGCAGCCCTCCAGCACGTGGCACTCCGGGAAAGCCGCTCTGGCTGTTATCAGGCCACTGCTTGAAGTGAGCCGGGAAGAGACCGCCGCCTACTGCCGCCGTTATCGACTCAAGCCCCGACTTGATAGCTCAAATCTATCGCTGTCACCGCTGCGGAATAGAGTCCGGCAGCAGCTTATTCCCCTGCTTGAGAGCTATAACCCGCAGGTAACCGATGCCCTGCTCCGCACCGCCCGCATCGCCTCCGATGACTACGACGCTCTGCAGGAAAACGCCTTGAAACTGGGCAGCCGGATAGTAAAAGAGCTAAAAAAAACGATGATTCTGGATAAAGAACGCTTTATTAAGCTGCCACCCGCCTTGCAGCGCCATCTCCTGCGGGCATCTGTGGAAAAACTGCTCGGCAACCTGATGGATATTGAGAGTCGGCACATCGAAGAAATCATGACCTCGCTGCACAAGCCGGCGGGTAAGGTCATTACCCTGCCTGATGGTTTACTCTTTGCTATCGAATATGACCGCTACCTGCTGGGCAGCGACCCCGCCGCCTTATCGCCATTTCCATCTATAGAAAACGAATATAAATTACAGATACCGGGCACAACCGCACTGCCCGGCTGGCGGGTCGTGGCCGATGTTTTGAAACGCGAACCGGTTCGGGAAGAAGGCAACAACTATACCGCCTGCTTTGACCTTGACCGGACGGGGGATAAGTTGACCTTGCGCCCGCGCCGTCCCGGAGACCGGTTTCAACCGCTCGGTATGAGCCAGCCCAAGAAATTGAACGAGTTTATGATTGACAGCAAGATACCGCAGGCCTGGCGACGACGGATACCGATTGTCTGCTCACCTGAGCATATCATCTGGGTGGCCGGCTGGCGCATTGACGAACGGGCGAAGGTAACCGAAGACACCGGACAGGTTCTGCGCCTTGAGATGGTGAAGTCAACGGAATAACCTGGATTCAGTCTTTCCCTTACATCACCCGCTTGAGCCGCGGATTCGGCGTGATGCCGGGTATTCTGCCCCGCTTGGCAATCGGTTTTCCTTCCAGTTCATGCAGGTCGGCGGTGAAGTCAATCGGCCGGACGCCGCTGATGTAGCTGCCGACGCCAAAACCATCAACTGGAGCCCCGTTATCCAGAAAATTGGTGATTCGTCCCGGGTCCAGCCCACCGCTGACAAATATCTTTACTTTTTTGAAGCCAGCCAGATCCAGCCTGGCCCTCACTTCTTTCACCAGGTCAACGGTAACGCCCCCCCTCTCTTCGGGAGTGTC
This sequence comes from uncultured Dehalococcoidaceae bacterium, assembly GCA_964597015.1. GTDB lineage: Bacteria > Chloroflexota > Dehalococcoidia > Dehalococcoidales > RBG-16-60-22 > E44-bin89. Next base: position 9,746 of record CAZQWO010000030.1, read on the forward strand.
CAGCCGCACGCTGTCCAGCTTTTTTCCCAGCGCTTCCGCCACGCGCAGGCTCTCCTCAGCTTCATCCCTGAAGGTATCCACCAGCGAAACGCGCGGCACTCCGGGCGGCATATATTTATCAAAGGCAATGGTCGCTTTGACCGTGTCCCCCACTACTATAATCAAAGCATGGGGCATGGTGCCCGACGGCTCAACGCCAGCCAGATTAGCCCCGGCGATGCTTGAGCAGCCTACACATCCGCCCACAATTGCTGAGTAATCCATAATTCCCGACACCGATGGGTGAACATGACGCGCCCCGAAGCTGACGATGGGGACGCCATGGGCGGCGGCGGCGCACTCCCCGGCGGCTGTTGCCCAGCCACTGCAATGGGCTAAAATACCACACAGGGCAGTTTCATAAAGCCCGTAACTCTGGTACGGCGCCGTGATGCGCAGCACCACTTCCCTAGCATCCATTGATTCGCCCTCTTGTAAAGCCCAGACCTCACGCCTGTCCCTGTGCAAAACCCGGGCCAGCAACGCCTTCGCCTCTTCTATGCCGCAGAGCATTCCTGCCCGACTGGAAAAGACCTCCATGGTAGCCACTGGATTCAGCCCTTCGTGGCGCAATAGCTCGATGGTGCGGGCAAAGTAAATGTCCGCAGTCTCTCCGGAAAGCACTGCTTCGCTCAGATGGAACTCGGGCTTTTTCATCTGGCTATCCTCCCGCGCCGGTCAGCCTCACCCCCAGCACTTTTGCCATGTGCTCCAGGGCAAACCGGTGCGCTTTCTCGTCCGGCGAGGCAACACAATCAACTGGCACTGCTACTTCGTAATCACGGTTTCTGGCATCGGCAGCGGTATGCATAACGCAGATATCGGTCAGCACACCGCAGATTATGAGCTTCCCCGGCTTTAATTCTTTCAGCCTGGCTGCCAAATCGGTGTTGAAAAAGCCACTGTATCGTTTCTTGGGGATTATCTCTCCGGTGTATCCCGCCAGCTCCGGAATGACCTCGGCCTCAGGGGTGCCGGCAACGCAGTGCGGCGGGAACATTTCAAATTCAAGGTCATCGGGGTCGTGGTTGTCACAGACGTAAAATATCTTCGACCCTCTGGCAAGTTCCCGCTCCAGCAGCTTTTGTACATTGGGGATTATTTCGCGCGCTTTATCTCCAGCGTACAGCGGGTGCCCCGACTCCATGAAGCTCCGGAGCATATCGACCACGATGACTGCGTCAGCCATATGTTAACTCCTGCATTCTAATGTCGGAAATGTCTCTCACCGGTGAATACCATGGCGATATTGTATTTATCGGCCGCCTTGATGGAGTCTTCGTCCCTGATGGAGCCGCCGGGCTGGATGATGGCGGTAACGCCCCCCTCCGCCGCCGCCTCAACGACATCGGAGAAGGGGAACATGGCGTCGGAGGCGAGCACGCTGCCCCTGGTCTTCTCCCCCGCCTTTTCCTTGGCTATCTGGGCACTGACGATTCGACTCGGCTGGCCGGCGCCCATGCCGATTAGCGTTTTGTCCTTGATCAGCACAATGGCGTTGGATTTAATATGCTTCACCGCGCGCCAGGCAAAGAGCAGGTCCTGAATTTCGGCTTCGGTCGGTGCTCTTTTGGTTACCGTTTTCAGGCTGACGCTGTCCTCGGCCAGAGAGTCCGAACCCTGCACAAGGAAACCGCCCCGCACGCGCCGTATATCAAGGTACCCTTCATGGGAAACACCATATGCAGGCGGCATCGCCGCCTTTAATATTCTGAGGTCTTTCTTGCGCTTCAGAACCTCGAGCGCTTTTGCCTCGTATTCCGGGGCAATGACAATCTCGTAAAAGGTCGGGCTTATTTCCTCAGCCGTAGCCAAATCAACAGCCCTATTTACGGCCACGATGCCGCCAAAGGCGGCCACGGGGTCGCCGCTGAGCGCCCGCCGGTAGGCTTCTGCAATATTATCATCACTGGCCAGGCCGCAGGGGTTGGTGTGCTTGATTACGGCCACGGTTGGCGCCGCAAAATCAATGACCGCACCCCAGGCGGCATCGGCATCCAGAATATTGTTATAGGACAGCTCCTTGCCGTGCAGCTGCTCCGCCCAGGTGATGCCGGTATCGCGGCTGCCCCCGACCACCTGCTCGGCATAGAAAGCCGCCATCTGGTGCGGGTTCTCCCCGTAGCGCAGCCCGTAACGCTTCTTCATGGCAACGGTCATATCGTCGGGGAAGCCCTCCTCTCCCTGCCTGAGGTACTGGGCGATGGCGGTATCATACACAGCCACGTGCTGAAAGGCCTTTTGAGACAGCCTTTTGCGTTCTTCCTGCGGCAGGTCTCCTTTACCCAGCTTTTCCAGAATAATCTGATAGTCCGCCGGGTCAACCACCACGATGACGCTGGGGAAATTTTTAGCCGCCGCCCTTATCATCGTCGGTCCGCCTATATCGATATTTTCCAGCGCTTCTTCCAGAGCGACTCCCTCTTTTGAAACCGTCTGCACAAACGGGTAGAGATTCACCGCCACCAGGTCAATAGGCTCAATTTTATTCTTTTTCAGTTCATCCATATGCGCGGCTATATCACGCCTGGCGAGCAGCCCGCCGTGCACCATCGGGTGCAGCGTTTTCACCCGTCCGTCCAGTATCTCGGGAAAGCCGGTTATCTCGGAGATGCTCTTTACCGGCACGCCGGCCTCGGCAATCGCCTTCTTGGTGCCGCCGGTGCTGAAGATTTCATAACCTAACTTATTCAATCCCCGGGCAAAATCGGTAACACCCGCTTTGTCGGAAACGCTAATAATGGCTCGCATCTATAATCCTCCAGTCTATTTCTTAGCCGCCAGCTTATCCCTTACGGCATCGCTGCTCAACTCCCGAATGGCATCGCCGGCGATCCAGCGCGCGCTTTTGGAATCGGTTTGTTTAATATCCTCGGCGGCCGCTATTGCCGCCTTATTCAGATTAATATTTCTCTTGCCAATCTGCCTTAATGCCCAGTTGACCGCTTTTTTCACAAAGTTGCGTTCGTCAGTGGCATATTTTTTCATCAGTGGCAGAAACTCAATAAATGCCCGGTCGTCCGCCTCTTTATCGTGCACCGCCAGGCAGGCCATCAGGACGAAGCCCGCCCGCCGCACAAATTCCTCCTCCCGCTCACACCACGCCACCGCTTTTTCGTGGGCGACCGGGGTGCGGTCAAAGAGGTTGCTGCAGCACTGGTCGCAGATGTCCCAGGAATCAAAATCCTTCACCCAGCCTTCCATCTGCTCCCCGGTGACCATATCGGGACGGTCAATAAAGCAGGCGAGCAGCCTCGCTTCATGGATGCCGGATGCCCACAGCTCCAGCGCCAGTGCGTGGTCCCTGCCTGTCTCCCTGGCCATCTTCCTCAAAACCGGGATGGATACACCGTAGGTATTCGCCGGATTGATGCCAAACCGGGCCATCCCTGCCACATTTTTGGGATTGGCAAGTGACTTAATTCTCTCTATAATCTCGCTGGCGTTCATTATTTTTTCATTTCAGCCGATGGTCACCTTATCCGCACCCGCCTGCTTCACCACCTCCCCAATAACCCTGGCCTCTGGCAACTTCTCCTTGAGCCGGTTAACATCAGCCGGTGTGCAGATGAGCACCATGCCGATGCCCATATTGAACACCCGGAACATCTCCGACGGGTCGACGTTTCCCCTGTCCTGAATCAGCCTGAATATGGGCAGGACCGTCCAGGATTTTTTGTCCAGGCGCACAGCTAGGCCATCCGGCAGCACCCGGGGTATGTTGTCCACCAGTCCACCACCCGTAATATGCGCCATTCCCTTTATCATGGATAGCACCGGTTTAATCTGTTTATAGTAGCCGCGGTGCGGCTTTAACAGTTCCTCGCCCAGCGTCCGTCCCAATTCGGGATAGTTTTTATTCAACTGGTCGATACCGAATATTTTACGCACCAGGGAGTAGCCATTGGTATGCAATCCGCTGGAGGGCAGGCCGATAACGGCATCGCCAGCCTGTATGTTACGGCCATTGATTATTTTTTCTTTCTCCACCCCGCCGATAATGAAGCCTACCAGGTCGTAATCGTCCCCGGAATAAAGCCCGGGCATCTCGGCGGTTTCCCCGCCGATGAGCGCACAGCCGACCTCCCGGCAGGCTTTTGCCAGCCCCACGGCTATCGCTGCCACCTGTTCCGGCACCAGCTTGCCCATCCCAATGTAGTCGAGAAAGAAGAGGGGCTCCGCGCCGCAGGTGAGGATGTCATTGACGCAGTGATTGACCAGGTCAATGCCAATGGTGTCATGTTTGCCCATGGCGGCGGCTATCTTCAACTTGGTGCCGACGCCGTCCACGCTGGAAACGAGGACCGGCTGCCGATAGCCTTTTAGCTCAAAGAGGCCGCCGAAGAAGCCGATGCCGCCCAGTACCTCGGGGCGGTGGGTGGTCTTCGCCTGCTCGCCGATGAGCCCCTTGGCTCTGCCGGCGGCATCAATATCAACGCCGGCGGCGGCATAGGTATGACTGACTGCTTTAC
>CAZQWO010000031.1:0-14184 GCA_964597015.1 uncultured Dehalococcoidaceae bacterium
CCATGAACGAGAACGCCGGGCCTTACGCAGGGATGGACCGCTTCGCCTGCCGGAAGGCGATTATAGAAGACCTCGAAAAAGGCGGACTTTTCATTAAGACTGAGCCGCATTCACATGCGGTGGGGCACTGCATACGCTGCCAGACCATGATTGAGCCAATCGCCAGCCAGCAGTGGTTTGCCAGAGCCGAACCACTGGCCAGGCCGGCTATTGAAGCCGTAAATGACGGACGAATTACCATCGTTCCCCCGCGCTTCACCAAGGTCTACCTCAACTGGATGGAGAACATCCGCGACTGGTGCATCAGCCGCCAGCTGTGGTGGGGACACCGCATCCCGGTCTGGTACTGCCAGGACTGCGGTGAGCTTACCGTCTCTGTGGAAGACCCCACCGCCTGCCGGAAGTGCGGTTCGACCAGGCTGGAGCAGGACCCCGATGTCCTCGACACCTGGTTCAGCTCCGCGCTGTGGACGCACTCCACCCTCGGCTGGCCGGATGACACCGCAGACCTGCGCTATTTCTACCCGACCTCGGTCATGGAGACGGGCTACGATATCCTTTTCTTCTGGGTGGCCCGTATGATTATGATGGGCATTGCCGACTGCGACGATATCCCTTTCCACACCGTCTTCCTGCACGGGCTCATCCGTGATGAGAAGGGGGAGAAGATGAGCAAGGTCAGGGGCAACGTGCTCAATCCCATTGATACGCTGGAGCAGTACGGCACCGATGCCCTGCGCTTCGCCCTGTCCACCGGCACGGCACCGGGCAATGATATCAAGCTGGCACCATCCCGGCTGGAAGCGGGGCGCAATTTCGCCAACAAGCTGTGGAATGCGGCACGGTTCGTTATTCGGAGTATCGAACCCGGCATGACCGACCTCGATATCACGCCGGACCGGCTGCCGCTTGAAGACCGCTGGATTCTGAGTCGACTCAACCGCACCATATACAGCGTCGTTAATTTGATAGGTGAATTCCAGCTGGGCGAAGCCCTGCGTCAGATACACGATTTTCTCTGGGGCGAGTACTGTGACTGGTATATAGAGTTCGCCAAAATCCGCCTCCGCCCCGATAGCAAGCTGCCATCGCCGCTCCCGGCACTGGTTCACGTGCTGGAGACCTCGCTGCGACTGCTCCACCCATATATGCCCTTCGTCACCGAGGAGCTTTGGCAGAACCTGAAACGTGCTCTGCCCGCCGACTGGCAGGAGGCTGAGTCCATCATGGTTGCACCGTATCCTGAGGCCGATAAAACGGCGATTTCCCCACATATGGAAGACTATATAGAGGCCATAATAGAAATAATAAACGCCATCCGCAATGCCAGGGCACAGTACCAAGTGGATAATAATATATGGGTTGAGGCACAAATCTATACCTCATCTCAACTTCGTCCAATTATCACCCCCTATGCTGAAGCTATCAAGACATTGGCGCGGGCAAATCCTGTCTCTTTTCCAAAAGGTGGGGCGGGCGGCAAGGCGAGAGATAACACTGTGGTATTGCAGCTCATACAATCGACAGTAGTCATCCCCATGTCCAGCATGTTCGACCTTGAAGCGGAGAAGGAGCGACTGCAAAAGGAGATAGTCCAGAGTCAGGCTGAGATGGAACGCCTGAAAAGCCGACTGGACAACCAAGAATTTTTAGCCAAAGCACCCAAAATAGTTATTGATAAGGAGCGCCAGAAGCTATACACTATAACTGACAGGCTGGAACGACTGAGAGAGCAGATTAGCAAGCTCTGAGGAGGCGTGAGATGTTCGAGAGAATTCTGGTCCCTTTGGATGGTTCGAAAGTCGGTGAAGCCGCCCTGGAGCACGTTGAACACATGGTCGCCAAAATAGCACCAACGGTAAAGACGGAAATAATTCTCCTCCAGGTATTGACCTCTCTGACCCACTACGTGATTGCCGGCGAGGCAAGCGTTCAGGTGCCCTATACAGAGAAAGAGGTAGACTATATCACCAGAAAGGCAAAAGAGTACCTGAGTAAAACCGCGGAGTGTCTGAAAGGCAAAGGCGTCAGCATCAAGACCAAGGTGGTCATGGGCAAGGCAGAGGAAGAAATAGTCAAAGCAGCAGCTGAACTGAAGGCAGACCTGATTGCCATGTCAACTCACGGAAGGTCGGGTCTCAGCCGGCTTACTTTCGGCAGCATCACCGACAAAATCCTGCGTACGGCCAGTGTACCGGTACTGGTGGTGAGAGCCCCAAAAGACACGGAAAATAGCTAGCTGGCAATTTAGTCCATCAACGAATACGTCCGGCAGAGAAGTCCTCGACGGCGAGCACACCGAAAACGCCCCTGTCAGCCCATTGCTGTTTTAAATATCCCAGCGCCTTCCTGGTATCACTGGCCACCCGGGCGCGCTCACACTGCTCAAGACGATATCTGAACAGCCAGTAGGCAAACTCCTTCATCTCGGCCAGCGTGATTGACCGCAGCTGGGGATAACCTTTTCCCTTTCGAAATCGTTTCAGCAGGGCCTGCCTGGTCTCCCCGTATACCCGACGGTATGCCTCGTTGCTGACATCAATATCCTTGTTGAAGCCGGATACCCGCCTTTCCTTGAGCACCTCATCCTCAACGGCCAGTACCAGCGCCTGTTCCACGGTAACACCGTAGAAGTAGTTCAGGTACTGGCGGTATTTGCTCTGTCCGATGAGCGTCTTTACCTCCTCCGGACCCAGTTTCAGGGGCAGCCTGGCACCAAAGAGCAGCGCTTCTTTCTCCCCCGCCGGCAGGAGGCCGTCAACCGCCTCGCAGAGCCTTTCCGCCAGCAGCAGCCAGTCGAAGGCTTCGCCAGCAATCAGGTAACGGTAAAACCTGCCATTACGTTCTTCTGTCGCGGAGCTCCACAGCCCCATCGCCTCCAGCAGGGCAATATACCAGTGCCGGCCGCCGGCAATCTCCTGCTCCAGGTGCCGGATAGCCTCGGCATCTCCGGCCAGAAGCGATTTTGAAAACGTTGCCTGCTCTGCTGCACCCTTCATTTTACTGCTTTACCTGAACTGGGCTTTCCCTCTCCGGTAACTCTGTCTTCAACCTCTCGTAGAAGGCCAGCTTCCCGGTGGTCACCAGCTCGATAACCTTTTTATTTATGGCCTCCCCCACCCCCGGTATTTCTCTTAATTTCCCCTCACTAAGAAGCTGCTTCACGTCCACCTTCAGTTCCCCGATAGCCTTCGCCGCCTTCTCATACGCCCGTATCTTGAAGATATTGTCCCTCTTCAACTTTAAAAGCTCCGCGATTTCAAGGAATATTTGAGAGATTTCAGAGTTAGTCATTTTGAATTCAGTCCAGATTTACACGATACACTGGTTCTATTTTTCTTAATTCAGGACATATATCTATCATTTCATTAGTTACAAGTAAACACCTATTTTCAGTTTTAACTTTATCCAAAATTTTTTTCTTTTCTAGGAAGAAAATTATAAGTATTATTTGGGTAGGAGTAATAGATGTAGACTCAACAATTCCCTTATATTTATCAAGTTTTAATAGTGTGTATAATTCTTCAATGCTTACACCTGCTAATCTCAAGTATTCCTCCACGATAATACTTGCCCTTCTTAAATCACTTGGTAATTTCTCAGTTTCCCAAACATTCTTTAATATCCTAATAATCTCGTTACGTTGTTGAAATGGTTTATAGTCCTTTTCCTCCAGCATAGTTGATGCAGTAATAAAATCAGATAATATTGTATCCATTAATTCAAGATTAGCTCTTAATTCACTCGCTGTCCTCTCTTTTTGCCAAGTTAATGTGTCTGTTTTGTAAGTTTCGCTACGAATTACCTCAGCTAGAGCATCTTGAAAGCCAGTCCTAATTTGTAATTCAAACTTTTGACCCAGTATCTGCTTGTTACTTATCAAAGGATTGTCTTTAAAACTCAATATTAGCTGAATATCATCGTATATGAACTGATCGGGGCGATATCTTCTATCACTTCTTTGCTCTATGTTAAATATCTCTTTTAACTTAGCCATGATTTGGTCTAAATTGGAGTTACTCCTAGTTATTAACCTACATGCTAACAGATCACCAATTTCAACGACAGGATTCTTATACCCCTCTTTCTCTAGTTTTGCAATAAAGCTCTCTTTTGGTTTGATTCTTGCTTCAACATAAATAATATGCAAGGATTCAGCTATATTCCCAAGTGTCTGGTCAACATTGTACTTGAGAATATTAAGAGACTCTGCTATTCTGCCGTAAAAAGCTTCAATACTTTTAGGTATTATCATTCTACAACGATGAGTGTTTTTAATATGTCTTCACGAATTTGCCTACTTTTTATACTGTTCGATGCTTGCAAAACCGCCAGTCTGTAGGTTTCCCCCTGTTCGTCATCTGTATCTTCTCTCACTTTATCCTTAAATTGTAATAAGTTATCTCTGGTTCTATCTACATCTATCTCTAAAGCATCCCCCTGCTCATCGTATAGCTTAGACATTACAGACCATAAGGAATAAAGATCAGCAAGATTACTGTAGCGTGTTCTATACACGTTCAGAGACGCTATCAGGTTCTTGCATGTTTCATATTTCCTTCTATTTTTATCCCTATCTGGAATACCATCATCATATTCTGCATGATAATCATCTAAATGACCTCTACCATCCTTGATTCCATGCATAACAACAAGAAATATTTCCGAGACATATTCGATGTCAAGCATTCTTCTAATCCTTGCAGTTGTAGATATTCCCATATCCCGCCAGAATGGGTCATCAGCTAATTGCGTTACATAGGTAATAAATTCTCCGGAATATCTAGCATGACGAAGTTCCTGTGAATTTAGCCTCGCAACATTTCTGTTCAACCTATCAAAGCTCTCGTTTAAGTCAGCCCTGCTTGCATCTTTAAGATATTCAATTGTGAATTTATATCCCCAGAACAGCGGCTTAACGCCCTCTGGCAATTGTGAAAAATACTTTTCAGCATAATCTGGGTCACTGTATTCAGCTGATGTTGCGAATTCATCATTTATAAATTCGAAAACCGTTAAGAGTCTTTGTTTGCCATCAACAACACGGTATTTGGTAAGACCTGTCGGATTAATCTCAATTGCTATAAATATAGTTGGACAAGGGAAATTTCGAAGAATTGTATCAATGAAATAAACCTTGTAGTCATTATTCCAAACACTCTTTCTTTGATACGGCGGCTCTAAATCTAGATTACCCATTCTGTATTGGTCTGTGAACCAAGAAAGCATCTGAAAATTTGAATCCCTATCCATTTTTTGTGCCCCCGTTATTTATTTTTTACACAACATATATTAGACTACCTAGCTATTAGGTAACTTCCTCCACTCCATCCCAGCAATCCCTATGACACGCGTATCTTATTGAAGAACCTTGAAAATCTAGCTCAGTGTTTACCTTATTTATGTTCCCTTCTGCTATAACAATTATATCCTGTCCCTTATTCATCAGTTCCCCGCACTTATCGCAGGTTACTACGCCTAAAGTAGCCTCCATCATATTCCACCTCCATATTTACTTCTTCCCCTTCTTCCCTTCCCACGCATCCCCGTAATGATATGCCGATATACCCCACCACCGCGCCCGGATGATGCGCATCCAGAAGAAGAACAGGACGGGGTGTTTCTCGCCCCACGGCACCAGCATTTGGTAATAGGTTGTATTGTAAAGCTCATCGCTTTTCGAGTCCTTATCCCTGGCTTCTTTTATCTTGTCAAGGACATACTTCCTGATGCGGAACCTGTTCTGTCGTTTTTGCTCTTCATCGGTAAGCGTTCTTTCCAGACTGGCCAGTCCCTCCAGTTCTGCGGATACTCCCGCCATTGCTTCCTGCCACTGTTCTGCTGTCATCATGATAACTTATCACCTTCCGCAGCAATACTTGTATTTTTTCCCGCTCCCGCAGGGGCAGGGGTCATTGCGCCCTACCTTCTTGCCGCCCACCCTGGCCTTCTGTTTTTTACTGGTGGCGGGGCCACGCCCGACCACCTGGGCCATTGGCGACGGTGCCTGCGCCGATGGTTCTTTCCTGGCAATACCAACGTGGTAAATGGTGTGGACCACATCATGCTGAATGGTATCGAGCAGCGTCTGAAACTGCCGGTAGCCCTCGCTCTTGTAGGCGTCCACCGCCCGCGTCTGGCGCAGCGTCTGCCAGCCCGCCTGCTGGCGCATATCCTCCATTGCCGTTAAATGTTCCACCCACAGCTTGTCAATAATACGCAGCATGACCAGTCGTTCGAGCACCCGCATATTTTCCGGGCCCACTTCCTTTTCCCGCTCTTCATAAAGCGTCTCCGCCAGCCCGGTGAGCTTTTCCTCCATCTGCCTCGGCTTCATTTCCAGCAGCGAGTCTGCCGTCAAGGCAGGAGTCAGGGGGAAAACCGTAGCTACATCGGCTAAAAGACCTTCCACGTCCCAGCCAACGCCGTGCTCATCGGCGATGTGGCTGTCCACCATAGCGCGTATCTCGTCCTTTACCATGGTCAGAATGTTGGCCTTGAGCTCGGTGCCGTTCAGTATCTTGCGGCGTTCCGTATAAATAAGCTCGCGGTGCTTGTTAACAACGTCGTCATACTCAACGAGGTGCTTGCGCATATCAAAGTGAAAGCCCTCCACCCTGACCTGGGCGCCCTCAATGGAGCGGTTCACCAGCTTGTTCTCAATGGGCATGCTTTCGTCCATGCCCACCCAGTCCATAATGCCTTTAATCCGCTCACCGCCGAATCGCCGCACCACTTCATCCTCGAGGGAAACGAAAAAGCGAGAGCTGCCCGGGTCGCCTTGTCGCCCGGAGCGACCCCGCAGCTGGTTATCGATGCGCCGTGCCTCGTGGCGCTCCGTGCCGATAACGTACAGGCCGCCGGCGGATACCACTTTATCATGCTTTGCTTTCCATTCGGCTTCGCCCTGGCCGTCCAGACTCCCACCCAGCACGATGTCAACGCCCCGGCCCGCCATATTGGTGGCCACGGTAACCACCCCCGGCTCACCGGCCCGGGCGATAATCTGGGCTTCTTTTTCATGGTTCTTGGCGTTGAGCACCTCGTGAGGAATACCTTTCCGCTTCAAAAGGTCGCTCAGGTATTCCGATTTCTCAATGGAAGCGGTGCCGAGCAGCACCGGGCGGCCCTGCTGGTGAAGCTGCTGAATTTCCCCGACCACGGCATTGAATTTTCCCCGCTCATTCTTGTAAATCTGGTCGGGAAAGTCCTCACGAACCATGGGCTCGTTGGTGGGGATTTCAACAACTTCCAGCCCGTATATCTTGTGAAACTCCTCCGCCTCGGTAGTGGCGGTGCCGGTCATACCGGCCAGCTTCCCGTACATTCGGAAATAATTCTGGATGGTGATGGTGGCATAGGTCATCGTCTCGCGCTGCACCTTGACCTTTTCCTTGGCCTCAATCGCCTGGTGCAAACCCTCGGAATAGCGGCGACCGAACATCAGGCGGCCGGTGAACTCGTCAACGATGATAACCTCGCCGTCCTTGACCACGTAATCACGGTCGCGCTTGTAGAGGACGTGGGCTTTAAGGGCATTGTCCAGAAAACGGGTGAAAACATAGTTGGACGGGTCATAGAGGTTGGGCGACTTCAGCAGCCCCTCTCTTTTCAGCATCGACTCCATGGTGTTGATGCCGGCCTCAGTAAGGTTGACATTCCGCTCTTTTTCATCGACCACGTAGTCCGCCTGTGGTTTCAGTCGAGGGATAAAGCGGGCGAACACGTTGTAAACCTGCCCCGATTCCTCCGCCGGGCCGCTGATTATCAGGGGGGTGCGGGCTTCATCAATGAGCAGGTTGTCCACCTCGTCAACGATGGCGTAGTTTAACTCGCGCTGCCCGCACTGGGACAGGTCAACCGCCATATTGTCCCTGAGGTAGTCAAAGCCAAACTCGCTGCTCGTGCCGTAGGTGATGTCAGCTTCATACGCTTCTTTGCGAGAAACGAGGCGGAAATGCCGCCACCGGCTGTCCCCGGAGTCATGTTCCGGGTCGTAAAGTCGCGACGGCTGGTGCTCGTCCGGCGTCTGCTGCGGGTAGATGCTGGCCACCGTCAGGCCCAGCATATGATAAATCGGCCCCATCCAGTAAGGGTCGCGCCGTGACAGGTAGTCGTTCACCGTCACCAGGTGACAGCCGCCGGTCAGGGCGTTCAGGTAGAGGGGCAGGGTGGCCACCAGCGTTTTCCCTTCGCCAGTCTTCATCTCGGCGATTTTCCCCTGGTGCAGGACAATGCCCCCCATCAGCTGGACGTCAAAGTGGCGCTGGCCGATGGTCCGCTTGGCTGCTTCACGCACAGCGGCGTAGGCTTCCGGCAGAATCTGGTCAAGCGTCTCACCGCCCTTCAGTCGCGCCCTGAACTCGTCCGTTTTGACCCGCAGGTCGGCGTCAAAGAGCTTCTCGAATTCAGGCTCAAGCGAGTTTATTTTATCGACAACCGGCTGGAGCTTTTTCAGCTGCTTCTCGTTGGAATCAACCAGGCTGCCCAGCCACTTAAGCATCCTCTTCCTCCCTGATGAGCTCTCTGGCTTTATCGGCTATATCTTCCCAGACCAGGATGGCAACCTCACCCATGCCGTCAATGGCAAAGGCGTGCACCGAGGGGGCGGCATTGGCTCTTAACAGGCATGGTATGCCGTTGCTCTCCAGAAAGCTCTTGATAATCCGGGCCTCGGCCTCGCTGGCCGCCCGGTATATGGCCACCATCTTTCTCTGTTTCGTCACCGCGGCTCACTCAAACATGGCACCTATGGACAGTCCGGTGTGGATGCGGTGGATGGCCTCGCCGAGCAGTGGTGCCATGGAAAGAACGGTTATTTTGCCCAGTTTTTTATCATCCTTCAGCGGGACGGTATTGGTCACCACCACTTCCTTCACCGGGCAGGATTCAATCCTCTGAATGGCCTGGTCGGAAAAAATGGGATGGGTACAGCAGGCGTATACTCCCTTGGCACCGTTCTCAATCAGCGTCTCAACAACATTGACCAGAGACCCGGCTGTGTCTATCTCGTCGTCTACGGTGAGCGCGGTCATGCCCTCCACCTCACCGATGACGTTCAGCGTCTCTGCCTGGTCAACATTGCCGATACGTCGCTTCTCCATAATGGCCAGGGGAGCGTTTAGTTTCTCGGCAAGGTCACGTGCCCGCTTGGTGATGCCGATATCGGTAGCTACCACCACCAGGTCGTTATACTTACGGTCTTTGAAATAGTTGGCCAGCAGATTTAAAGCCGTGAGCTCGTCAACCGGAATGCTGAAGAAACCCTGAATCTGAGCGGCATGCAGGTCAACAGTCAGCAGCCGGTCCGCTCCAGCTACGGTCAGCAGGTCAGCAATAAGCCTCGCGGTGATGGGGACGCGAGGCTGGTCTTTCTTATCGGTGCGCCCGTATCCATAGTACGGAACGACCGCCGTAATCCGCTTGGCCGAAGCCCGTTTGAGGGCGTCTATCATAATCAGCAGCTCAACGAGGTTGTTGTTAACCGGCCTGCACAGCGGCTGAATGACAAAGGTATCACGCTCGCGAACGTTCTCCAGAATACGGACGAAGATATTCTCGTTGCTGAACTGAAATACCTCATTCTTCCCCAGCGGTATATCAAGATAATTGACCACCTCCCTGGCCAGTTCCGGGTGGGCATTCCCCGTGAATACCTTTAACTCGTCCATAAGCGCCTGTCTCCTTTAGCCATAGCGTTAAGTACATATAGATTATAGCACGATTAATAGCTCGCCTCACTAGCATAAGCTTTTACCATCCTGAACTTGACAACACGAATGTTCCTTCTTTATAATAAAAGAAACTCCCCAGCAAAACTTGACACAGAAGTCGTTTATGTATATAAACGACAGGAGCGCTCCCCGCACTATCGACGCCATCTGCTGTTAAAGTCCAACCCCTATAAATATGCTGCCAAGAAAAGCGAGGGTTTTTCTTAATTCTTTGAAAATTTGGTTTCCTGTATGCCAAAGTATATCTTTGTAACTGGCGGTGTAGTAAGTTCCGTTGGCAAGGGAGTAGCCGTCGCTTCCATGGGCACCATTCTGAAGAGTCGCAAGCTCAAGGTTACGGCTCAGAAACTTGACCCCTATCTCAATGTCGACCCCGGCACCATGTCCCCTTACCAGCACGGCGAGGTATTTGTCACCCGGGATGGCGCCGAGACTGACCTTGACCTCGGTAACTACGAGCGATTTATTGACGTTGACGTGACCAGAGAGTCCAATGTTACTTCAGGCCAGATTTACAGCGCGGTCATCTCCCGTGAACGGCGGGGTGATTTCCTCGGCGGCACGATACAGGTCGTACCCCACGTCACCTCTGAAATCAAATCACGTTTCACACGCCTGGCAGAGAAGTCAGGGGCGGATGTTGTCCTCATTGAGGTCGGGGGCACCGTGGGCGACATTGAGAGTCAGCCCTTTCTTGAAGCTATCAGACAGATGCGCAACGACGTCGGGCGGGACAACGTGCTTTGTGTTCACGTTACCCTGCTCCCCTATCTCAATTCCACCAAGGAGCTGAAGACGAAACCAACCCAGCACAGTGTCAATGAACTGCGCCGCATCGGTATCCAGCCTGACATCATAATCTGCCGCAGCGATTTGCCGATTCCAGATAGCATCCGGGATAAAATATCGCTGTTCTGCGACGTGGAAAGGGAGGCGGTTATTCCTCTGCCCACCGTACCAACAATTTATGAGATACCACTGCTGCTGGACGAAGCGGGGCTCGGGCGACTAATCGCGCGCAAGCTGCGCCTGCCGGAAAAAAGAACCAACCTGAAAGAGTGGCGCAGTCTGGTGGAACGACTGAAAATCCCTCATGAACCGGTGAATATCGCTCTGGTCGGCAAATACGTTGAATTAACCGATGCCTATTTCTCGGTGCGTGAAGCATTGTGCCACGCCGCCCTGTACCACGACCGAGAATTAAACCTGTCCTGGGTGCATTCAGAAGACCTGGAGCGCGATGGCTGCGATTCACTGCTCAGGTCAGCGCAGGGCATTGTCATTCCCGGCGGCTTCGGCATCAGGGGCATTGAAGGTATGGTCAGAGCCGCCAATTACGCACGCACCAATGGAATCCCCTACCTTGGCCTGTGTCTGGGGCTGCATGTAATGGTCATTGAGTTAGCCCGCAATATCCTTAAATCGGAGAGACCTAATTCCACTGAATTTGACCCCGATACCCCCTATCCGGTGATAGATTTACTGCCGGAACAGAAAAAGATAATGCACAAGGGAGGCACGATGCGCCTGGGCAATTATCCCTGCCAGCTGGTCCCCGGCACCCGCGCCGCACAGGCCTACGGCCAGAACCTCATCCATGAGCGCCACCGGCACCGCTACGAGTTTAATAACGATTTTCGCGACGTGCTGGAAAAAGCCGGCATGGTTTACAGCGGTCTCTCGCCGGATAACAGACTGGTGGAAATCTGCGAGCTGGCCAATCACCCCTGGATGGTAAGCTGCCAGTTCCACCCTGAATTTGGCTCCCGACCCAGCCGCCCCCACCCGCTTTTCCGCGATTTTATCGGCGTGGCCAAGGACGTGCTGCGCGAAGGCGCACAACCCCCCTTACCCCTTGCCACAGAACAGTGAGGATGACATGCATTTCTTTACGCAACAGCGGTCTTCAGCCGGCAATTTTCAACCACAAAGGGCTTTATTAATAGTTAGCAATATCGTAATTGGCTGATTAGCCAAGTATGACAATTCCCCCTTCGCTATAAAAAGGGGGCATGGAAGTGAGGTGATAAGATGAATTTTGAAGAACTGGAAGGCAAATCAAAAACCGACCTGCTAACCCTGGCCAAAGAAAAGGGCATCGCCAAGGCAGAGAGTTTGAACAAGGAAGATGTGGTACTGCAGTTGCTTAAAGCAGATGTGGAACAGGAAGGTCACGTGTTCTGCAACGGTATCCTGGAGGTTATGAGCGACGGCTACGGTTTCCTGAGGCAGGATACGCTGCTGCCCAACCATGCCGATGTCTATATTTCGCCGTCGCAGATTCGCCGCTTTGGCCTGCGCAATGGCGATATGGTTATCGGGCAGGGCAGACCGCCAAAAAGCAATGAGAAATACTTCAGCCTCCTGCAGATACTGGCCATTAACAATATCAATCCCGAGCAGTCCAAAGAGCGAGTCCACTTTGGCTCGCTCACCCCCACCTTCCCCGACCGTCTCATCAATCTGGAACACTCCCCTGATGAGCTATCCACCCGCTTGCTCAATATGATTGCACCGATTGGCCGCGGTCAGAGAGGCATGATTGTATCCCCACCCAAGGCAGGCAAGACCATGCTGCTCAAGGCTATTGCCAATGCCACTGCGGCCAACTGTAGCGATATTCATTTGCTCGTCTGCCTCATTGGGGAGCGGCCCGAAGAGGTCACTGACATGAAGCGCTCTGTCAAAGGAGAGGTCATCGGCGCCACCTTTGACGAGCTGGTGGAGAACCAGACCCGCGTTGCGGAACTGGCCCTGGAGAGAGCCAAGCGCATCGTGGAAAGCGGGAAAGACGTGTTTATTCTCCTGGATGGTATAACCCGCCTTACCCGTGCCTACAACCTGGCCATGCCGTCGAGCGGACGCACCCTGTCCGGCGGCATTGACCCGGTGGCGCTTCACCCCGCCAAGCGCTTCTTCGGCGCCGCCCGCAACACCGCCGAGGGCGGCAGCCTTACCATCATCGCCACATGCCTTGTTGACACCGGCAGCCGTATGGACGACCTCATCTACGAAGAGTTCAAAGGCACCGGCAATATGGAGCTCCATCTTGACCGTCGGCTGGCAGAGCGCCGCATCTTCCCGGCTATGGACATCCAGCGCAGCGGCACACGCCGGGAAGAACTGCTCGTTGACGAAAGCAGCCTGAGCAAGATATGGCTGCTGCGGCGCATGGTCGCCATGATTTCCTCTGACTCACCCAACTTCGTTGATGCCACCGAGCGCATCCTCGACCGCATGCGCAAAACGAAGACCAACGCTGAGTTTCTGGACAGCCTGAACAAGGAGACGTAAATTGACCTGCCAGTCTGGCGTATTTCACTGCCGTGACCAGAGCATCCCTGACCCTGAATCAGCCGGCCTCAGAGAGCTGGCAAATGAATGGTGAGAGCACGAGCTGGGCAAAAAGACATCGCGCTGACATAATAGCCGGCCTATTGGTAGCGCTATTTTTCGGCGTTTCCCTGTTCATTCGGGTCTATTTGCCATATGATAGGGTCTTCGTCGATGACTGGGTCAAGTTCACCAGCGTTGATGGTTACTTTCAAATGCGTCTGGTGGACAGCCTGGTGCACAACTTCCCCAGGCTAATCGATTTTGACCCGTATCTGCTCTACCCCTTTGGCATGAGTATCGATAACATCCACTTCTTCAACTGGTTTCTGGCCGGTATCATCTGGGTCGCCGGGCTCGGCTCACCGACTCAGCACACCATTGACGTCATCGGGGTATATTTCCCGGCCGTGCTGGCCGCGCTCACCGTTATTCCGATTTTTTTCATCGGCAAGGAACTGTTCGGGCGCTGGGCCGGGGTCATTGCCGCCGGCCTGATCGCCACATTGCCGGGTGAATACCTGGGACGCTCAATCCTTGGCTTCACCGACCATCATGTTGCCGAGACGCTCTTAACCGCCCTCATCATGATGTTCCTTATCATGGCCGTAAAACGGGCCAAAGAAAACGGGTTGACGCTCAAGCACCTGCGGCACAGGGACTGGGCGGTAATCCGCAAGCCCGTTATTTACAGTGCCCTTGCCGGCCTCTCCCTGGGTATCTACCTGATCACCTGGATAGGTGGCTTGCTGTTCGTCTTCATCATCCTTCTCTACTTATTAATTCAGTTCATCATCGACCATCTTAAGCGAAACAGGACGGATTATCTCCTGCCGGCAGGTACGATACCGTTTCTGGTCGCCCTGATAATCTATGTGATATTCGTCGGCGGCACCTTCACCACGAGACCTTCCAGCATGATACCATGGCTGGCTCTGCTCATTGCCGTGCCTTTTCCATTCATCCTGCTGGCAATCTCTCTCAGGTTCACCAGATGGAATATCAAATCATATTACTACCCGATTACGCTACTTGGGTTGGGAGTGGCGGCGGTATTTATTGGACGAGCTATTTATCCCGACTTCATGCGAAACGTGTTAGACGTCTTCAATATGTT
>CAZQWO010000032.1:0-13993 GCA_964597015.1 uncultured Dehalococcoidaceae bacterium
GGAGGGAGCTGGCATTGCCTTCCTGCCCCGGCACGGGCGGGGGCACCGCATCCTCCCTACCGAGGTGCCTTACCGGGCCAATATCTACGCCCTCAAGTCCATCGGCGTGGAGAGGATAATCGGCATCAACTCGGTGGGCAGCCTCAAAGAAGATTTCCAGCCCAACGACCTACTCATACCCGACCAGCTCATCGACCGCACCCGCCAGCGGGCAAATACCTTTTTCGGCGAGGGCATCGTCGCCCACATCCCCTTCGGCCAGCCGTTCTGCCCCTCTCTGAGCAAGCTGGTATATCAGTCGGCAAAAGACGCCGGCGCCACCGCGCACAAAGGTGGCACCTACGTGGTCATGGAGGGGCCGGCCTTCTCCACCAAAGCGGAATCAATGCTCTACCGCTCCTGGGGGGCGGACGTCATCGGCATGACGGCGCTGCCCGAGGCCAAGCTGGCACGGGAGGCTGAAATATGCTACGCTGTTATTGCCTGCGTTACCGACTACGACTGCTGGCGCCATGGCCATGATGCCGTCACCGCCGAGATGATTATAAGTCGACTGCGCCAGAACATCGACACGGCCAAGAAAATAATCAGGCTGGCGGTGAGCCGGGTCACGGAAAAGCGCGATTGCGACTGCGCCACGGCTTTGAGCACGGCTATTATAACCGCGCCCGACGTTATACCCGAGGCGCAGAAGAAAAAGCTTGATTTGCTCATCGGAAAGTATCTGAAGAAAGGTTAGCCATATGCCCGGAGTGGAATTCAACTGTTCGCCAACGATTATCGGCAGCATGCCTCACACCGACCCCGATGCGGCCTGTGTGCAGATTGCCCATTTTCTGAAGGAAATTCCCGCCTGGCCCCAGCTGCCAAAGCGGTCATTCCTGGAGAACATGTATGCCCAGTACAGCCAGGGATTTCCGGGGGTGGTCGTTGATGAAGCGGAGAAGAAAGTCTACGTGAAGCGCAAGCAGGACCTGAACCGCCCACTGGAGACGCTCTATCAGGCATTTCTGGAAAATAAGGCCGATGACTTCGCCATCGGCGCCGACTATGCCGCCGGCCTCTATAGATTTCTGGCGCTGGACAACCTGTCGCCGAGGGTGGTCAAGGGCCATGTCACCGGTCCCGTGACCTGGGGGCTCACCGTGGTTGATGAGGACGGCAAGGGCATCCTTTACGATGAGACTCTGGGCGACGCCGTGCCCAAGCTATTGCGTCTGAAGGCGGCCTGGCAGGAGAAAAAACTGAAAAAGCTCTGTCCCCGCACCATTATCTTCGTTGACGAGCCGTATATGTCGGCCTTCGGCTCGGTGGGCATGATGCTTTCCCGGGAGAAGGTGGTCGGCCTGCTGAACGAGGTGTTCGGCGGCATTGAGGGGCTGAAGGGCGTCCACTGCTGCGGAAATACCGACTGGTCGGTTATACTGGAGAGCGATGTTGACATCATCAGCTTTGACACCTACAACTATGCCCGGTCGCTGAGCCTGTACCCCGATGCCGTGAAGAAGTTTCTCGACCGGGGTGGCACTGTTGCCTGGGGCATTGTCCCCAACGAGGCAGAGGCAATCGAGAAAGAATCGCCGGCCGGCCTCAAGGATCGACTTGAGGAAGCAATGGCGCCGTTCACCCGGAAAGGTGTTCCTTTCAAACAATTGATAGAGCAGGGGCTGGTCACGCCGAGCTGTGGGCTGGCTTCTATCGCCAGTGAAGAGGCGGCTGTCCGCGCTCTGGAACTGCTCGTCGGGCTATCGGATAAAATAAGAGCCAGATATGGATAACCGGGAAAAAGCCAGTTAAGGATGTATTGTGGTCTATGAATAAAACAAGAAGGGTTGCCGCGCTGAAACATCGGCACAAGGATAAGAAGCTCAAGGAAAAGCAGAAAGCGGCACCAAAGGCTCAGAAGACAGATTAATTCCATGCTGTGAGCACGCATTGGAAGGCGGGAAAGAACTGCCAGTGAAGACGGTTTGCCTGCTCACCGGCCGACCCGGGACCGGTAAGACCAGCCTTATCAGGCAGGCGGTCGCCGGACTGAAGGGCAGGGCCGGTGGTTTCTACACCGAGGAGATGCGCGCCGGAGGCACGAGGCTCGGCTTCAAACTGATAACCCTTGATGGTAATGAGGCAGTGCTGGCGCATGTTGACTTCCGTAGCCAGTACCGGGTGGGGAAATACGGCGTTGATGTTGACGGTCTGGAGCGGGTGGGAGTGCCGGCACTGGCAGAAGCAATCGGGCAGCGCGGTGTTATCGTCATCGATGAGATAGGTAAGATGGAGCTGTTTTCAAATCGCTTCCGGCAGGTTGTACTGGACGCGGTTAACAGCAGCCAGCCAGTGCTCGGCACGATAATGCTCAATCCGCATCAATGGGCGGATGATATCAAGCGCCAGCCGCAGGTCAGGCTTGTTGAAGTTACCCGGGCCAATCACCATCGTGTACTGGCGGATATAAAAAACTGGCTGGAACAGGCGGTGGAATAACAGGGGGGTGAGGTTGGAAAATGTTGAGGGACAGTCATAATGGAGTGGACTCATGCAGCAATTTCCAGAGTTGATTCAGGCACTGCTTGACCCGAAGACTTACCCGCATTCGCCGCCGCGGGTGGACCTGGTCCAGACCCAGATGTCATACCTGTTACTGGCCGGCGACCATGTTTACAAGGTGAAGAAGCCGGTGAACCTGGGCTATCTGGACTACACGACGCTGGAAAAGCGCCATTTCTACTGCCAGAGAGAGGTTGAACTGAACCGGCGCCTCTGTCCCGAAGCTTATCTGGGCGTTGTCGCCATTACCGGGCAGGGGGGCGGGGTATCGCTGGAAGGCAGCGGCCGACCTGTGGAATACGCGGTGAAAATGCGCCGTCTACCGCAGGAGGCGATGCTGAATGCCATGCTCGCCCGCAACGAAGCGACCCCGGAAATGCTGGCGGCGGTGGCGAAGAAACTGGCCAAATTCCATGAGAAAGCGGAGACAAACGCCGACATCAGTGCCTTTGGCGACATCAATACCATAAGGCAAAACACGGAAGAGAATTTTGACCAGACCGGGAAATACGTCGGCGCCACTATTTCTCAAGGCAAATACGAGCATATCAAGTCCTTCACCGAAGATTTTCTGGAGCAGAATGCTCCGCTCTTCCGCCGCCGCGTCGGCGAAGGCAAAATACGCGACTGCCACGGCGACCTGCATGCCGCCCACGTCTGCTTCGGCAACGGCATCTGCATTTACGACTGCATTGAGTTCAATGACCGTTTTCGCTACGGTGATGTTGCCTCTGAGGTGGCCTTTCTGGCCATGGACCTGGACCATTACGACCGGGCCGACCTGTCGCAGCATTTTGTAAATGCTTACCTGGCAGCCAGTGGGGATGCTGAATTGAAAACATTGCTCAATTTCTACAAATGCTATCGGGCATACGTCCGGGGGAAGGTCGAGGGTTTCAAGCTTGGTGACCCGTATATTCCAGAAGCGGAAAAGAAGAAGGTCTTGACCATTGCTATGAATTATTTCGAGCTTGCTGATTCATATACCGCGCCGGAGGGGGTGAAGAAGTGAGGAAACCATTTCGACAATATATTGAGACTGAGCTGGGCTCAGGTTTTGTGCTTATCGCCTGCGGTCTTCCCGGCACCTGGAAAACCGAGACCACCGAGGAGGTGGCCAGAATTACCGGCTGCCCGCTGCTGCGGACCGACCTTATCCGGCTGGAGCTGCTTGAAAAAGAGGACGTTTTCAACGAGAAGGTGGCCGCCGATATGGACAAGCGCACCTTGGTCTACGACGAGATGTTCCGGCGGGCGGAGGAAATTTTGGATAACAAAGGCGGGGGTGTGATACTGGACGCCACCTTCGTTACCCAGTCGTTGCGGCGGCGTGCCGCGGCCATCGCGGCGGAGCATAATCTCAGATTTGTCATTCTGCAAACTGACTGTCCCCAGGAGGCGTCCATCAGGAGAATACTGGCGCGGACCAGAGAGAACTATGAATCAAACGCCCTAACCGAGCAGGCCTACCTCAACAATAAAAAGAAGTTCGAAGCCGTGGACCTCGATGACCTGAAGGGCCTGTATCAGAACCTTGATATCACTCATCTGGTAGTCGATACCAGCCAGGACCCGCCGGAAGACTGGTATATCACCGGCGTGGCGAAGAGGTAGACAGGACTACACGTTTTCTCCCTGGTATCTTCCCCGATACCCCCTGGTCTTCCGTGTCAGCCTGAAGAAAATGAGCTGTACAATTCTGGCATTCCGTTGCAGCCGGATGCCGTGGGAGTTATAGACCACCATCAGCGATTGTGAGCGCCCCGAGTAGCCGGCATCCCATACTGCTGTCTCAATGCTGGCGCCGCAGCGGAGGAGGCTGGAACGGGGTGCCGCCAGCGCGGTGACGTTCTCGGGCAGGTGGACAATCTCATTGTAGGTAATCAGGTATATGCCAGCCACAAGGTCGATATAGCCCAGTCCGTCAAAGACAAGCGGCGCCAGTTCGGATATCTGGCGCTGGCTGTTGTCCACGGTTATGGCGCCGGCCGACTGGAACAGCGCCACCTCGTGCAGGGTGAGGTCAATGCCGTTGGGCTGCAGCTGCTGCTCCAGGTCCACCCATTCCTCAACCAGAGGGGGCTTGCCTTCCAGCAATCGTTTTATTTCGGCACGGGACAGTACGGTGGTCATTTCTCTAATTTAAAATGAAGTTTCCCTCTAGTATACACTTTTAACGCCGGATTGTTCACTTCCGGCTCAGGTGTTTCCTTTACAGATGGCAACACTTTCGGTACAATAGCACCGTCAATGATTAAGGCGGTCTTTTTTGACCTGTACCATACCCTGCTGGGCTATGACCCCCCGCGGGAAGAGCTGCAGGCAGGTGCGTTAAAGGAATTCGGCATTGAGGTAAATCCGGAGGCCCTGCGCCGGCCTCTGGTCGTTGCCGATGAGTACATCTACCGGGAGCACTCTCGTCAATCGCTGGGCAAGCGTTCCAATGAAGAGCGGATGGTGGTCTGGGCGCAATATGAACGCATTCTGCTCAGGGAAGCCGGCATTGAGGCTGATGGCCGGCTCATCTCCGGACTGCTGGGCAAAATGAACCAGTTTGAGCTGAAGCAGGTGCTTTTTGACGACGTTTTGCCGGCGCTGACCGGGCTAAAAAACCGGGGATTAATCCTGGGTCTCATCTCCAATGTAGACCAGGACATCACGGCGCTGCTGGATAAACTGGGACTCACGGCCTGGCTCCAGGTGGTGGTAACCTCGCTGGACGCCGGCTTCAACAAACCGAGCCCGGAGATATTTCAGGAAGCGGTGAAAAGGGCTGGTGTCCAGCCTGACGAAGCCATCTACGTTGGCGACCAGTATGAAATCGACGTCATTGGTGCCAATAAAGCGGGAATGAAGGGGATTCTTATTGACCGCGGCAACTTTTTCTCCGAAATTGCTGACTGCCCCCGTCTCCAGAACCTTGGCCAGATATCGAAATACCTGGGCTGACCATCCCTGTTTTTTGCTGGTGCCTGCCCTTATCTGCCCATACTCAGGGGGCAGATAGCGCACTTTCCCTGCGTGCAGAACGTTTTATAGATATGAATCATTCCCTGCTGCCGCTGTGCCTGGGTTATGGGCACGTAGCTGCGGCCAAACTGCTTTGACATATGTCTTTCAATGGCGTTGGTGCCCAGTTTTGGATAGGTGGTGAATATCGCCATTGACCTGGCGGCCAGCTCCGGTTGCGCATTAAGCTGTCCCCAGGCGTAGGCAAAGGGTAAGATGATGTTTATGGCAATGGCGGCGGCACGGCTGTTGCCGATAAGCGCTGGCGCGGCATCCCGGCAGCAGCAACCAAAGTCATAGTGTGTCTCCCAGTAGCCGCTGGGCATCACCATCATGGCCGCTTCCAGTGCGCAGTAGGCCTGGTCGATTTTTACCTCCTTTATTAAATTGAGGAGCTCTTCAAGCAGGCCCTTTTCGCGGTGGCGGAGTACCAGATGGCTTATGCCGGCAATGCGACGTACAGGGAAGTTATTCGGTCTGACCATAATCAGGTGCCAGCTATCGGCTGGCATTTCATAACCGCAGCCATATTCAGACCAGTACCTTTCGGCGATTTCTGTCCAGTGGCCATCTGTGGCTGAAACGTGGCCGAGACCACGCTGCGAAGGCAGTAGACTGGCGGTGCCGAAGAGCAGCGCCTGCTGCCGGGCAAGGCACTCGTCATCCGCCAGGTGAAGTCCAACCATAGCTTCCAGGCGATTTAAGGGCACTCTGCGGGCCAGTTCCTCGAAGGGGAGCTTGTTTTTCGAGTAGCCCAGCGCTCTCATTATGCCCCGGTACAGTATCTGTGACGGCATGCCCCGGCTTAATTCTCCCTGGAATGCGGCCGCTTGGCCCAGGAAACGTTCCCGCCCGGCGGCAGCCAGTATTTTGTCTATCCTTTCTGTGCGCAGCGCTCTAACGGCTCGGTAGCAGGGCAGGGCAAATGAATTGGCGGGAAAATCTGTTCTCGCTCTCTGGTGTCTGACCTGGTCAATGTATTTGCTCAGCGCCAGAACCGGGACTCTCTTTCCGCTCTGTAGCGTCGTGGCTGTCTCATTCCCCGGCCACATCACCACGTGCAGGATGGTGCTATTATAGGCCGGGTCCAGATGATGGCGGTGCCTTTTCCAGCCACTTGCCCGCAGGTGAAATTCGATATCACCCTTCACTAATCCCTGCTTCGCCAGAATGACGGCGTCTTTGATATCAGCACCCCGGTCATCGGTTTCCCTTCCCGGATAGATAAGGCGCATCGGTTTGCCTTCCTCGGTAACGAGGTCAGCTCCGCCCGGGAGATGCTGCCAGACCTGAATTAGGGACCGTTCCGAGATTTTGCTCTCCGGGGGCATCACCCGATAATTTTGCCGCCTGTGGCTGGTTGATTTCCGCCTGCTCGGTGAAGCCGTTGACAAAATGAACATGACACGCCATATCTTGGTGGATATTCTGGCGGATACAGTATAGCACAATAGTTGGCAGGTGATGATTTACCTGACGTGGCAATGATACACGGTATCGTGTAAGATGTCAATAGGTGGAGACTATTTTTTTGGCGGTCCGGCGTCATACTTGAATTTGGACTGTTCCGCGACTATGGAGAGGAGCGTGGTAGAGGCGCCACGAGGCTGGTACATGCCGGTTTCCCACTCGCTGATGGTCTGCTGGCGCGTTCCCAATCGCTCCGCAAGCTCGCGCTGGGTGAGGCCCAGGTGTTGACGAAAGGCCTGGATACGCGCGCTGTCCCAGCTCTTCTTTTTGGGTTTATACTGCTTATTCACCGTGCCTATTTTACACGATTTAGTGTATGATGTCAAAGTTGAAAAAGCATTGCGCAGCGCAAAAACGAGCAAAAATAAGAAACAGGGAATATACAGAAGATAATAAGTGAAAATAACCAGATAAACCCGTGTAAAAGGTGATAACTGACCATGTACAGCTACCTGTTGTGTTGATGACAGCAGGGCATTAATGTTATTATAGTTTTAGCACTCTCAACCCGAGAGTGCTAAATAATGAAAATCAGTCATTATTTTAGTTTAGAATAAGGAGGACAGGAATGGCAGTCAATTTGCAGCCACTGGCTGACCGATTGGTGGTCAAACCAATCGAAGCTGAGGAGAAAACCAAAGCCGGCATTTACCTGCCGGATACGGCCAAGGAGAAACCTCAGGAAGGCAAGGTCGTTGCCGTTGGACCCGGAAGGCTATCCGATGAGGGCAAGCGCATTGTCATGGATATAAAGGTTGGCGACATCGTAGTCTACGCCAAATACGGTGGCACCGAAATCAAAATCGACGAGGTAGAGTATATGATTCTGCGCGAGAGCGATGTTCTGGCCAAGAAGGGCAAGTAAGTACCAAAACACGATAAGGAGGAAAAAATGGCGAAACAGATAATATTTGGTCAAGAGGCGAGGCAATCGCTGAAAAAGGGAATAGATATCCTGGCCGACGCTGTCAAGGTAACCCTGGGCCCGAAGGGCCACCCGGTGGCGCTGGACAAGAAATGGGGGGCACCGTCCGTTATTGATGATGGTGTGACCATCGCCAAGGATATCGAGCTTCCCGACCCGTTTGAAAATATGGGCGTGCAGCTGGTCAAGGAAGCGGCCAGCAAGACCAATGACGCCTGTGGCGATGGCACCACCACCTCGACTGTTCTGGCGCATGCCATCATCACCGGCGGCTTCAAAAATGTGGCGGCTGGCGCTGACCCCCTGGCGTTGAAAAGGGGCATTGAGAAGGCGACAAGTGCCATCATTGAAGAGCTGAAGGCAGTCTCAACACCGGTCAAAGACAAAGAGCAGATTGCCCAGGTGGCCACCATCACCGCCAAGGACCGGGAAATCGGCAACCTCATTGCCGAGGTGATGGACAAAGTGGGCAAAGATGGTGTGATTACGGTCGAGGAATCAAAGGGCATTACCTACGAGACGGAATACGTCGAGGGCATGCAGTTTGACCGCGGCTACATCAGCCCATACTTCATCACCAATGCCGAGCGCATGGAGGCGGAGATTGAAGACCCCTACATCCTGATTACGGACAAAAAGATTTCGGCGGTATCCGACCTGCTGCCGGCGCTGGAAAAGATACTGCAGGTATCGAAGAACCTGCTGGTGGTCGCGGAAGATGTTGATGGCGAAGCACTGGCCACTCTGGTGGTGAACAAGCTGCGCGGCACCATCAATATCCTCGCCGTCAAGGCACCTGGCTTTGGCGACCGGCGCAAGGCAATGCTCGAGGACATGGCCATTTTAACCGGGGGCCAGGTGATTTCCGAGGAAGTCGGGCGCAAGCTGGACTCGGTTACCGTTGAGGATCTGGGCCGGGCGCGAAGGGTGACCTCGGACAAGGACAAGACCACCGTCGTGGAAGGCAAGGGTGCCGACGATGCCATCAAGGCCAGGATAAAGCAGATAAAAGCCCAGATTGAGGAGACCACCTCTGACTTTGACCGCGAGAAACTCCAGGAACGGCAGGCCAAGCTGGCCGGCGGCGTGGCCGTAATAAAGGTCGGCGCGGCCACCGAGGTCGAACTCAAGGAGAAGAAGCACCGCGTTGAGGACGCTCTTTCGGCAACAAGGGCCGCCGTGGAGGAGGGCATTCTGCCCGGTGGTGGTGTGGCCCTGCTCAATTCGCTCAAAACCCTGGATAAGCTACAGTTGAGCGGTGACGAGGCCACTGGCGTTGATATTATGAAAAAGGCGGTTGAGGAGCCAATCAGGTGGATAGCGGTCAACGCGGGTCAGGACGGCTCGGTGGTCGTCGATGCAGTCAAGAAGAGCGCGGTTGGTACCGGCTATGATGCCGAGGCAGGCGAGTTCGGCGATATGGTGAAGAAGGGCATTATTGACCCGACCAAGGTGGTCAGGAGCGCCCTGCAGAACGCTGCCAGCATCGCCTCCATGGTCCTGATTACGGAAGCGCTGGTGACCGATATTCCGGAGAAGGAAAGGACACCCCCTATGCCCGGTGGCGGCGGCATGGACTACGGCATGTAAGCAACAGCATTCGTGCTTCGTAGAGAAGTAATCGAAAGAGCCGTGGCTCGAAAGGCCACGGCCCTTTTTTATGCGTCATCGACGGGGATAATTTGAGGTCTTGACTCTGGGAAGTTAAAGGGGGTGAGGTAGACTAAATCTACAGCTTTAACAACTCGTCCAAAGGCGCATCGGGAGAAACCGGTCCCACTGTTGCCAGGCGGAGTTTCTCGCCTAGCAGAAGCTCATCGGCAAGCTGTTTTATTTCTTCGGTGGTGACACCATCAATTATGGAAACGACCTCATCAACGGTTAAAATACGGTTGGTGAGCAGCTCCTGCCCGCCCATCCACCCCGCCACGCTGCGGCTGTCCTCCATGCGCAGCAGCAGCCGTCCTTTGGAAAACTCCCTGGCCTTATTAAGCTCTGTTTCCGGAACTATCTCCTTTAGATTAGCCAGCTCCTCAATGATGGCTTTTATAGCCACGTCCAGATTCTTCGTATCCACACCGGCGGCGATGATAATTGCGCCGGTATCAAGAAAATGGTCAACGTAGCTGCTGATGCTGTAAGCAAGTCCCAGCTTGTCCCGGATATTGGTAAACAAACGACTGCTCATACCGTCGCCGAGGATAACATTGAGTAAATCAACGGCGAACCTTTTGGGGTGGAGCAGCGGCAAGCCAGGTAGCGCCAGACAGAGATGCACCTGCTCAAGCTCCCGGTTTTCAATGCGTAGCCTGGGAAATTGTTTTTCTTCGTAGGCAAGGTATCCGGTTTTGGACTGACGTCCTGTCCACTTGGCCAGCGCCTGGTTCACCAGATTTACCATTTCCTCGTGCTGAATGTCGCCGGCGGCGGCGAGCACACAATTATCTGGCTGATAATGTTCATTGAGGTAATCGAGCATAAGCTCCCGGCTGATACTGCTGACCGAGTCTCGACTGCCGGCGATGTCGCGACCCAGCGGGTGCCCGGGCCAGAGCAGCTCGTCAATGAGCATTCCCACCCGCTGTGAGGGTGAGTCGTTGCTCATGTTTATCTCTTCAATGATTATCTGGCGCTCCTTTTCTATATCATCCGGGGAAAATCGGGAATTTATCAGCATGTCAACCAGCACATCAAGAGCTATCTCAAGGTGGGGGCTGGCTACCTTGCACCAGTAAACGGTAAGTTCCTTGTCCGTGCCGCCGTTGAGAATCCCGCCCACGCCTTCGATGGCCGTCGAGATGTCCTTGGCCGTGGGCCGCCTGGCGGTGCCGCGGAAACACAGGTGCTCGATGAAGTGAGAGATGCCGGCTTGAGCATCGTTCTCATAACGGGAGCCGGTGCCGATGAAGAAACTGACCGATACCGAGCGGGTATAAGGCATGGTTGAGGTCAAAATGCGCAGTCCGTTATCCAGTGTGCTTTTCTGGTACAATAAAACACCTCAAATGGTTAATAATTGACATAATGTTATTTTCCGCCGGCTCGCTGCATATTCTGCCGGCAACGGTTGAGTATGGAAAGGACCTCAAATGGCTCTTCAACCATGGCGAAGGTGGGCACGCCTTTCGGTTCCAGGAATGCCTTGGCCGCTTCCATGTTCTTTCTCTCGGCGCTGAAAGTGACATAAAGCGGCTTTTCCGGGTATTTATTCGCCAGCCTGACCAGGAAGTCCAGGGGCGGTATGCCAATGTTTTCGGCCAGCATGAGAACCGGCACCACCGCATCGATATTTTTGTCTTTCATCAGGGCTTCAATAGCCTCTTCATAGCTGAACAGGACGCTATGGTCGAATACCGACGGCCAGATGTCCACCGGGTTTCTCATTCGGACATAGTCCGGGCTTATCTCCTGAAGACGTGCCCTCGTCTTTTCTTCGAGCTCGGGAATATCAAGCCCCCACCGCTGGTGGCAGAGGTCTGAGAACACCACCAGCATGGCGCCGGAAGGCGCCAGGAAACTCACTCGATTTCCCTTTGGCAGTGGCATGCAGGCGAGCGCTCTGGCTACCAGCACCAGGTGCGAGTATTCATAAAGCCTGGTGATGCCGGCCTGCCTGATGGCGCCATCCAGAATGCGCTCGTCCGAGGCCATGGAGGCGGTATGGGTCACGACCGCTTTGGCCCCCTCCCCGGTGATGCCTCCCATGAGCAGAAAGACGGGTTTTCGGCGGGTAACCTCGCGCGCCACTTCAATAAAACGACCCGGCCGCTTTATGCTTTCCAGATAAAGGAAAATATATTTTGTCTCCGGGTCGTCGGCGTAATATTCAAGGACGTCGCTCTCATCGACGTCGATTTTGTTGCCCAGTCCGGTCACCCTGGCCACCCCAAAATTCTCGTCGATGATGATACAGTACATGGTGTGGGTAGCGAAGTTGCCTGTCTGGGCGATGTAGGAGACGTTGCCCCGCGGCACCTTGCCCAGCGGGAAAATACTGGTGGTGAAGTGGGAGGGCGTTGAGGTGTGGCCGGAGGTATTGGGGCCGACGGCAATGGCGCCGGCCTCAGATATAGCACCTGTCAGTTCCTCTTGGAGCGCCTTGCCACCCTCGTCGACTTCGGAGAAGCCGCCGGCGCAGAGAACGAATGATTTAACGCCCTTTGCGGTGCACTCCTTTACCGCCTGTACTGTGGGCCGGGCCGGGATGACGATAGCTGCCAGGTCAACGCCATCGGGTAATTCAGCGATTGATGAGCAGACGGGTAAGCCCATGATTTCACCGCCCCTGGGATTGACCGGGTAGACCTTTCCTTCGTAGCCATTTACCAGAATATTATTCATGACCGTATGGCCGGCCTTGCCGGGCGTGCCCGAGGCTCCAATCACGGCGATGCTTTCAGGTTCATAGAGCTTTGTCAGGTCCTTCTTCGGGGCTATTTTGCCTGCTGCCTTTTCTGGCTCTTTGCCAAACGTGACCAGCGCGTCCACGGCGACCGGCTTACCATCAGGTCTGATTTTAAGCGGGTTGATGTCTATCGACTGTATTGTCTGGTGCTGAAGGCCGATTTCGCCAAGCTTGACCAGAATGCCGGCCAGCGCCTCGAGGTCAACGGCGGCTTCGCCGCGGAAGGGCTCGAGCAGCTTTTTATGCTGGATTTCCCGGACCATCTCCCGGGCATCCCGGATGGTCAGGGGCGCTATGCGAAAGACGATGTCCTGGAAGACCTCGGTCATGATGCCGCCGAGCCCGAACATGACGCAGGGGCCGAAATGGGCATCGCGGATAAGTCCGCAGACCATCTCCCGCTCTCCCGGCACCATCTCCTGAACCAGCACCTCTTCGCTGCCGGGTATCCGCAGCAGACGCTCGCTCTCCTGCTTTACCTCCTCCTGGTTTTTCAGGTTCAGGGAGATGCCCTGTACTTCTGTTTTATGGAGGAGCTCCTTCCCGGACGCTTTCAATACCACCGGAAAGCCAATCTTCACCGCTTCTCTGGCTGCCGAGTCGGCATCGCGGGCGATGGTTTCGCGGCAGACCGGAATGCCGAAGCCGGCGCAGAACCTTTTGGCGTCGAACTCGCTCAGGGTATTCTGGTCTTTGCTCAGGGCCTCCTCGATAATATCCATAGATGGCATCAACTCACTTTCCAAGTGGACATTCGGCTCAAAAATTATCGCACAGCAGCCCGTGAATGGCAAGCTGGGTTTATACGATTGACTTTGAAGCGGGGCGTTGCTAACATTGAAGCAGGAGGAAGCATGGCCAGGGAACAGAATGAATCCAGACTGGTGCTATTTCCGTCGACGGCTGAATCCAGCGAGAAGGGCCGCCTGGTTATCGGCGGCTGCGATACCGTAGCGCTGGCCGAAGAGTTCGGCACGCCTCTCTATGTTTTCGACGAGTCGACACTGCGCCAGAAATGTGCCGAGTTCAGGGACGAGTTCGGCCGGCGCTACCCGGACACGGCCATCGTTTATGCGGGCAAGGCATTTATCAACCGGGCGCTGGCGCTTCTCTTCAAGGAAGAAGGGCTCGGGCTGGACGTTGTCTCCGGCGGTGAGCTGAGCATCGCTTGTTCCGTCGATTTTCCGATGGAAAAGGTCTATTTTCACGGCAACAACAAGTCCGCCGGGGAACTTGACTTGGCCCTGGAATCGAAAATAGGACGCATCGTTATCGATAATTTACCGGAACTTGAGATGCTGGCGGAGATGGCCGCCCGGCGAGGTGCCACGCCCGATGTCCTGCTGCGATTGACGCCGGGCGTCGACCCGCACACGCACAAACATATCACCACCGGCGTTGTGGACAGCAAGTTCGGCATTCCTCTGACCGGTGCCGAGGAGGCGGTGGCCAGGGCGATAGCAGCCTCCAGCCTGAATTTAATCGGGCTGCAGTTCCATCTTGGCTCGCAGATTTTCGAAACCGAGCCGTATGGTGAAGCCGTAAAGGTCATCCTGGACCTGGCCGCGGAAATGAAGTCGAAGCACGGTTTTAAACTGCAGGAGATCGACATCGGCGGCGGCTTCGCCGTCCAGTAT
>CAZQWO010000033.1:0-13658 GCA_964597015.1 uncultured Dehalococcoidaceae bacterium
GTTTTCATTCCTTGCGCTTCCAGCATAGAACGATTCATTTCAGCGTATTTTTCTTTATATTTCCATTTAGCAGTAAGTAAGCGCCGAAGTCCCACCCCCTCCACCGACTCTATCACTTCTTCAGAGTATGTAAGAGGACTTCTGTAGTGTGACATGAGGACGAAAACGCGGATGGCATCGGCGCTGTACTTTTCAAGTGCCTGCT
This sequence comes from uncultured Dehalococcoidaceae bacterium, assembly GCA_964597015.1. Taxonomy (GTDB): domain Bacteria; phylum Chloroflexota; class Dehalococcoidia; order Dehalococcoidales; family RBG-16-60-22; genus E44-bin89. The sequence continues at coordinate 206 of CAZQWO010000033.1, forward strand.
TGATGGTTATCAGGTTGCCCAGAGACTTGCTCATTTTCTCGGCACCCATCTGCACCATGCCGTTGTGCAGCCAGTGCCTGACGAACGGTTTGACGCCCGTAAAACTCTCCGACTGTGCGATTTCGTTCTCGTGGTGGGGAAAAATAAGGTCCTGTCCGCCGCCGTGAATGTCCAGGGTATTGCCAAGGTATTTTAAGGACATGGCGCTGCACTCGATGTGCCACCCAGGCCGCCCCGGTCCCCAGGGGCTGTCCCAGGTCGGCTCGCCGGGCTTGGATGCCTTCCAGAGAACGAAGTCCATCGGGCTCTCTTTCTCCTCACTGCCCAGTGCCCCTTCCGCCGACATCATGGATTCAAGACTGCGGTGGGAGAGCTTGCCGTAATCGGGGACGTTCCGCACCCGGAAATAGACGCTGCCCCCTGACTCATACCCGTAGCCCTTGTCAATCAAGCCCCGCACAATCTCAATGATTTTGGGAATCTCATCAGTGGCGTAGGGCGTGACGTCGGGCTCCTCTATATTGAGCGCCTTCATATCCTCGAAGTAGCTCTTGGTAAACTTTTCGGCCAGCTCCCGTTGTGGAATGCCAAGTTTATTTGCCCGGTCGATAATCTTGTCGTCGATATCGGTCACATTCTGCACGTATTTCACTTTGTAGCCGCGGTACCTGAGGTAACGGCGGATGACGTCAAAGATGATATAGCTCATAGCGTGCCCCAGGTGAGCGTCGTCGTAGGGCGTAACACCGCAGACATACATCTTGACCTCATCGCCCTGCGGCTTAAATTCCTCTTTCTTTCCAGATAGCGTGTTAAAGACCTTCATTTATTTCTCCGTAATAGCCGCCAGAGCCAGGGCGGCGATTCCCTCGCCCCGCCCCGTAAAGCCGAGCCCGTCTGACGTTGACGCCTTGATGCTGACATTTTCAACATCTACGCCAAGCGTCTGGCCCAGCTTCTCCCGCATTTGCGGAATGTGCTCGCTGAGTCTGGGCTTCTCGGCAATAATGGTGGCATCAACGTTGTTAACCTGCCAGCCGTTTGCGGTGAGTAAATCCTTTACTTTCGCCAGCAGCGTCAGGCTGGAGATATCTTTGTACTGGAGGTCGCCGGGCGGGAAGTGATGGCCAATATCTCCCAGTGCCGCCGCCCCGAGCAGCGCGTCCATGATGGCGTGTGTCAGGACATCGGCATCGCTCCAGCCGCTTAGTCCCCGCTTAAAGGGTATTGCAACGCCACCGAGAACCAGACTACGTCCTGCGGCGAAGGCGTGCACGTCATAGCCAATGCCGATTCTTAAATTACCGCTCATGTTTCTGCCAGAGTATCTCCGCCAGCGCCAGGTCGGCGGGCGTGGTTACCTTGATGTTATCATTTGAGCCCATAAAAATCTTAACCCTGTATCCCAGCCGCTCCACCAGAGAGGCGCTATCGGTTACATCTTCATCTGCGTTTTGATAGGCATCAGAGATGATTCCGATGGAGAACACCTGCGGAGTCTGTACCGCCCACAGATTTTGACGTGGTGGCGTCTCGCGCACGGCTCCGTCCTCCCCTGAGACCTTAATAGTGTCCGATACCGGTACGGCGGCCACGGCGGCGCCGGTCTCTTTTGCCGCCTCCAGTCCCCGCTCAATCAGTTCCACAGTTACCAGGGGGCGTGCCCCATCGTGAATGATGACCCAGTCGCAGTCGGTGAGACGCTTTAGGCCTTCCGCCACCGAGTCCTGACGTCGCCGGCCGCCGAGGCAGACATCGCTGACCTTGGACCAGGCTGGGCCGGTGACCAGATGGCGGCACTGCATTTCTCTTTCACCGCTCACCACCACCACAATCTGGTCGACTTGAGAGCACTGCTGAAAGGGACGGGTGGTGCGCAGCAGAAGCGGCTCTACGCCGAGCGGGGCGAACATTTTGTCCGCATTGCCCATTCGCTCGCTTTTCCCGGCGGCAACAATAACCGCGCCAACCTTCTCCTTTTTCCTCTCCGCCATAGTCAATTTGAGTTTAGCATATTGTCGCCTCATTTCAAATAGTGTTAAAATGTTCCCGTAGGAGCGGAAGATGGCCGTTGACAAGTACGCCACCAGAAGGTATGACATAGAGGGCGAGGAAGCCATTGACGATAAGGTGCTGGAGGCGATTCCTTTCCAGTATCCGGAGTCGGCAACGGAAATAGCCTATGAGACCGATGAGTTCACCTTCGTCTGTCCCTGGACGGGGCTGCCGGACTTTGCCCGGCTGACGATAAAATATGTGCCGGCAAGCTTGCTCGTCGAGCTGAAATCGTTGAAATATTACCTAACCTCATTTCGCAACGTTGGCATTTTGCAGGAGCATGCCGTCAACCGTGTCCTGCAGGACCTGGTACAGCTTTTAAGTCCTGTTTCCATGATGGTTGAGGCGGAATACCGGGAGAGGGGCGGCATAAAGACGAAGGCAACCGCCCGATATGACAGCATTAAAGGCAAGGAGGTCACAGGTGAAAGTTAGCAAGGTAAAGGATGCACCGCCCAAGGAGGGCCACGGCGGCGCGGTAATGCATGAGGTAATCACGGACAGGGACGGCGCGCCCAATTTCGCCATGCGCGTCATTGAGGTTCCGGCGGGCGCCACAACGCCGGCGCACTCACATGACTGGGAACACGAGGTATTGATACTGTCCGGTCGTGCCAGGGTGAAGGGGGAGAAGGGGGAGACGGAAATATCTAAAGACAGCGTCGTCTATATCCCCCCCAACGAGCACCACTGTTTTGAGACTATCGGCGACGAGCCTCTGCGCTTTGTCTGAGTTATCCCCAACCCCCGCTAAGTTTTAGCGGCTCAAAACAGAAAACCGGGCGTACCGCCAATTCGACGGTCCGCGCTGTACTGTCGGCATTTTATTTACGTTGTCCACCGCATATTATCAATTCCGCATTTACTTAATTGCGCAAAAGAGTATTGACGCAATTGCGCAAATGAGCTATATTATCATTAACCATGCCGGTGATATGTATTGCCAACCAGAAAGGTGGCGTGGGCAAGACGACCACGGCCGCCGCGCTCGCCGAGGGTCTGGCCGAACGCGGTAAGCGCGTTCTGCTTATCGACTGGGACCCGCAGGCGTGCCTCACCATAACCATGGGACTCAATCCAGATAATATCAAGCCTACCGGCTATGATGTTCTGGCTGCCATAATCAGTGGTAAAAAAGGCCCGTCCATCAGGGATGTTATCTCGCCGACCAGCGACCCCAATATATCCCTTGTCCCCGCCAATATAGAGCTGGCGCAGGCACAGCTCGACCTGGTGGATGCGGCCAATCGGGAATCGGTATTGAATGAGATGCTGCGCGATGTGCGGCGGTCGTATGACTTCATCTTAATCGATTGCCTGCCCAGCCTGAGCCTGATGACGGTCAATGCTTTAACCGCCGCCGACGAGGTCGTGATACCGCTGCAGGCCGACTTTCTGGCCATGAAGGGATTGGTGCGTTTGCTGGCGACGATTATCCATGTCAAGGAAAAGCTCAATCCGGGGCTAAATATCGCCGGCATTCTTTTTACCATGACCAGCTCGCGGACGCTGCACAGCAGAGAGGTCATCGAGGTTACCCGCCGGGCATTCGGCGACCGGATAAGGATATTCGATGCCGTCATCCCGACCAGTGTCCGCTTCAAGGAAGCGCCGGCGGCAGGTAAATCAATCCTGACCTACGCTCCTAAATCGGAAGGAGCCAGCGCCTATCGTTTACTAACGGAAGAGGTGATGAGAAATGAAACGGGCCAGCATAACTGAGGAGCTTGCCTATGGGAACGCTCTGGGACGCCTCACCGGCGAGGAGAGAAAGCCGGCAGCAAGGCCAAAACGGCAGGCCGCCGCGCCGGCCGGTGCCACCATGATTAAGCTGTCCGTTTTCCTCAATCGGGAAGAAGACGGCTACCTGGAAAGCCTGGCGTCAACCGCCAAGTTCAGCGGCGGCCGGAAAATCAGCAAGACAAAATTAATCGAGGCGATGGTAAGGGCGTTCCGCCGGAGCAAGCTGGACGTGCGGGGCGTCAGGACCGACGAAGAGCTGTATAAAAGAGTAATTGCGCAAATGCGCAAATGAGGAATAGAGTAATCATTATTAAGGAAGGTGAGGAATATGATGTTATAAACAAGAAGTTGTAAAATGATTTAGCAGGAGGTGGGAAATGGCATTATTAGCTGATATTGAAATAAAAGAAGCTATGCAACGTGGAGAGATAGAAATAGACCCTTTTGATGAAGAGAAATGTTTAAGAAGTTCTAGTTATGATATGAGGTTAGGAAAAAGAGGGATTGTTAGTAGGTCTATAACATTGGAGGAATTAAAGGGGAAGATACAGCGTGAAGAAATTAAAGAAATAAATATAGAAAAGGATGAATCTATTAGTATTCCCGGAGGTGCGTTTGCTCTGGTAAATACACTAGAAAGAATTAAATTATCAGAAATATATGCAGGGCATATTGGAATGCGGAGTTATTATGTTAGAAAAGGATTGTCTCTACTATCAGGCCTTCAAATAGATCCAGGGTGGAACGCACCACTAGTATTAGGTCTTGCTAATCTTTCACCACGAACTATAACATTGGACCATGGCGACCAATTATGCACTATTGAAATTCATAAACTAAATCGTGAAGTTGGTAAAAAATATGCAGGTGTGTATATGGCAGAACAGCGAGAAGGAAGAATACCAACTTCAGACAAAGACTATTTACGAACAATTGAAACAATGTCAGTTACGGATTTAACCAAGGCTTTAGTTGACCTTTCCTCCAGTATTGAGATTATGGGTAAATGGGTACGCGGATTTTGGATAGGATTTGGCATTCTTATTTTGTTAGCAATTATAAGTATAATAGTAAGATAAAAAATAGAATAAGGAACCAGAAATATTTAATAATCAGATAAAATGACAATGCGCTTTTATCTCTAACATCCACCAGCGCGAGAAATCTAAAATGCTTATTTCTTCTTTGTTTTCACCAGCGCTGAACTAATCGCTTCCCGCACCGTGCTGATGGGAATGATTTCAATACCTTTCGGCGGCGGACTTTTTCCCAGCCCGACTTTCGGCACCAGGCAGCGCTGAAAGCCAAGCCGGGCCGCCTCGGCAATGCGGCGGTCAAGCTGGGAGGCAGCCCGCAGTTCCCCGCTCAGGCCGACCTCCCCCATGGCCACCAGACCGGGGTCGACGATGCTGTCGCGGAAGCTGGAGGCAATCGCCAGCGCAATGCCCAGGTCAGCCGCCGGCTCGTTGATTTTCAGGCCTCCGGTAACGTTCACGATGATATCCTGGTTGCCCAGGCGCAGGCCGAGGCGCTGGGTCAGCACGGCGGTGACCAGCAGCAGGCGATTGAAATCAACGCCATTGGCGGTGCGGCGCGGATAGCCGAAGCTGGTAAAGGTGGTCAGTGCCTGAATCTCGACCAGCAGCGGCCGGCTGCCCTCAATGGTGGACACAACTACCGAGCCTATGGCCTCCGCAGGGCGCTGGGAAATAAAAGCCTGGGAAGGGTTTTCAACCTCAATGAGTCCCTGCTCTTTCATCTCAAAGACGCCCACCTCATTGGTGGAGCCGAAGCGGTTTTTCACACCGCGCAGCAGGCGGTACGCGCTGAAGGGGTCGCCCTCAAAATACAGCACCACGTCCACGATGTGCTCCAGTATGCGCGGGCCGGCGATGGTGCCGTCTTTGGTAACATGACCGGCGATGAATATGGGGACCGCGCTGGCCTTGGCCCAGCGCATCAGCTGCTGGGTGCACTCCCGAACCTGTGCCACGCTGCCGGGCGTGTTGCCCAACTCCGGCAGGTGAATGGTCTGTATCGAATCGATGACCACCAGGCCGGGCGAAAGCTGGTCAAGCTGCTCAAGGATTATGCCGAGGTCGGTCTCGGCCACAAGAAAGAGCCCTTCACCGGTGATACCCAGTCTTTCTGCCCTCAGCTTAATCTGGTGCTGCGTCTCCTCGCCGGATACGTAGGCTGCTGTTCCCATGTCTTTCGCCAGAGCCGCCGATGCCTGCAGGAGAAGCGTGGACTTGCCGATGCCGGGATCGCCGCTGATGAGCACCATTGAACCGGGCACCAGGCCGCCGCCGAGCACTCGATTGAACTCAGAAATGGGCAGTGGAATACGATTGGCCGACTCAGGGGCAATCTGGGACAGCTGCTGAGGCGGGCTCGTTGCAGAAGTGGAACGCGGTTTGCTGGTGGCAACGGCCACAGTCACCTGGGCAAAACTGTTCCATTCCTGGCAGTCAGGACAGCGTCCCAGCCACTTCAGGCTCTCCCTGCCGCACTGCTGGCAGACAAAAACGGTGCGCCGGTCCGATTTACCCACAGAATGAATTTACTCGATTTTCGGTAATTAAGCAAGGGGATAAGAAATACGTGCTAGGAGCCGAAGATGCTGTAGAAAATGGGCGTTTCACCAACGAATCCGGTGATATAAACGCCGGTGATGATGGCGGTGGTGATGACGCCGGCCACACACGGCCCCATGGCAAAGGGCAGAATCATAGCCTTTTTATTGACCGCGGCGGCGCATTTCTGGGCCACTTTGGCCGTGGTCGGCACGCAGGATACGGCGGCGATGCCGACCAGCGGATTGAATGGCTCTTTGCTGATTTTGCTGTAGATAAGCCCGCCGGCGATGCCGCCCAGGCCGGATAAGGTGAGAGCGATGACGCCCAGGACGAGCAGAATCAGTACCTTGGGGTCCAGGATGATATCAACGCCGAGCAGGGCGCCCAGCGTGAAGCCGAGGAAGAAAGTGGCGCCGTACAGAAGGGGACCGGAAAGGAACTCAATGAATCGCAAAACGCCGGCCTCCTTGATGGCCAGGCCGACGAAGAAAGAAGCGAAGAGCGGGGCGGCCACCGGAAAGAGGGTGCAGAGGAAGGCGCAGGCGATTACGGCGAAGGCGAATTTCGCGCCCGGCGATACCTGAGGTATGGAGCGCCAGTCCATCTCTACCGCCCTCAGCCTCCGCGGGATGATTTTAACCAGGAAGGGGTATCCGGCATAGCAGACGCCGAGATAAACATAGGCGACCACCGTTATCGGCACAAAGAGGTCCCGGGCCATCATGATAGAGCCGTAGAGAACCATCGGGCCATCGGCACCGCCGACGAGCGCGATAGCCGCCGCCTCGTTGGGCAGCAGGCCCATCGCCATGGCAATGGGCAGGGTCAGTATGGTGCCCAGTTCAGCGCAGACGGCCAGAAAAAGGCTCATGTACGGCTTGGCCAGCAGTATGTCAATATCGGTGATGGCGCCAATACCCATGAAAACGAGGCAGGCGATTAAACCATTGCTGAAGGTGAATGTGTAAATCGGCTGCAGGAAGTCAATCTGCAGGAAATACATAAGTTCTTCCACATTACTGGCCAGCGGGTTGATGAAGAGGTTGCCCATCTGCCCGGCCTCGAACACCATCAGGCCGCCGTTCACCGCCAGCATGCCGATGCCCATGGGAAGCATGATGAGTGGCTCCAAAACCCGCTTGTAGGAAAGGTAGACGAAGAGGAAGCCGAGAGCGATAAGGAGCACCCTGCCGCCGGCAATCGCCGGCTCATTGAGGAAAAAAGTGTAAATACCCTGGAAAAATTGCAGAATCAGCATCTATTTAACCGTTATCAGCCTTCCTTTTTCTCGGTGCTGGCAGCGGCGCTCTTGCCTCCTCTCTGTACAACGAGCGCAATGCCCTTGATGATGGCCGCCACGCAAAGCGCAATGACCATCATAATGCCATAGGCAATAAAGGCGAAGATAAGCGAGTTAAGAACCATATTATCCTACTCGTATTCAATAACGGCGATGGTGTCGCCGGGCTTCACCGTCTGGTCAGAAGCAATCGCCACTTTGGCAACCGTGCCGCCAACTGGAGCCAGAATCGGGTTCTCCATCTTCATTGACTCCAGAATACAGATGATATCACCTTCAGCCACCGCATCCCCTGCCTTTACGTTCACGCTGATGATTTTTCCGGTGATGGGTACCTGTACGTTTTCCTGTGCCATTTTAAGTTCCTTTCTTCTAGCTGGCAAAATAAAGGGGCGGATGGTTCACCTCGTCTTGCGTTTCCCGCCCTCATTAAAAATCAGGTGCCTGCTTTATTGCGCATCAATCGTCCTCTCCCATTAAAGCGCCCACCGCGGTAACCGGGCGAACCACAATCTGGTCCTCTTCCAGGTCAACGATTACCGTATCGCCAGACTGGAATTCACCGCGGAGCAGGTCTTCGGACAGTTTGTCCTCCACCATATCCTGAATGACCCGCCGCAGCGGACGGGCACCAAAGACCTCGTCATAGCCCTTTTCCCCGAGGAAGTCTTTGGCGGCATCGGTTACTTCCAGCATGATGCCTTTCTCCTGTAGTTGCTTGGTAACCGAGGTCAGCATTAAATCGACAATCTGGCGTATCTGCTCCTTGCTCAGAGAGTGGAAGACCACAACCCCGTCAACCCGGTTCAGAAACTCGGGGCGGAAGGTCTTCTTCAGCTCATTGAGCAGGTTATCCTTCATCTTCTCGTAGGCCTGCTCTCGCGTCTTGGCCTTGTCCGTGACGGCGGTGAAGCCGAGAACCGTGCCCTTGCGTATCATCTCGGCACCGACGTTGCTGGTCATGACGATGATGCTGTTGCGGAAGTCAACCCGTCGGCCTTTAGCATCGGTCAGGTGGCCGTCATCGAAAATCTGGAGCAGCAGGTTGAATACATCCGGGTGCGCTTTTTCAATCTCGTCAAGCAGGATGCAGCAGTATGACTTGCGCCTGACGGCCTCGGTCAGCTGCCCGCCTTCTTCGTAGCCGACGTATCCCGGAGGAGCGCCGACCAGTCGGGAGACGGCGAACTTTTCCATGAACTCGGACATATCCAGGCGAATAAGGGTCTCCTCGCTGCCGAACATAAATTCGGCCAGAGCGCGGACCAGCTCCGTTTTGCCCACGCCGGTCGGCCCGAGGAAGATGAAATTACCAATCGGGCGTCTCGGGTCTTTCAGCCCGGCACGGGCACGCCTGATGGCCTTGGAAATGGTGTTAATGGCTTCATCCTGCCCGATGATGCGGTGGTGTATTACATCTTCCATGTTCAAAAGGCGACTTGTTTCATCGCTGGCCAGCTGCACCACGGGGATGCCCGTCCACATGCCCACCACTTCAGAAATGTTTTCCGCGGTGACCAGTGGTTTGTCCTGCGTTTTCTCCGCCTGCCACTCCTCTTCGAGTTTACGTACTTTGTCCTCACCCTGCAGCTCCTGCTCTCTGAGTTCCGCCGCGCGGTCATACTCCTGGGCCGCCAGCGCGGTATCCTTGTCCTTGCGCTTTACCTCGACGAGCTGTTTTGCTTCCTTCAACGAGAGGGGCATGGTATGGAACTTAATCCTGACCCGCGATGCTGCCTCATCAACCAGGTCAATGGCCTTATCGGGCAGGAAGCGGTCAGGTATGTACCTGGCGGCAAGCGTAGCCGCAGAATTCAGCGCTTCATCGCTGATATCTAACTGGTGATGCTCTTCGTAACGCTCTTTAATACCGCGCAGAATGTCCAGCGTCTCTTCAACCGTGGGCTCCTCAACCACCACCGGCTGGAACCGGCGCTCAAGGGCGGCATCACGCTCCACGTATTTCCGGTAGTCATCCAGAGTGGTGGCACCGATGCACTGCAGTTCCCCGCGTGCCAGCGAGGGTTTTAAAATATTGGCGGCATCAACCGCGCCCTCGGCAGCACCGGCGCCGACCATGGTATGGAATTCATCGATAAAAAGCACGCAGTTGCCGGCGGTTTTTATTTCCTCAATAACTTTCTTGACCCGCTCCTCGAATTCACCGCGATATTTGGTGCCGGCAACGAGCGACCCCATATCGAGGGCCACCAGTCGCCGGCCCTCCAGCGTTTCGGGGACATCACCGGCCACAATACGGTGCGCCAGGCCTTCCACAATGGCGGTCTTGCCCACGCCCGGCTCACCAATAAGCGCCGGATTGTTCTTGGTGCGGCGGCTGAGAATCTGGATAACCCGCTCTATCTCCTTTACCCGCCCGATGACCGGGTCAAGCTTGCCGGCACGGGCGGCCGCCGTCAGGTCAACACCAAGCTGGTCTAGGGCGGGAGTCTTACTTGTGGTGCGGCCGACTCTGGCACGGGGTGCTCCCTGGCTCAGAACCTGGGCTGTTTCGGACCGGGCGCGCTCCAGGGTAACGCCGAGGCTATCCAAGACACCGGCGGCGACGCCCTCGCCCTCACGCAACAGGCCCAGAAGGAGGTGTTCGGTACCAATGTAGTTATGGCCGAGCTGTCGGGCTTCATCTATGGCCAGTTCAATAACGCGCTTGGCGCGGGGAGTCAGCCCGGACTCGCCGGTGCTCGGTCTTTCGCCGCGGCTGCTGATGAATTCCACCGCTGACCGCACTTTGTTCAAGCTGACACCCAGGTTGGTCAGTATTTTGGCGGCGACGCCTTCTTCCTCGCGAGCCAGGCCCAGCAGGATGTGCTCTGTGCCAATATAGCTGTGGTTCATCTGGCGAGCTTCTTCCTGGGCTATGGTCAGCACCCGTCGTGCCCGTTCGGAGAACTTTTCAAACCTACTGGACATTTCTCTCCTCAGATATACTGGCCATCGTTATTTAATTTATAGTCTAAAGCACTGGCGAAGGAAGGTCAAGAAGCCTCCTGGCAATGGCATATTTTCCACAAGGGATCGCTCCCTCAGTATCGTCTGCGCTGGGGCGTTTCACTTCCGTGTTCGGGATGGGAACGGGTGGTACCACCCCGCTCGAACCACCAGGAGGCTCGTTTCTACGCAAACATTCCGGTATCGCTAGATACCAGAAGTAATAATATCATAATAGAATGAGAAATGCAATCCGTGCCCGGTACGGCCACACGCTCAAAGGAACACCCTGGTATTGCGGAGCCATACTAAAGTAATGGGCAGAACGGACTTTTAATAAAATTGTAATGAGCGGGATAAATAAAATCTAAACAATCTCTTGACAAAGCAGGATGACAAGTGATAGCTTAAGGGGAGTATTTACGCTCAATGCCGGTCATTCATGGTGATGCCGCGAAGTGATACGTGAATATTCGAGTTTAATCGTAGTTTTTATTGATATTTTAAACTGAGGGGGTCACCAGTGGACATGGAATTAGTGCATATCGGCTTCGGTAATATACTGGTAATGAGCCGGGTCATTGCCATGGCAGCACCGAACTCAGCGCCGACCAAGCGGACAATGCAGGAGGCGAAAGCCCGGGGGCAGCTTATTGATATGACCAATGGTAGAAGGACCAAGGTCGTTATTTTTATTGATAGCGGGCATGTTATTCTGGCGGCGCTCGCTCCAGAGACAATCGCCGGCAGGCTCCAGACAAGTCGTACTGGCTCGGGAATGAGACTGGAGCAGAGCGACGAAAGAGATGAGCCCTAGACGAAGCTCTGCGCTCAGCACACCGAAAAAAGCGCTGCTCATCGTTCTCTCCGGCCCTTCCGGAGTTGGCAAGGATGCCCTGCTCAATCGCATGAAGGAGTTCAGGTACCCTCTGGAGTATATCACCACGATAACCACCCGTTCCCGACGTGCCGGGGAACGCAATCACATTGATTACCATTTCATCACCCCGCAAAAGTTTCAGGCTATGGTCAAAAAGAGGGAGCTGCTGGAATACGCTAATGTTTACGGCAACTGGTATGGCGTGCCCAAATCGCCGGTAAACGAGGCGCTCAATAACGGCCTGGACACAATCATAAAAGTGGACATACAGGGCGCGGCAAGTATCAAGAAGAAAGTGCCTAAGGCGGTATTTATCTTCCTCATGCCGCCATCGATGGAAGAACTGGGGCAAAGGCTGAAACGGCGGCATACGGAATCATCTTTTGACCTGAACGTACGCATGCAGACGGCAACAGAAGAAATAAAGCAGTTGTCGTTATTTGATTACGTTGTTTACAACCAGCAGGGTGAGATTAACCGTGCGGTGCAGGATATTGCCGCCATCATCGCCGCGGAGAGGTGCCGGACGGTACCGCGGGAAATCACCCTGAAGTAAGTTCAGGATTCCTCTGAGAAATCATTCTCTGTAGGTTCAGGTTCAAGAGGCTCCGTTTCTGGCGGTTCCGGCTTGGAGGGTTCCGTTCTTATATTCTTCTGCCACCACGCCTTCAGGCGGTCTATGACCTGCTTTTCATAGCCCTGTGAGCTTGGCACGTAGTACTTGCTACCCTGAAGACGGTCCGGCAGGTTCTGTTGCTCCACAAAATGGTCGGGATAGTCGTGGGCGTACTTGTAGTCTTTCCCGTAATCCATCTCCTGCATTAGCGGTGTCACCGGGTTGCGCAGGTGCAGGGGGACCGATTCGCTGGGACCCCGGGTAACCTCCTGATGGGCACGGTTGTAGGCTTCATATAGTGAGTTGCTCTTTGGGGCGGTGGCCAGGTAGACCACTGCCTCGGCCAGCGCCAGATTGCCCTCAGGCATGCCGATGAAGTGAACGGCCTGTTGCGCCGCCATGGCGATGACCAGGGCCTGGGGGTCGGCCATGCCGACATCTTCCGAGGCAAACCGGACCAGGCGGCGGACAATATATAAGGGGTCCTCGCCGGCATCAAGCATTCTGGCCAGCCAGTACAGCGAAGCGTCCGGGTCGGAGCCGCGCATGGACTTATGCAGGGCGGAGATAAGGTCGTATTGCTGGTCGCCGCCTTTATCGTACTGCAGCGCGCGGTGCTGGAGCGCATCTTCAATCGTGGGCAGGGTAATAAGGCGCTTTCCCTGTTCATCAGGGGGGGTGCTGAATGCGGCCATTTCCAGCGTATTGAGCGCGATGCGGGCGTCATGGTTGGACAGGGTGGTCAGGTGACCGAGCGCCTCGGGGGCGACCTCTACATTAAGATGTCCGAGGCCGCGCAGGGTGTCCTTGAGGGATCTGGTGAGGATAACCTGGATTTGTTCATCGGTGAGGGGTTTGAGGGGCATGACGCGGCTGCGGGAAAGCAGGGGGGACGTTACTTCAAAAGACGGGTTTTCCGTGGTGGCGCCGATTAGTGTAATGGTGCCATCTTCAACATAGGGCAGCACGGCGTCCTGCTGCGTTTTGTTGAAACGGTGTATCTCGTCGATGAAGAGGATGGTCTTCTGCATGTTCATCTGGTAGCGACCCTTGGCCTCTTCAATGATGCGGCGCAGGTCATTGACGCTGGCACTGACGGCGCTGATGGGGCTGAAATTGGCGCCGGTCATATTGGCGATGATGTAGGCCAGGGTTGTCTTGCCGCTGCCCGGCGGCCCCCAGAGAATCATGGAAGGTATCTTGCCGCTTTCCACGGCTTTGCGCAGCACGCGGCCCGGGCCGATGATATGCTCCTGCCCGACGAAGGTGTTAAGGCTGGTCGGTCGCATCCGGGTGGCCAGAGGCGCCTCCTGGGCCTGCATCTCCTC
>CAZQWO010000034.1:0-13565 GCA_964597015.1 uncultured Dehalococcoidaceae bacterium
GCCAAATATAACCGACTTCTCAGAATAGAAGAGGAACTGGGGCAGGCAGCGCGATTCGCCGGGACGGGCGCGTTCAGCCATTTAATGGTAAAATAGTTAGACCATTTATCAGATTACAAACCTGGAGAAAAAAATGGCAACCAAAGTCGGAATTAACGGGTTCGGCCGCATCGGCCGGCTGACCTTCCGCACCATCAACCAGTACCATAAAGGTGAGCTGGAGGTGGTGGCCATTAACGACCTCGCCGACACCAGGACCAATGCCCACCTGCTGAAATGGGACAGCACCTACGGCCCCTACCCGGGCACGGTAGCGCCCAGCGATGACGCCATCACCGTTGATGGCCATAAGGTGAAGGTCATTTCAGAGAGAGACCCCGCCAGCATACCCTGGCGCGACCACGGCGCCGACATCGTCATCGAGTCCACCGGCCTCTTCACCGACGCTACCAAGGCATCGGCTCACCTCAAAGGAGGCGCCAAAAAGGTGGTCATCTCCGCACCGGCCAAGAACGAGGATGTCACCATCGTCCTCGGCGTCAACGAAAAAAAGTATGACCCGGCGAAACATGCCATAATTTCCAATGCTTCATGCACCACCAACTGCATTGCCCCGGTGGTCAAAGTGCTCCACGACAACTTCGGCGTGGACAAGGGCCTGATGACCACCATCCATGCCTACACCAACGACCAGCGAATCCAGGACATGGTGCACGATGACCTGCGCCGGGCGCGGGCCGCCGCCGTGAACATCGTCCCCACCACCACCGGTGCCGCCCGTGCCGTCACCCTGGTAATCCCCGAACTTGAAGGCAGGCTGCACGGCATGGCTTTCCGCATTCCGGTGATTACTGTATCGGTCGTCGATTTCGTCGCTGACCTGGCTAAAACAGTCACCGTGGAACAGGTAAATCAAGCGTTCAAAACTGCCGCGGAGGGGCCTCTGAACGGCATCATGGAATACTGTGATGAGCCCCTGGTAAGCATGGACTTCAAGGGCAATCCCGCCAGCACCATCATTGACGCCATGAGCACCATGGTCATCGGCGGCAACATGGTCAAAGTCCTGGCCTGGTACGATAACGAGTGGGGCTACAGCTGCCGACTGGCCGACCTCACTGCATATATCGCCGGCAAGGGGCTATAATGGCACTGAAAATGGCGAAAAGGGGGTTACTTTCGAGGGAGGGACTTTTTTCTACCCTGACCACACGCCAGCATCACATTCAATACGTCTCATTTTTCCATCCCGAAAAAAGTCAATCATTGACATTGACGGGAAATAATGTCTAAAATAGCACAAGCCATAAGATTAAGGTAAGCAGTGAAATTAATTATAGTTGGTTTTGGACAGTGTGGCGGCAGGATTGCTGACGAATTTGCCCGACTGAACCGCAAGGCGCATGTTCAACGCGGTATCGATATCGTGACCAATGTCTTTGCCGTCAACACCGATGTCGCCGACCTCAGTGGCCTGACCGGCATCAGGGCCGATTATCATCACCGCATTCTCATTGGTGGCCGCAAGACCGGCGGTCATGGTGTTGGTAAAATCAACGAGCTGGGTGCCGAGATTGCCAAAGAAGATGGCGATAAGATAATCGAAACGATAAGAGCCAGCAAGCGTTTTACGGAAGCGGATGCGTTTCTGCTCATTGCGGGGGCGGCCGGCGGTACCGGTTCCGGTGCGCTTCCCGTCATAACACAACTGATTAAAGAGCGCTATGTGGATAAGCCGGTATATAACCTCGTTGTCCTGCCCTTCGAGCATGAAGAAGCCACCGAGGAAAGAACCATATACAATGCGGCTACGTGTCTGAAATCAGCCTATCTGGTGGCGGATGCCATCTTCCTGGTTGATAACCAGAGATACGTAATGAAAGATGCGTCAATTAGAAGTAACCTGGCCAAAATTAATGCCCTGATTGCTGACCCATTCTACAATCTGCTCTGCGCCGGCGAGGAAAAAAAGCACCAGTACATCGGGGCGAAGATACTTGATGCCGGAGATATCATACAGACGCTGACCGGATGGACAGCCATTGGTTACGGGCGGTCCGAAATCTCATTTGCCAAGAAAATCATGGCCCGTACGCGCGATTTCAGAAACAAGGCCACGGAAGCCCAGAAGGGGTCCCAGGCCATGGATGAAGCCGTCAGCGGCCTCTCGATGAAGGTAAATCCGATAGATTCAAAGAGAGCGCTCTACCTGATTTCCGGCCCACCCAAAGAAATGAATGTCGACCTCATCAAGGAACTCGGCACTTATCTCAAGAGCCTTGCCCCTGAGGCGGTTATCAGAAGCGGTGACTATCCCAGAGAGAAGGGGCTGCTCGATATCACCGTCATCCTGTCAGAGCTCAGTGACGTGGAGAAAGTAAGGAACTACTTCACCAAGACAATCAGCCTCATCACTGCGCTGAAAAAGAGGCAGGAAGGTATTGAAGACAAGTACCGGGGTATAGAGATTACCCTCAAAGATATTCCATCCTTAATTTAAACAACGGCCACTAACCACGCAAAAGTGTATCAGTCCAGCCAGGAGATACTTCGTCGTTTACACCACCTCACCTACCGGGAAAGCTTGGCGTATATACTCCAAGCCTGAACTACGGTTTCTTCACGGAGCTGCCAGGCTCCGGCAAGCGCTTCTTCCCTTCTCCTCTTAGCTGATTCCACCCGTTCCTCACAACCTTTCTCCGCCTGATCTTTTGCCTTCTTGAACGCTCTTTCCGCCTGCGAAACGGCATCATCATGCGCTTTAAGTGCGGTGGCCATCATCTCATCACGCGCTTGCATCGCCTCTTTTACCGCTTCATCATGGGCATTCTCCGCCTGCTGCTCGGCACGCTTGTAGGCTTTGGCAATCTGCTGCTCATTGGTCCGATAGGCATTGGCCACCTGCCGCTGTGCTTCCATGAAAGCAGCATAAGCTTTTTCAGCCTGTCCCAGCACCTCTTCAAGCGGCCTGGACGGAGCCGCTTCTTCCTCAGCGCTGACCTGCTCAACTTCTTCAGGAGCGGCTTCAACCGTTTCCTCAACTACTTCTTCGATTTCCTCAACTACTTCTTCGGTTTCCCCGCTAACCTTCTTGGCCTTTTCCTTTGGGTTCACCATCGAGTACCTCCTGCGTTAATATTACTGATACACTGATCTGTGATTGGTTTCTATATAATAATCTATCTCGCAGTCTCTTAATCCTCCTCTTCTACAGCATCTTTACTGGCCGGTTCGTCTCTCTTATCCTCATACATCCGTGCCAGAAAGCTCAAACGCGCCTCTATCTTTTCTTTTCCCTTGCCTTTAGGCGCCTTTGATTTCCCCTTTACATTCGATTCCTTAGCCCGGCCGATTGCCTGAGCAAAGGCTTTGAGCGTTGCCTCAGCAGTCTCTTCATCGGCTTCTTCGACTACCTCAGCCGCCGGCTCTTCCTCGCGAGGTTCCGCTATTTCACCAATCGATTTTTCAAAAGCCTTCAGCGACGTCTCTGCTGCTTGCCTCGCCTCCTTACCCGCCGCCTCAGCGCGCTGAATGGCCTGCTCGAACGCTTTTATGGCCGTCTCCGCCGCCTCCTTGGCAACTCGCGTGGTCTCAACGGTTGCCTCCTTGGCAGCACGCACCGTGGCTTGAGTAGCCTGTTTGGCTGCCTTCGCCGACTCCTGGGTGGTCTCTTTTGTCTCCTGACTTATTACCTCGACTCGACTTACCGCCTCTTCAAAAGCTTTCACCGAGGTTTCGGTAGCCTCCCTGGCAGCTCTGGTAGCCAGTCTGGTAGCTTCCTTAACGGCTTTGATCGATTCATCAGCCGTGTCTTTGGTTTCCTTGCCAATTGCCTCTGCCTTGCTTACCGCCTCCTGAGAGGCTGCGGTCGCCGCCTCGGCTGCTTCTCTGGCGATACGCGTAGCTTCCTCAATCGCTTCCTGGGCCGCCTGGGCCGCGGCCTCGTTGGTTTCCCTGGCCTCCCGTCCAATTTCCTCAGCCCGACTTATTGCCTCCTGCGACGTGCTGGTTGATGACTCGGCGGCTTCCTGAGCGGTTTTAATGGCCGCGTCCGCAGCTTCCTGAGTTGCTTGAGCAGAAGTATCAGCGACCTCCTTGGCCTCCTGACTGACCTGTTCAATCCGCGCCATCGCCTCTTCTGAGGCACGGGCTGATGCTTCAGACCTCTCCCGCGTGGTCGCAACCGCATCCTCTGCCTGCTTCAATGTCTCGGCGCTCATCCGGTCAATCCGTTCCAGCGCTGTCTCAAAGGTCCTGACCAGTTTATCATGTGCGGCTTGTATCTCATTCCTTGCCGCCTCGGCACGACTGATTGCTTCCTGAGACTCTCTGGATGATGCATCAGCTATTTCCTTGGAGGCGGCAATCGCCGCGTCAACAGCTTCTCTGGTATTTTTCGTGGCCTGCTCTATCACCACCCTATTTTCCTGGCTTATTGCCTCGGCCCTGCTTATAGCTGCCTGCGAAGCCTTCGCGGAATTCACCGCCGCTAATTTGGTATCTTTGCTTATCGCCTCGGCACGAACCGTTGCTTCCTGTGAAGTCCTCAATGATGTTTCGGCGAGCCCCTTGGCATCGGCGCTGATTTTATCCGCTCGCAGTGCCACTTCCTTAGCTGCTTTTGATGCTGTCTCAGCCGTTTCCCTTGTCGTCTCACTGGTTCTTTCCGCCTTAATGGCAGCCTCCCTGGCCTCTCTTATCGATGTCTCGGCCGCCATTTTGGCCTCACGACTTACTTTCTCTGCCTTGCTCGATGCCTCCTTCGCCACCCTGATGGATTCCTCAGCCGACTCCCTGGCAATCCGACCAGCCTCTTCAGCCTTGTCGAGTTCTTCTTTAGCCGCTTTGGCTGCAGACTCAGCAAGCTCCCTGGCTTCAGCAGTTATTTCACTGACCCGGGTCAGTCCTTCTTCTGAAGCAACGTATGACGCCTCCGCCGCCTCCATGGCCTCCTTGCTTATTTCCTCGGCACGGCTGATGGCTTCCTGAAAACGTTTGGTGATTGATTTGGCAGCTTCCTTTGGCGTACGGGCAGTTTCCTCCGCCCGTCTTATCGCCTCTTCAGCGGCGGCAATAGCCGCGTCCGCGCCTACCCGCACCTCCCGGCTAATTTCTTCCGCGCGCTGTGTCGCTTCCTCGGCTGCTTTTCTGGCTGCCTCGACAGCCTCCCTTGCCTCCCAGCTGATCTGCTCCGCACGTTTTATCGCTTTCTGGGCGGCAATGGTGGTCGCCCCAGCCGCCTCCATAGCGGCACGGCTCAGCTGATCAGCCCGGACAACCGCCTTCTCGAAGTCGCCGATATTATTTTCGGCACTATCCAATACTTCCTGCGATGGTGCTTCTCTCGCCATTAACCCCACACTAGATTGTTTTACACAATTCTAATATACGTCTTGCATATTTTCAATATTTTTTATTAAGTCAAGAATTCTGCCCGATAAAATTTGGGCAATCATCGGCTTTCCGCAGCCTTATTCCCCGACCCCTG
Organism: uncultured Dehalococcoidaceae bacterium; assembly: GCA_964597015.1. Taxonomy (GTDB): domain Bacteria; phylum Chloroflexota; class Dehalococcoidia; order Dehalococcoidales; family RBG-16-60-22; genus E44-bin89. Next base: position 5,489 of record CAZQWO010000034.1, read on the forward strand.
ACGTTATGGCCGGGTACTTTATTACCAGAATTATCAGCACCTTCTTAAAGCGAAGAGATTGACATTATACTACAAGTGTGTTTAAAATAACATAACTCTATAATTTTCAAGAGGTGGGCTATGAAACTAGTAGTCGTAGGTTTCGGACAGTGTGGTGGTCGAATTGCGGATGAGTTCGCCCGTCTGAACAAGAAAGCCAAAAGCCAGCGTGGCATTGAGATAATCACCGGTTGCTATGCGGTCAATGCCGATGCCGCTGACCTGAGTGGTCTCACGAGTATCAAAAAGGACTACCAGCACCGAATCCTCATCGGCAGCCGCAAGACAGGTGGCCACGGCGTGGGTAAGATAAATGAACTCGGCGCTGAAATCGCCCGGGAGGATGGCGATAAGGTAATCGACGCGATAAGGACCACGAAGCGTTTCTTTGAGACTGATGCCTTCCTGTTTATTGCCAGTGCCGCCGGTGGCACCGGTTCCGGCTCTGTCTCGGTGGTGACGCAGCACATTAAAGAACGATATGCCGATAAGCCGATTTACAACCTCATTGTTCTCCCCTTTGAACACGAGGAAACCACCGAGGACAGGACCCTGTATAATACCGCCACCTGCTTGAAGTCCTCATACTCCGTGGCTGACGCTGTATTTCTGGTGGACAACCAGAGATTTGTCCGCAAGGATTCTTCAATCAAAGGCAATATTTCCAAAATCAATCAAATGATTGCGGAGCCATTTTACAACATGCTGTGTGCCGGCGAGGAAAAGAAAGCCAAGTACATCGCCTCAAAGGTGCTTGATGCCGGCGATATTATCCAGACGCTGGTTGGCTGGACGGTAATCGGCTATGGCAAGTCGGACATTCCTTTAATCAGGTTCCGCCGTGAATCGAGGCGTGATTTCAGGGCCAAAGGTGATGAAACCCTCAAGGGCATCCAGGCAATGGACGAAGCCATAAGCGAGCTGTCGCTGAAGTGTAATCCAGTGGACTCAAAGCGAGCCCTGTACCTCATCTCGGCACCAAGCAAAGAGATGAACATGGACATGGTTAAAGCTCTCGGGGATTACATGAAGGATATTGCTCCGGAAGCCCTGATAAGAAACGGCGATTACCCGCGCGAGAGAGGCGTGCTCGACGTTACTGTAATCCTGTCCGAGCTCAGTGATGTGGAAAAGGTGAGAAGTTACTATGTCCAGTCCACCCAGCTCATCCCCGAGTTCAAGAAGCGACAGGAAGAAACTGAAGTCAAGCTGAGGGCCATAGAAGACGCCTCCAAGGATATACCCAGCCTGCTCTCTTAAAGCGATTCAGACCCGGCAAGCCAGCTTTATGGCCGGAGAAATAAAATTCGGCTGAGAAAAGCTGGCTTTTTATTTTCAGCAGCACAGGGTATTAAGAAAACAATCGAACCCCTGTGCACAATGTACTAAGTCTGACTTCACAACGGCCAGCAACCGCCTAGAAACACCACCATATATAGGTTATAATAAATAAAATGGCTTCTCAGGTCTTTTACCGCCGGTGGCGACCCCAGACCCTTGCCGAAGTGGTCGGCCAGGAACAGGTAACCAAGACACTGCACAATGCGCTGAGTGGCGGTCATGTATCTCACGCCTATCTTTTTTGCGGCCCGCGCGGCACTGGCAAGACCAGCACGGGACGCATCCTCGCCAAGGCGGTCAATTGCCTAGCCAACGAAGGTAAGGGTGAACCCTGCAATGCCTGCGATATGTGCCAGGCAATCACCGAAGGCAGAGCTCTGGATGTCATCGAAATCGACGCCGCCAGCAACACCGGCGTGGACAGTATCCGCGACCTCAGGGAAAGGGTCAATTACGCTCCCAACGAAGCGCGGTACAAGGTCTATATTATAGATGAAGTACACATGCTGAGCACCAGTGCCTCCAACGCGCTGCTGAAAACGCTTGAAGAGCCGCCGCCGCATGTCATCTTTGTTCTGGCCACCACCGAGGTGCATAAAGTGCTGCCCACCATCATATCGCGCTGCCAGCGCTTTGATTTCAGGCGGATTTCCCAGGCCGACGTGGTGACCAAGCTGAGCCAGATAGGTAAAAAGGAGACCATTAAAATCGAGCCGGAGGCACTGCGGCTCATCGCCCGGGCCGCCACCGGCAGCCTGCGCGATGCCGAGAATCTTCTGGAGCAGCTTACAACGTACTACGGCCAGAAAGTCACCCTGCAGCAGGCCCAGACAATTCTGGGCATTACCGGCGACTGGCGGGCCAAAGAGGTAGTAAAACACATTGTTAATAACGATGTCACTGCGGGCATATCAGCCATAAACGGTATCAACAGTGATGGCCTTGACCTCCGCCAGTTCAACCGGGAACTGGTGGTATACCTCAGGGCGCTGCTCCTGGCGAAAACGGGCTCCGGCGAATCAATAGACCTGCCCGCCGAGGACATCGCAGAATTGAAAGAACTGGCCGGCAGGACTTCATTAGCGCAGATATTGAAAGCGGTAAAGCTCTTCGGGCAAATTAACCTCAGCCTCGACAACTACTCCACGCTGCCGCTGGAGCTGGCTTTAGTGGACGCAACCATGCCTTCCGGTAAAGAGCCTCCGGTCACAAAGGTAGAACCCGAGGTGCAGCCGCCCGCCAGACCGGTGGCCCCAGAAGCACCACCGCCGGCAGCGGAAAAAACGACCGCCAGAACAGAGGGGCGTGCCCGTCCAGCGGCTGAACAAAAGCGTGAACGTAAACCAGAACCAGCCCGGGCAGAAGCAGAAAGCCCACCCGAACCAGAACCGGTGACAGCACCAGCCCCCGAAGAAGAAAAAAGTCCGCCGGAACCGGAACCAGCACCCGTGTCGGCTGAACCCGCCCCGGTGACCACCGCCGGCGCCGGCGGTGAAGAAATGGAGTATCTGCAATCGAACTGGCTCAAGTTCATCCGTGAGGCCCCTGCCAGCATGAGCCGTAGCCCCGCTGCTGCCCTGCTCAGGAGCGCCAAGCCAAAAGCCATTGAAAAAAATACCGTCATCCTGTCTTTCAAGTTCCCGCTGCATAAGGAAAGCATGGAAAAAACGGATAATCTGCAGATAGCTGAGCAAATTATCAGCAACTTTCTGGGTCGCGCCTGCCGCGTTCGCTGTGTTTCCGAGCCGGAGGCAAACCATCTCATTGAGGAAGCCCTGAAAATAGGCGCCCAGATTATCGAATCGGAGGAAAAATGAACAGGTTCATGTTACAGCAGGCCCAGAAACTCCAGGCACAGCTGGCTAAAGCCCAGGAAGAATTGAGCGAGCTTACCGTTGAGGGCAGCTCAGGAGGCGGCGCGGTTAAAGTCACCATGAACGGGCAGCAGAAAATACAGTCGGTAACCATATCACCCGAGGTGGTCAACCCGGAAGATGTTGAAATGCTGCAGGACCTGGTGCTGACCGCCTTCAGCGAAGCCCTGACCAAGTCACAGGAAGCAGCCGCCAAACAACTCGGTGGGCTTACCGGCGGTCTTAAAATACCGGGCCTGACCTAGGCAGATTAAGGAGATACAGCCTTGGAGTCGAATGTTCTGCCCAACGCTGATGTAATCAACGACCTCATTCAGGAGTTCAATAAACTGCCCGGCATCGGGCCGAAGAGCGCGCAGCGCATCGTCTTTCACCTGTTGCGCGCCGGAGACGAACAGAGCAAGCTCCTCGCCGAAGCCATCCTTACCCTGAAACGAAAAATCACCCTGTGCTCAATCTGCTGCAACGTCACCGAGGCCGACCCCTGCACCATCTGCCGCAATGACCAGCGCGACCACAGCCAGATATGCATCGTGGAACAGCCTCAGGACATCCTGGCCCTGGAGCACACCGGTATTTACCACGGGCTGTACCACGTCCTGCACGGTGCCATTTCGCCTGCCGAAGGCATCGGCACCGACGATATCAGGGTGAGAGAATTGATGAACAGATTGAAAGATGGCTCGGTCAGCGAAATCATTCTGGCCACCAATCCCAATCTTGAAGGAGAACAGACTGCCATGTACCTCAGCCGCCTGATAACACCGCTGGGCATCAGGGTCACCCGCCTCGCCCGCGGTCTGCCCTACGGCACCGAGCTGGAATACGCCGATGACGTTACGCTCACCCGGGCCATCGAAGGCAGGCAGGAATTCTGAGGTTTACCTTAACGGCAATATTTGGTTTTAAACGATAACTTTCTTCTAATTTCACATTAATATCATATTATTTGTTTCCCGGGAAACACTGAATTCAACTATGGATAAAAAAATTTACTGGAATAAAAGGTTTCAGGACGAAGGCTACGTGTGGGGCACGTCGCCGAGCCAGACCGCTGAATATGCCGCTGAAATCTTTCGTAAAAACGGGGTGAAGACGGTCCTCGTTCCAGGCTCCGGTTACGGGCGGAATACAAAATTGTTCAGCGAATCAGGCTTTACCGTCACCGGGATTGAAATATCTGATATTGCCTGTGAAATGGCCAGGGACTACGACCCCGCGACAACACATTACCAGGGCTCGGTAACCGACATGTCATGCCTTAACGGAAATTTTGATGCGGTATACTCCTTTAACGTACTGCACCTTCTTGAAGAAGCAGAAAGAGAAAAATTTATCCAGCAGTGTACTGACAGGGTAAATGATGGCGGCCTGCTGTTCTTCACCGCCTTCTCTGACTATGACCCGAGCCGTGGTCGAGGTAAAAAGCTGGCCGAAAACACGTTTGAAAGCCGACCGGGCAGGCCCGCTCACTACTTCAGCGAGGAGACTTTTCTTCATTATTTCAGAAATTTTGAGGTACTGGAAACAGGAATCGTGGAAGACCCGGAGAATCATGGTGAAGGTCCACACACCCACGCCCTGTGCTATGTTCTGGCACGGAAGCCAAAAGCAGAATAACGGGTTAATGGGAGGCCGGGATGAAATCAAGACGCCCGATTAAAATTAAGGTCTACATTAGAGCCGTAAACGCGATACTGCTGCTCATCGTCTGGGCGCTGGTCACGCTCACCGGCATAATCATCTGGGCGGCGCCATCCGGGCAACGCTCAGGGCAGCGACCCCTGCTTTTCGACCTGACCAAAAGCGAATGGTGTGATATTCATTTCTGGGTGGCGGTGGGCACCATCGCCGTCACGCTGGTTCACATTATCATCGACTGGAAGGCCCTGCGAGGGGTTCTCCGTTATATGGTGAGCGTCCATCGGGAACGTGGTATAAAGGAATAAGATGTTGAAATGCCAAAACCGCGCACCTACCAGACAGAAGCCGTCATTATCAAGAAGACCAAGCTGAGGGAGGCCGACGTCATATTCACCCTCTACACGCCGCACCTCGGCAAGATTCAGGCCTTTGCCAAAAGCGTCCGCAAGACCAGGAGCAAGATGGCCGGGCACTTGGAGCTCCTTACCCACAGCCAGGTCTCGCTGGCCAGAGGGCGCAATCTGGACACCATCATCGGCAGCCAGACCATCAACAGCTTCCTGCCCCTGAAAAGCGACCTATGGCTCACCTCCTGCGGGCTGTACATCCTGGAACTGGTCAACCAATTTACCGCCGACGACGTGGAAAATTTATCCCTCTTTCAGTTGCTGCTGGCAACAATGGAGCAACTGGGCAAAGCCAGCAACCGCGACCTGACACTGCGCTATTTTGAACTGCATCTCCTTGACGAGTCCGGCTACCGACCCCAGCTGCACCAGTGCGTCTCCTGCCAGAAACCCCTGGAGCCGGTGAGCAACTCGTTCAGCCCGGGCGCCGGCGGTATGCTGTGCCCGGACTGCGCGGCGAGCAACCCTTCAAGCCACCCGCTTTCGGTCAACGCCCTGAAGGTGCTGCGCCTGCTGCAGGACAGCGATTACGGCACCGCCGACCGACTAAAAATAGACGAGGCACTGGCCCGGGAACTGGAGAGAGTGCTGGGCGGTTACCTCAAACACCTGCTGGAACGGGAAGTCAAGTCTGCCGCCTGGCTTGACACACTGCGGGAGCAGACAAAGTAATCATTTACGACAACCAGCCCTTTACCCTAATTCGGAAATAGCCTATAATAAAACGGACTGGGGGTCTGGAACTCTCAGTCTTTTTACTATATTATAGGTGCAGAAATGACAAGCCGACTGAACCGCATAACACAGCAGCGCCGCGAAAAGATGGAGCGACTTCGCGGTCAGGGTATAGACCCGTACCCGCACCGCTATGAGCGCAGCCATACCGCTCAGGAAGCAGCCGAGCTGCTCGAGCGGGTGGAGGCGGGGCAGACCGAAGAGAAGCAGGTCAGAGTTGCCGGGCGGATTATGGCCGTCAGGCGGATGGGGAAAAGCGCATTTGTGGATATCCGTGACAGCTCGGGCAAAATCCAGCTGCTCTTTCAGGACGTTGACAAACTGGCCGGAAAGCAGGGCCAGCTTTTTAAAGAACTGGATATCGGTGATTTCATCGGCGTGGAAGGGGCAGTATTACGCACCAGGACCGGTGAGCCGACGGTCGGCGTGAAGCATTTCGTGCTGCTGTCCAAGTCTTTGCTACCGTTACCGGAAAAATGGCACGGCCTCAGCGATGTCGACACCAGGTACCGGCAGCGCTACCTGGATTTAATCAGCAACCCGGAGACGCAGGTAACTTTCAAGATTCGCAGCCAGGTCATCAACGCCATACGGCAGTATCTCAACGAGCGCGACTTCATCGAGGTGGAGACCCCGGTGCTGCAGCCGTCGCCGGGAGGTGCCCTGGCCCGACCTTTCGTTACCCACCACCACGCCCTCGACCAGGACTTCTACCTGCGCATCGCCCCGGAACTTCACCTCAAGCGTCTGATTGTCGGCGGTATGGACAGGGTCTATGAACTGGGCCGCATCTTCCGTAATGAAGGTGTCTCCACCACGCACAACCCCGAGTTCACCATGCTGGAAAGCTACCAGGCCTACGCAGATTACAACGACGTTATGGATATGCTCGAGGAAATGGTCGCCTGGGTCAGCAAAAAGGTAATGGGCACCACCAAAGCGAAGTTCGGCGATTACACCATCAATTTCAAGCCTCCCTGGCCGCGCCTGACCCTGCGCGAAGCCGTTGAGAAATACAGCGGCATTGACTTCGTCACCTACCCCACTGCCGACGGGCTGAGAGACCGGATGAGAGCCAAGATGAAAGCCCGCGGTCTTGAGGTCGACCCGCAGAAGAACTGGGCAAAGCTGGTGGATGAACTCATTTCAACCTTTGTTCAACCAAGTCTTATCCAGCCCACTTTCCTCAAGGACTATCCGGTATCAATGTCGCCACTGGCCAAGACCAGGCCCGGCGAGGACCGGGTGGTAGAACGCTTTGAGGCTTTTGCCGGCGGGATGGAAATCGCCAACGCCTTTTCCGAACTCAATGACCCGGAAGAGCAGCGGCAGCGCTTTGTCCAGCAGCAGAAAGAGCGACATGAGAAAGACGAGGAAAGCTGGACCATTGACGATGACTACCTGTTAGCCCTGGAATACGGTATGCCGCCCACTGGCGGCTTGGGCGTGGGCATAGACCGGCTGGTAATGCTGCTCACCAACCAGTCGTCAATCAGAGAGGTCATCCTGTTCCCGCAACTGAGGGAGAAAACGTAAGAATCGCTTATGGGTAAATCCGAAGGTTATTCAATATGCAAAACTGGATATGGGTAATACAATTAGCAAGTGTTGTGGCGGTAGCCGTTGCCGCTTTTTTCGCATGGCGATCCGCAAGTGCAGCATCGCAGTCTACCAAAGCAACGCAGCAATCCGCCCTAGAAACACAAAAGTCAAATTTAGCACAGATAATCATACGTTTAAGAGGAATGTATGGTTCGCCCGAGATGTTTGCAAGTATAAAGAACCTCTACAATTGGAAACGGGGGCATGGAAAAGAGTTCGCAACCGTATTTCATAATAGATTAGAGGAGATGGGACATGCTGATGCTGAACAGCTAGATGAAGATAGAAGGAGGTATTCTCATTACTTTCACGAAATCAGTGCTTTATTGGATTGTGGAGTAGTGGACGAAAAATTTTTGAAGGCTTTGGTAACTCCCGACTGACCTGCCCCCCAAAAACGAGTCCAGTTTTCATGTTAGACTGGCGAATAAGAAA
>CAZQWO010000035.1:0-13217 GCA_964597015.1 uncultured Dehalococcoidaceae bacterium
GTGAAGATGCTGCCCTTGTTATATTCCGGCAGGTAGACCATGGCGGCGGTGTGGCCGGGGGCGACGGCAATCGCCGAGCGGTAGCCGGCGCCTTTATACATCACGGCCAGCAATACCGCGCTGTCCTCGCAGTCGCCGTGGGCAGAGCCATCCTGCGTTATTTCCGTGGCCAGTTCATCGGCGTTCTGGGCAAACTCGTCCTGCTGGAACTGGTCTTTATCCGGCGTGTACCGGACGCGGTCGCGCACATAGAGAAATATCTTTTCCGCCCTCTGTACCCGGTCGGGGTATTTGTCCACCATCTCCTGAGCGATGCCGCAGGCGATGTCGGCCTCTTCGCCCAGGCTCTCGTAGGCGATGACCGGGCGGAACCCTGTTTCGGATACCTGGTAGAAACCATCGGCGCCAGTGGACCTGGTGCGGCTGATGTCCCAGTCATCAAAGATGTCTTCACCAACGGTGCGGAATCCCTGGGAGCAGGTTGCCTGGACGTAGCCGCTGGCCGCCAGTACTGAAATCAGCGCCAGCGCCGGGATGAGCAACAGCTTGAGCTTGTTCATAGCGGTATCGTCAGTGCGGCGTGGAGTATCAGGCCGAAGAAGACCAGAAAGCCGAAGACATTGATGCCCACGGCCACCGGCTCGGGTTCAATGCTGGCGAAGGGAATCTTCGGGGTCAGCTTGTCCACGATGTAGAAGAGGGCAACGCCGACCAGCAGGCTTACCACGAAGCTCAGTGCCAGCAGCCCCAGCCTCCGGAAGTCGAAGAAATAGGCCAGGAGCGGACCGCCAACTACCGTCGGTGCCGTCATCGCCCCGTGGATGACCAGGCCGGTAAGGATGAAGAAGCCGGCGATGAACAGTCCGGTGGCCACCGGGCTTTCGCCGATGCGCTGGCGGTGCGGGATGTGGGGGGTAAGCGCGTCAAAGGCACGGATACCCAGCAAGGCGAGCAGGGTGCAGATGATGACCAGCCAGACGGTTTTCGCCATCCAGATGAGCACCAGAATCCAGAAGGGCAGTGCCAGGCCAAGCTCGTTCATGATAGTTCACCTCCTTAGCGAAGAAAGAGTGGCGTGACGTAGGTTTCAATAATAGCCGCTGGCAGCAGCAGGGCGAAGGCCAGTGCCATATACTTGATATTCTGTTTCAGGTTGGGCGATAGCTGGACTCTTCTCTTCTTAGAAACGAGGGCGATTATCGCCATCGTGCCGAAGCTGAGTGCGGCGGCCTCGCCGATAATCAGCGCCGGAATCTCAAGTACACCGTGTGGCAGCAGGGCGGCCAGAAGCAGGCCGACTGATTCCTGCTTTATCACGGTAGCCGATACGAACGAGAGGAGCCAGCCGTTGACCGTCAGTGCGATGACCGGCACCAGGCAGAGAAGCGGGCTTAAGATAAAGCTGAAGATCAGGGCGGTCACGTTTTTCAGGAAGATGAAAACCGCCGTGGTGATTTTGAACGGGCCCAGTAATTTGGCCAGCTGTTCAATAACGGCCAGGTCTTCGGCGAAGACATCAGCAGTGCTTTCAGGCATCACCAGGCCGAGTGCCATGCCGATGGCAAACAGCCCCATCGCAACCAGAATCCACCTTCGATAGCTCATTTGAACTGTGTCCTATTCAATTGCTCCATTTATCGTGATGGACAAACTCATTCCATCCCGCCTGTCGCCGATGGCTATTCGTCTTCCCAGGCGCCTTTGCCGATAAGGGGGACAAAACGGCAGCCGCCCAGATTTTCAATCCTGTTTTTCCTCTTTTGACGGGTAATTTTCACCAGCTCCTGAAGGTAGCGCGAGCCCACCGGGATGACCATCCGTCCGCCGATGGCCAGTTGCGCCACCAGCTCCGGCGGCACTCTGGGCGCGCCGGCGGTAACCAGTATCGCCTCATAAGGGGCTCTCTCCGGCCAGCCGAGCGTTTCCCCAGAGAGGTGTATTTCAATATTGCTATAACCCAGGCTATCCAGTACCTTCCTGGCGGTGTCGGCCAGCTCAGGCAAACGCTCCACGGTAACCAGTTGTCGGGCCAGTCCGGCGAGAATAGCTGCCTGGTAGCCGCTGCCCGTCCCGATTTCCAGTACTCTTTCCGTGCCGGTCAGTGCCAGTGCCTCGGTCATCAGGGCAATGATAAAAGGCTGGGAAATGGTCTGGTCCAGGCCTATGGGCAGTGGTATATCTTCGTAGGAAAGGTGGTGACTTTCCTCCGGCACGAACTTCTCGCGGGGTATGCGGGCCATGACCTCGAGGACACGCCTGTCCTTTATTTCCCGGCTAAGGTGCTCGATTAACCTGGCTCTTTCGGCTGCAAAGTCCATACTTACCGCCAGGTAAAAATATTACAGAACCAGTGCCAGTATAACGAGAATGACCAGAATTGCCCCGGCCAGAATGCCAATTCGCCGCAGTTCGGCGAGAACATAAGGGTATTTCACTGCCGGAGCTTTTGTTTTGGCAGTGTGGACGCCAGGTGCGGGTGTGGTAACAGAGGATGCAGCTGCTTCAGCAGTCACCGGCGTTGCGGCAGCAACTGGAACCGCTGGTCGCCCGGCCTTTTTTTTCTTGCTCTGGAAAGCTCTGCCGCGCTTCGTCTTCTTTGGCATGCGTTTTCTCCTCTGTTAATTTCAGTTCGGCTTATCAGGTTACTTTGCCCTCGGGTGCGACCTTTCATAGGTGCGGCGGACGTGCTCGCTGGTCAGGTGGGTGTAAACCTGCGTGGTGGAAATATTGGCGTGTCCCAGAAGTTCCTGGACAGCGCGCAGGTCAGCGCCACCGCTCAGCATATGGGTGGCAAAACTGTGTCTCAACGTGTGCGGGCTTACCTGGTTACTCAGGCCGGCCGACTTGGCATACTCCTTTAGTTTCTGCCAGAAACCCTGCCTGGTCAGGCGGTCGCCGCGGGGGTTGAGGAAGAGGGCGACCTCGTCCTTTTTATGTGCCAGTTTGGGGCGCGTTTCCGCAACGTATTCCTTGACCGACCGGGCTGCCTGCTCGTAAATCGGCACGATGCGTTCCTTGTTACCCTTGCCGAAACACTTTACAAAGCCCTCTTCGGTATTGACATCCCCCAGGTTCAATGAGACCAGTTCGCTTATGCGCATGCCGGAGGCATAGAGCAGCTCCAGCATGGCTTTATCTCTCTTCGCTTCCAGCGTGTGCGACTTGGCGGGCTGTTCCAGCAGTTGGCGTACCTGGCTGATGGAAATAGGCTTGGGCAGCGACTTTCCCGCGCTGGGCGAACTCATGTTCTCGGTCGGGTCAGTATTTATAATACCTTCGGACTTCAAAAAGCTGAAGAAAGACCGTGCTGCCGCCACCTTGCGGGCAATGGTAGTCGCGGCGTAGTTCCTCTCCTTCAGGTTCAGCATGTAGCTCAGCATTGTCTGGCGATTAAAATTGCTCCATGTGGGAGTACCGCCTTCTTTTGCTGCCTCTTCCCCGGCGAAGGTGGCCATCTGACTCAGGTCATTACGGTAGGCGTCCAGCGTGTTGCCGGAAAATCCCTTCTCCACGGTCAGGTAATTCAGGAAACTACTTATCTCTTCTTTCACCGCGCCTCCTCTAAACTGGTGTGCATAGATATTTTAACATAACGTTAAATATTTTAACATAAAAAAATAATATGTCAAATCAAGATAATAAAATAAACAATCCTCAGCCATCAATAACGGTGCTTTGTCCGCCAGAGGGGCTGTGTTAAAATATTCAGGGGAGCAGTTGACTTGGCGAGCGTACTGATTGAGGAACAATTAAACAGATTGCCGGACAGTCCCGGCGTGTATCTTTTCCGTGATGCCGAGGGGGCAATCCTCTACGTCGGCAAGGCGGCCAGCCTCCGGCACCGGGTCAGGTCATACTTTGGCGCCGGCCGGAAGCTGTCGCCCAAGCTGCTCAAGATGGTTTTCAGGATGGCGGACATTGACTTCTACGTGACCTCCTCGGAACAGGAAGCGCTGATTCTGGAGCTCAACCTCATAAAGCGTCATCACCCCCGCTACAACGTCAGGTTGAAGGACGATAAATCTTTTCCCTATCTCAGGATAAACCTCAAAGAAGAGTGGCCCAGGGTGCACATAACACGAAGACTGGAGCCGGACGGCTCGCGCTATTTTGGGCCGTTTGCCAGCGCCAGGTCCGTGCGCCAGACGCTGAAAGTGCTTAAAAGTATCTTTCCCTTCCGCTGCTGCAAGAAAGCGATTAACGGCACCGATTCGCGGGCATGTCTGGAGTACCACATGGGCCGGTGTCTCGGGCCGTGCATTGGAGCGGTTAGCCGCAGGGAATACGCCGGGGTCATCAAAGAAGTAATCATGTTTTTGGAAGGCAAACAGGATAAGATTGTCAGGAACCTCAAGGACAAGATGAACCGGGCGGCAGAGTCGCTGGGCTTTGAGAAGGCGGCGCTGTACCGTGACCAGGTTCAGGCCATTGCCAAAGTGGTGGAAGGGCAGCGAATCGCCGCCGCGGTCAGCGGCGAGCAGGACGTCATCGCCTTTGCCCAGGACGGAGACCAGGCATTTGTGCAGGTCTTCTTCATCCGCAGCAGCAAGCTGACCGGCCGGGAGAGTTTTGTGATGCAGGGCGCCCAGCATGAAGAGCCGCCGCAGATTATGACCGGTTTTATAAAACAGTTTTACAGTTCCAGCCCGAACATACCGCCCAGATTGGTACTTCAGTGTCCGGTGGAAGATGTCGCCGTGCTCAAAGGCTGGCTGCAGGATAAACGGGGCGGCAGGGTTGATATCCAGGTACCGTGCCGTGGCAGCAAGAAGCAGATGGTGGATGTTGTGGCTGAGAATGCCCGGCAGGGGCTCGAGCAGCTCAAAATAAGGCAGATCGCCACGCCGAAAGAGCTGGGGGCGGCTATCGATGAGATAGAGCGGGAACTGAGCCTGCCCAATCCACCGCAGCGCATGGAGGCCTATGACATCTCCGATATTCAGGGGAAGGCGGCGGTGGGCAGCATGGTGGTCTTTGAGAAGGGGAAATCAAAGCCGGCCCACTACCGGCGCTTCCGTATAAAATCGGTGCCGGGGGCCGATGATTATGCTATGCTCCGGGAAGTCCTGCGGCGAAGATTTAAACATCTGGGGGAGGAGACTTCATCAACAGATGCCTGGGCAATTGTCCCTGACCTTGTCCTGATAGACGGTGGCAAGGGCCAGCTCAACGCGGCACTGGCAGCGATGGGTGAACTTGGGGTAACGTCGGTGCCGGTGGCCAGCCTGGCCAAGGAAAACGAAGAGATATACCTGCCACAGCGGGCAAAGCCAATCGTGCTGCCGCGCCGTTCTCCGGGGCTCAGATTACTGCAGCGACTTCGTGACGAGGCGCACCGCTTTGCCCTGGGGTATTATCACCGGGTGCATCGCCGGGAAACGTTCGCTTCGGCATTCGATGACATACCCGGCATCGGGCCCAGGCGGAAACGCGCTTTATTAAAGAAGTTCGGCTCGGTGCAGGCCATCAGGGAAGCATCACTTGAAGAGATAGCAGCCACCAGTGGCATGACGGAAAAGCTGGCCAGAAATGTAAAGGAGTCGTTGTAAAATGCCGGCCAACCTGCCCCCGCAGTATTTCGAGGCGGAGCAAAATTTCAGGGAAGCGAAGACCCCGGCCGAAAAGATAGCCGCGCTGGAAGAAATGCTGGCCATCATGCCCAAGCACAAGGGCACGGACCACCTCCGCGCCGAGTTGCGAAGCCGAATCGCCAAGCTTACGCAGCAGGCCGGTAAGAAAAGCGGTGCCCAGCGTATGTCCATGGTGATTGAAAAAGAGGGCGCCGCCCAGGTGGCGGTGGTCGGGCTGCCCAATGTGGGCAAGTCGCAGTTAATAGCCAGCGTGACCAACGCGGCGCCGACCGTGGCCGAATATCCTTTCACCACCTACACGGCCAGCCCGGCCATGATGCCCTTTGAAAATGTACAGATACAGCTCATTGATACCCCGCCCCTTGTTCCCCAGATGATTGAATGGTGGCTGCCGCCCATGCTGCGGCGGGCAGACGCCCTGCTGATTGTGCTTGACCTGAACGACGTTCCCTTGAAGCAGATGGAATCAGTAATAGAGCAGCTAGGGCAGATGAGAATCAGCATTGGCCTGGGTGAGGACGATGAGGGAATCCTGAGCTGGCAGAAGGTCCTGGTGGCGGGCAACAAAGCGGACTTTCCCGGTGCCGATGTCGGCCTTTCCGCGGTGCAGGCCAGGTATGGTGGCAGACTGCCAGCGGTTTCTATCTCGGCGCGGAATGGGGTCGGTCTGGAGGTAATGAAAGCAAAGATGTTCCGGGTGCTTGAGATTATCCGCGTGTATACTAAAACGCCGGGCCAGAAGCCGGATATGAATGACCCTATTATTCTGCCGAGGGGAAGCACGCTGGCTGACGCTGCCGAAGCGGTGCACAAGGACTTCAGGGCGAAACTCAAGTATGCACGACTGTGGGGCTCCGGGAAGCACGATGGCACCATGGTCAAGCGCGACCACGTCCTGCAGGACGGCGATATCATCGAGCTGCACATGTAAAATAAAAAATAATGAGGAGACAATATGCCATCACGCCCGGGCTGGTATGATAGATACTGGCGCAATCTGGATAAGGACACTGAGGCCAGAATGCGCACCACCTGTCCCCGCTGTGGTAGCGCCAAAACATACTACAACGAGCAGTTCAAAACCTGGCGGTGTGGCAAATGCGAGCATATTTTTGTCATCAAGGGACTGGAGGACAGGAGACCCTGGTGGCAGCGCCTGTTCACCTGCTGGAAGAAGTAACCTGTCAACTCTGTAATAACTCTGTAACAATAGACACTTCAACAGGAACATTGTTCTTCTTGACAGAAGTTGCGCATTAATGGAAAATAACCTATATATGAAAGGCAAGAAGGAGACCTCGCCGGGGAGCCCTGAAGCATTAGCAGTGGTGAGTGGGAGGGGTGATACATTGGAAGCAGATATGCCTGCTGAGCATATAGATAAAGAGAAAGAACGGATTGCCATCCAGAGGGCAAAAGACAGGGCCCGCACCGCGAGGTGGGACTTAAATATCGCCGTCTTCATGTTTGCTATTTTAATCATTGTCATTATCCTGCTGTTTCAGGGAGTGCCGCTTGAGATTGTGGCTCCGGTGGCCATCTTCGGACTGGGTATGGTCTGGCTCACTGGATGGAGACAGGGAAGACAGCTGTTTGAGCGTTACTGTGAGGAAGAACTGTCCAGACTGGAATACGAACGTACCCGGCAGGTTGAAGAAACGATAGAGGAAGCGGTGCGCAGGGCTATCCGCGAGCGCAATCGATAACTTCAGCGACATACCATTACCTGTTTGCCTTTATTTTATAAACCCTCGTCATCAAGCTCGTCATACTGGCATGGAAGGAGCACGATGGAAGTACTGAACGATATCCCGATTGAGCTGGACCTTGAAGCCGTTATCAAAAGGATGCGCCTCCGCAACCGAAACGATAGTATCCTGGAAAATATACGGGAGATGCTGGACACCGCCCGCCCCATCGCCAGGCCCAGGGCAGTCTGCGAGGTTTCCTATGTGGAGAACAAAAATGGTGACTCACTGGAAATCGGCGGCGTTAAATTTACCAGCCGGGTTCTCCGGGTAAATCTGGATAAAGTAGAGCGCGTGTTCCCTTACGTTATCACCTGCGGCCGGGAGCTTGACGAGATTGAAATACCAGCCGCGGACTTCATTAAGGGATACTATCTTGACCAGATAAAAGAGACGGCGCTGGTACTGGCCCGGCAGTATGCTGAAAACTACTTAAAGAAAAAGTATGCCCTCGGTCAATTATCCCGGATGGCGCCAGGTGCCGGGGCAGAAATTGACTGGCCAATAACACAGCAAATGGAACTGTTCTCCATTTTCGGAGGGAGGGATAAGGTGACGGAGCTCATCGGCGTAAGGCTCACCGATACCTTTCTGATGGTACCCATCAAATCAGTATCCGGCATATTTTTCCCCACCGAGGTCAGCTTTGAGAGCTGCCAGTTATGCCCGCGGGAGCAATGCATCGGGCGAAGGGCACCCTACGACCCGGAAATGGTTAAGAAATACCGACCGGAAGAAGCCTAAGCAGGCTTTTCCCGGCCCTTAATTTCCAGGCCGATGCTGAATGCTTTAGCCAGGGAATCACCCATTGCGTGGTAATGTTTTGATGGGTCGGCCAGAAAGGCAAAGGGTTTTACTTTGTCCAGGTCAAGCCGGCCTTCGGTAAGACAGTCGCTGGAAGCATGGACCTCCTCAATCCGGCCGATATACAGTATATGACTCCCCAGTTCCAGGGAATGCAGCACGCGGCACTCCAGGTTTACGGGGCACTGCTCAATCATTGGCGCCGTGCCCAGCTTGCCATAGAATACGGTGAACCGGCAGGCCTGGACCTTGTCCACCCTGGCGCCGGAGGCAATGCCGCAGTAGTCAGCTTCCTTTATCAGGTCGGCGGAAGGGATGTTGACCGAGAAGGTCCGGTTCTGCTCGATGCCGATGCGGGTATGGCGGCCGGTCCGTATGGCAACGGCGGCCATGGGCGGTTCGGCATTGACTATGTTGCCCCACGCCACGGCCATGAAGTTTGGCCTGCCATTAACACTGGCGCCGACCAGGAGCATGGGCATGGGGTAAATATTGGTTCCCGGGCCCATCTGCACTTTGGCCATGAATGTACCCCCTAAACAATATTCAATAGATGCCAGTAAAGACGGCAGCTTGAAGTTGGTGACCCTATCGGGTTAAAATATATAAAGAGGCGGCAAACGTCCGCCTTTCTTTTTGCCTGAAAAACCTCAGGCACCTCAATTATACCATAAGCTGGCTGACGGCAACTTTGTAATAATTTTGTAAGCTTTTGTTAAGAATTTACGGTGGTGTTTTAAGAAGTTTTTAACATCCCTGTCCTATACTGGAAGAGGTAAGCAATAACCGATAGTGATTGCGGAGATAGAGCAGGCAACATTGAGTATAGAGAAGTTATCTGGGAAAATCATCGGTCATGATAAAGAGGTTGACCTGCGCCCGGAAAGTATCAAAGTGGGCCATCTTGATATCCACTATCTAGCCGGAGGAGAGGGCGAACCCCTGATTGTGATTCACGGCGG
The DNA here is from genome assembly GCA_964597015.1 of uncultured Dehalococcoidaceae bacterium. Classification (GTDB taxonomy): domain Bacteria; phylum Chloroflexota; class Dehalococcoidia; order Dehalococcoidales; family RBG-16-60-22; genus E44-bin89. The sequence goes on from CAZQWO010000035.1 coordinate 9,106, forward strand.
TGGCGACAGCGGTCGTGCCTGGCGGCGAAATGCCGCCGAACTCTCCAAATACTACCAGGTCTATATACCCGACCTTCCCGGTTTTGGCCGCAGCAAGGCGATTAGTGAGGACTTCGACCTGTCTTCATACGTAACATTTGTCGAGGACTTCTCCCGCAGTCTGGGGCTGGGGCACTTCCACCTTTTAGGGCATTCGCTTGGTGGTGGTATTGCCCTGCACTATGCGCTGAACTTTCCCCATAAAATAAAACGCCTGGTCCTGGTCAGCAGCCTGTGTCTGGGTGAAGAAATAGCCTTCTGGGCAAGGATTTTTTCCTTGCCCATGTTTTATCGTATTGCTAAAAAGACCGTGGTCGGGGTATTCAAGGCAATAGGCTGGCTGGTCAGAAAATTAAACTGCCCGCTGGGAAAAATAACTCCTCCCTCTCTGCTCAGGATGAGTATAGGGAAGAGCATAATGACCATAAAGGGGCAGACAAACGTGCTGGTGAACCAGCTTTCCGAGTTACTGATGCCCACTCTTCTCATCTGGGGCGCCAGGGATCCTATTGTACCCGTTCGTCATGCCTTTGTCGCCGCCGAGCGGATTCCCAACTGCCAGGTGCGTATTTTTCAGGATTCCGGGCATAGCGTCTACCGGCAGCGAATAAACGAGTTTTCCGATATGCTGGTGCGGTTTCTGGGCTAGGCATATTTTTCGAGAGCCGCCGCCAGCCCGCTGTGTTCGACATCAAGGGTAACGAAATCGGCGACTGCCTTCACCTCATCTGCTGCGTTTCCCATGGCGATAGCCAGTCCGGCCGTTGTCAGCAGTGAGACATCATTGGTACCATCCCCAACGGCGATAACCTCGCGGAGAGGCACGCTAAGATGAGTGGTCAGCTTTTCCAGTGCTTTACCCTTGGAGACGCCGGGTGCCAGGATATTGATGAACTCGACATCAGGATAGACAGGCGTTCTGGCCCGCGAAAGATGCAAATGAGGGTTCAGCCGACGGCAGAAATCCATGGCCCTGGCCTTTTCCTCGGGACTGGTGGGGACGACACCTCCCTTGAGAACTCTCTCCCGTTCCCAGACCTGATGAAAGTCAACGATGGTCGATTTTACGCCAAAGAAATCGCGGTGGGCGGTGGTTGACCAGGTTTCTCTTTCCACAAAGTAGTGTGTCACGGTGAAAAGCTCGAGGTCAACGCGGCACTGATGCGCGGCATCAATCATCTGCCTCACCAGTTCTTTGGGGATGGGGCATACGTAAATTTCTTCACTGGAACCGGGGTGACTGATCAGCGCGCCGTCAAACGAAATGTGGTAGCTGTCCAGCGAAAGGTCCTGTATGATACTCATGGTGGCCTGGAGACCGCGACCCGTGGACAGGGCGACCGGTATGCCCAGTTCACGGACCCGGCGTAAAGCTGCCCGGTCTTTATCAGAAATCGTGCCGCTTCGGTTTACCAGTGTGCCGTCGATGTCAATTACCAGAAGTTTATATGAATTATCGGTCAATCCTGTCTCCTCCAGTATTATCCGGTGCTCGAGTTTATTCTAGCATCTCGCGGAATGGACTTCCATGCCAGTTCGGTGATATAATTATATAGTGTAGGGGAGTGCTGTAATCGTTTCGTTTGCAGCTAGGCCCCTATAATTATTGCCTGCCGCAGGAGCAAGTATGAATTCCACAGCCGCAAAAACACTGGTGCAGTGTGACTTTGACAACACCATTGCCGCCTTCGATGTGAGCTTCATGCTTCTCGATGCCTTTGCCGATGGCGACTGGCGACCGATTTTGCAGGAGTACCGCGAGCACAGGATACCGGTCGGCGTCTTCAGCCAGAGGACCTTTGCCATGATTAAGGTCGATAAGGCGACCATGCTCGATTATCTTTTCGCCGACGACAGGGTGAGCATCCGCCCCGGTTTTAAGGAGCTGCTGGATTTATGTTCGAAAAAAGGTTTTAAGTTTGTCATCGTCAGCAACGGGCTGACGTTTTATATTGACGCCGTCCTGAATTCTATAGGTGTCACCGGTATTCCGGTATTTGCCGCGCAAACCGAGTTCAGTCCTGACGGTCTTAAAATTACGTATATTAATCCCGACGGTCAGCAGGTGGTGGACAAATTTAAACAATCATACGTTGAATGGCATTTGAGCGAGGGCTACCGCGTGGTCTACATCGGCGACGGCTATTCCGATATAGCGCCGGCCAGCCTGACCGACCACGTATTTGCCCGCGATGACCTGCTCAGTCACTTCCGCGAGCATAATCTCAAGTGCACGCCCTTTGACGACCTGAGCGATGTGGTAAAGGGGCTGGAGGGGATTTCTTAACTACAATTAAAATAAATACGGGAGACTAACGCAGCAAAAAAGAAACGACAACGGCAACTGCGGCGATTAACAGGATGCCCGCAGCCATATAAAGAAGCGCTCTCCACGGAGACGCTTTTCTTATATAAAAATCGCACGGCACGCCTACTTTAGCTATTGGAATGCCGTGTGTATCCTTATTAATAAGCCCCCTTAAATGTATGCTGATATATATTTTACCGATACCGATATCACTGGCCGGTTCCAATTTGCAGTTTACCCAGTTCTTTTTATCCAGGGAAATGTTTATTTTGTCGCCCCATCCGAGGCCTTTTGGTTTGTCGGTTTTGTGGATTCTGATAACCGACTGACCATGGTCGGCTTCGTCGGCCTCTCTTACTCTAAAATAGAGCTCATAAATTTGTGGCACAGATTCTCGCCTCTTCGCTCAGTTAGCGTCATTATAGCCAATTAATATACTCTTTTTCAAAAATGGCCAAAGTATATAAGAAATGAATCCCCGGGCGTGAGGAATACGGTTACGGCAATTGAAGTTAAGTACACCTGTAAGGCTACTCGTCTGCAGGCGCTATTTCTTCACCAGCCTGCCGAAAGGATGAAACAGCGGAACATTTTTCATGTATTGCCGGTATTCATCCCCGAATTTGCCAATGTTATAGGCGTCCTCTTTCCAAGATGCCATGAACAGACATATGATGCAGGCTGCTCCAAAAATTGCCGTATAAAAGGAGAGGTGGGTAAAAATTATTCCCAGCGTACAAACCGCAGTCCCGAAGAAAAGAGGGTGGCGTACTATCCCGTAGACCCCTTTCCGGATTATGACCGTAGTTTGTTCCCAGGCGTCCGTGGGTTTTCCGTAATGACGGAGATGAATAAAACCAGAGGCAACAAACAGTACCCCAGTCGCATGGAGAATAAAGCCAATAATCCTGAGTGCCAGAATATCTAATGTAGTCCAAGTGCCGCTAAAACTCAGTGTCAAGAGGGTGAAAAATCCGCCGACACCAAAGGCGGCAAATATCTCGTGGACCATGCGTTTTCTAATAACCGGAATCAACCAGCCAATGGTGATGCCTGTCCAGAGAGCGGCACAGATAATATAAGCCCACATTGCTTTAATATTATTCAGCTAACTGGCAATGGCCATTCTTTAATTATCTTATTCGAAAGCCATTTCTGGCTTCCAGACCTCCCATACGTGCCCCGCCCTTTGCAGCGTCTCGCTTTCGGGGGGAAGGGTCGGCTTGCCCGGTTGCCAGCCCGAGGGCATGAGTTCGCCGGTCTTTTGATGGTGCTGGAAGGCTCTTAGCTGGCGCAAGACCTCGGCCACATTGCGGCCTACGGGAGGCGTTAAAACCTCCATGGCCTGAACCACGCCATCCGGGTCAATGAGGAAACGGCCGCGCACGTCCACCCCCTTTTCCTCGTCGTAAACGCCGTAGAGCGTGCCAATCCTGCCTCCCGGGTCGGAGAGCATGGGATAGGGGATGCCCCCTTTGACCATCTTGGCGAGCTCAACTTCCTGCCAGACCTTGTGCGAAAAATTGCTGTCAACGCTGACGGAGAGGACATCAACCCCCAGTTCCTGAAATTCCGCGTACTTGACGGCAACTGCCGACAGTTCCGTTGGTCAGACGCAGGTGAAGTCAGCCGGGTAGAAGCAGAGCATGACCCACCGGCCACGGTAATCGGCGAGTTTGACCTCTTTGGTGGCGCCCTTGTGGTATGCCTTGGCGGTAAAGTCGGGGGCTGGTTTTCCAACCTGTACGCTCATGATATTCACCTC
>CAZQWO010000036.1:0-13149 GCA_964597015.1 uncultured Dehalococcoidaceae bacterium
GTCTATTATAGCAGTTAACATTATTGACTTCAACAGAGCCGGAAAGATATCAGCAATGTCCTGTCAAACTGACTTTACTTCGTTCCCAGATACCGCGGCGTCTGCCTGAGGACGATGAATATTCCGGCCAGTATGAGGACGCCGCCGATGAGCTCTTTGGCCGTGGGCACCTCGTCGAGGATGAAGTAGCCCAGCAGGGTCGCTCCCACCGGCTCACCAAGAATAGCCACCGAGACAAGGGTTACCGGTATCATCCGCACCGCCAGGTTGAAACTGGAGTGCCCGATAAGCTGCGGCACCACCGCCAGCAGCACCATCATCAGGTAGGTCGTGCCGGAATAACCGGTAAAAGAGTAGCCAAAGCCGGCGGTCGCCATCAACAGTATAACCGCCGCCCCGGTATAAATCAGGGCCAGGTAAGGCAGGATTTCGATTCTGCTCTTCAGCTGTCCCCCGATAATAAGGTAACCGCCCATGGCGAAGCCGGCAATCAGGGCCAGTACATCCCCCAGAATAGCCTGCGGGCCGAAGGTTAAGCCGCCGTAGTTGATTAATACCATGCCAGCGAAAGCGATTACCATACCACCGATGGTCAGCCTGTTCAGCACCTCATGCCAGAGGAAGTAGGATATGACGGCCACAAAGGCCGGGTGACAGGTCACCAGAATGACCGAGCTGGCGATGGAGGTATAGCTCAGGGATGTTATCCAGAGCGCAAAGTGCAGTGCCAGAAAAAAGCTGGCGGACAGGAGCAGAAGGCCATCGCGCCCGGACAGCTTTCGCAGGCTCAACGCCGTCTTTTTGCCGGCAAACGGTATGAGGATGAGCGAGGCAATGGTCAAACGGTAGGCGGCGATGACCAGCGGTGGCGCATCGGCCAGCCGGATGAATATGGCCGCGAAGGAAACCGATACCACACCGACCAGCAGAGCAAGATAAGCTTTCATTCCCATAACTCTGTAATTTGTTGTTACCCAAATCCTATTGATGAAGCGCCACTTTGTCAATACAGGCGAAGGCATAATTGCGACCACCATGCGTGTTGTGCTACACTAGATAACTGATTTTGCACTTTTTTTAACATCAATACGGGGGAGGTTTTCGTTATGGACAGAAGAATTCGCATCAAGGCCGGGACAGTGGAAGCACTGGCCGAACTGAATGATACTGAGACCGCGCAGGCAATCTGGGACAACCTGCCCATCAAGGGACGGGCCAACATCTGGGGAGACGAGATATACTTCAGCATTCCGGTCAGCATTGCTCAGGAGAAGGGGCAGGACCTGGTGGAAGTCGGCGACCTGGGCTACTGGCCGCCGGGACAGGCCTTCTGCATCTTCTTCGGCCCCACCCCGATGAGTGAAGGCGATAAGCCACGCCCGGCGAGTCCGGTTACCGTCTTCGGGCAGGTCACCGGTGATGCCCCGGTTTTCCAACAGGTTGACTCAGGCACCGAGGTGACCATCGAAAAGGAAAGCTGATACCGGCCCAGAACCCGAGGAGATGGCATCTTGAAGCACAGCGATACCCGCTTTAAAGTGGTCCTGCCGCTTGCCCCGGCTGGAGAGTCAACCAAGTATCCGCAGAAGTTCCGCGAGCTGGGTGCAGAGTTCATCGGTCAGCACTGCGAACGCGATGATGACTTCATTGCCCTGGCCAGAGATGCTGACGCCATAATCACCGTGGGCAGCATTCGCCCCGTACCCCGAAAGGTTATTGAACACCTGGAACACTGCCGCCTCATCAGCAATACCCAGATAGGTTACGACAGCATTGACACTGCCGCCGCGGCGGAACGCGGCATCCTGGTGACCAATGTGCCTGACTACTGCGTGGGCGAGGTGTCTGACCACGCCATGGCACTTATCCTGGCCTGTACGCGGAAAGTGGTGCGACTTGATAAGGCGGTCAAGAAGGGACAGTGGGGCCTTTCCGGCGACGCTATTGAAATTCAACAGCAGATATGGCCCACCATGACCAAACTTGAGGGTCAGACTCTCGGCCTTTTTGGCTTTGGCAGGGTAGCACGGTCGCTGGTGCCCAAAGCCAGAGGGTTCGGGATGCGCATCATCGCCCATGACCCATATATAGCTCCGGAGGTTGCCCGGCAGATAGGCGTGGAGACAGTGGACTGGCAAGGTTTGCTCGGTGAAGCCGACTTCATTTCCATACACGCGGCGTTGACCGAGGAAACCAGAAAAATATTCAACCGTGACGCCTTCACTCAAATGAAGTCGACCGCCTGCCTGATAAACACCGCCCGCGGCGGCTTCGTTGACGAGGCGGCCCTCTATCAGGCCCTTAAAGAAGGCATGATTGCCCTGGCGGCGCTTGATGTCATGGACCCTGAACCGCCTGACCCTGGCAGCCCCCTGTTCACCCTGGATAATTTCATCAGCACCGCCCACTCCGCCTTTTATTCCCCGGACTCAGAAGCGGAACGCTGGCACCGTCCTGTCCTGGAGGTGGCACGGGTAATGCGCGGCGAATGGCCCAGAGCCATCGTCAATCCTCAGGCTAAAGAAAAGTACATCGCCCGATGGGGCAGCATGAAAGAGCCAGTCTAGGGAATCAGCCGCGTTTTCCCCAGAGCATAACCGCACATACCAGAGATACGGCAACCATGACCAGCGCTACCCAGGATAAAGTCATATGGAACTGGTAAGTGTCAATCAGATAGCCAATCAGCAAGGTTATGGCTGGCCCGCCGCGACTGCCCATATAGTAGATGCCGAGCACCGTGGAGCGTTTCTGCGGTGAAACATGGCTGATAATGTAAGACTCCACCACCGGCATGCCAACGTGCATCGCGGTGCCCATGAGGAGCAGCACGGCGTAAAGGCCGAAGCCCAGGGATACGTAGTTCAAGAGGTATATGGCTGGCCCGGCAACCAGACCGACGGCGATTATCACCGGTATCCGCCCCAGACGGTCTGACAGATAGCCGCCCAGCGGCCCTCCCCAGAGTCCTCCAGCGTAAGCGACGCTCAATGTGATTGCGCCTATCTCCTTGCTGGCGCCAAGCACGTCGACCGCGTAGAGCGGCACGAACTGGAGAGTGGAATATACCAGCACCATGCTGGCTATGCCCACCGCGATAAAGGCTACCAGCCGGCGCAGGTCTCCAGATTCGGATGGCCTGGCAGCAGAAGCATCGGCGGCCTTCTTTGGCGCCGCAACCTTATACCCCCTTCGTCCCAGAATTATGTAAAACGCTATTCCAAAGGCTATGGCCGGAATGGATATGGCCAGAAAGGAGCCGCGCCAGCCCAGCGCACCGGCGATGCCGGCGGCAACGAGCGGTGCCAGGAAAAAGCTGCCTGTACCCCCTATCTGATGGACGCCGAGTGCAATACCCCGGCGCTCAGGCTTGACAGAAGCGGAGACCAGCGGTGACGCCGCCGGATGGTAGCCACCCCCCATCAGCCCCAGAATTACAAGGCATAGCAGCAGGAAAACGTAGTTTGGAGAAAGACCAATCAAGAGCCCGGCTAACGCCACCCCGACCACGCCGGCAGTGAGCATAATTCGAGGGCCAAAACGATCAGCCGCCCACCCGGCGGGAAGCTGGCTTAAGCCGTAGGAAATGTTATAGGCAAAGAGTAACCCCCCTATCTGCGTGTAGGAGAGAACAAAATCATCGCGGATGAAAGGGAGAAGCGGCGACAGCAATGCCATCATCAGATGGTGGGCGAAATGAGCGAGGACAAAGAGGGGCAAAAGCCCCGCCAGAAATGTCAGAACTCTGCGTCTGTTAATATTCGTATCCTTTCAAAGCGACCTCTTGCTCAACACAAGTCGCAGCTAATTTTCCAGTCGTTTCAACCAGAACAGAATTATACCCCTTTTCCTGCCTGAATCACAAGAAAAACATAAAACGTAAGCGGCAACGTTTATCTCTGGATTACCGGCCTGACCTTTTTCAGCATCAGTGTCAGCGCTATCGCTCCAAAGCTGGTCACCGCGGCGATAATAAAGGCGGGCTGGTAGCTCTGGGTCACATCAAAGACCTGCCCACCCACCCAGGCACCCAGGGCACCGCCAATGGTAGACCCGAAAACAGCCACCCCGACCAGGGCGGCCACGGCGCGCATACCGAAGAACTGACCAATCAAGACCGGCATCTGCGGTACTTCCCCACCATAGGCGAAGCCGAAGACGATGGCGAAAAGGTAAAACATCCACAGCTCACTGGCAAAGATGAGAAAGACAAGGGTGGACATCATGATAATACAGCAGGCCAGCAGGGCGCTATTGGCGCCAATGCGGTCGGAGGCGGCGCCCATGAGCAGCCGGCCGATGAAGCTGCCGAGGCCAATGATGCTGATAAATGTGGCCGCAATCAGTGAGGCAATGCCTATATCCGTAGCGAAGTTGACCAGATGGACCATCACCATTTGCAGACAGAAATTGAACATAAAAAAGGCGGCGAAAAGCATCCACAGCGGTTTATACCGCGCTGCCGCCACCAGGTCGATGCCCGTTTCGGCACCGGTCGCCGCTTTCCGTTCACCGTTGTCCAGCGTCATCACGGCTTCATCCGCACCATAAGGGCGAAGCCCTTTTGCCGCCGGGTCACGGCGCAGCATAAGAGCGCAGGGAATCATAACCGCCCATATTGCAACGCCAAGAATCAAATATGCCGTTGACCAGCCAAAGGCATCGATAAGGCGCTCGGATAATGGTGCGATAACCATTGTGCCAATACCAGCTCCACTGGCAACAATGCCCAGAGCCAGTCCCCGGCGCTTGACAAACCAGCGGGCGGTGGTGGCCATGGTGGTGGTGAAACCGGCGCTTTCGCCTATGCCAAAAATCAATCCGTAGGTCACGTAAAGCTGCCACAGAGCAGTTATCCGGCTGGTCAGTGCCAGCCCCAGTCCAGCGATGAAAACACAGGCAGCCATTACCTTGGCCGGGCCGACCCTATCTGCCAGCCACCCCATACCAATGGCAAATGCACCATGGGTCACCATAAAAATGGAGTGCACACCGGAAGTGGCTGCCCGACTCCAGCCAAAATCAGCAATCAAATGCTTGAAGAAGACACCGTAGCTGTACATCAGCCCGACGTGCATCGACATGATAACAGTACAGGCAGCAACGATAACCCACCCGTAGAAGATAGCTTGCCCGTTTGCAGGTGAATTAAATCTGTTCTGACCGGCAGGAACCAGAAAAAGTCCTCCTCATGAGAATAGGCGCCAAATCCCAACCCATCAGGCATTCTACGTTATAGTCATCACATTTGTAAAATTACGCCAGCATGTATGCCTGACCATATTTTGCCAATCATAAACGAACAATGTAAAATAAGTGAGGAATTGCTGTTAGCTTTAGGAGGTCAGGTTATAATGAAGGGTACACCAACCAGGAACCCCCTGAAAATCACGGATTTAACTTTACGCGATGGACATCAGTCCAACTTTGCCACCCGCATGCGAACGGAAGATATGCTGCCTATTGCCGAAGAGATGAACAAGGCCGGGTTCTACTCGATGGAAGTCTGGGGCGGCGCTACATTTGATGTCGCCTGCCGCTTCCTGAATGAGGACCCATGGGATAGACCCCGCGCCCTGAAAAAGTTAATGCCAGATACTCCCCTGCAGATGCTCCTCCGCGGACAGAACCTGGTTGGCTACCGCAACTATGCTGATGACGTGGTGGAGGCCTTTGTGAAACACGCCGCAGAGTGCGGCATTGACATTTTCCGGATATTTGATGCCCTCAACGACGAGCGCAACCTGGAGACCTCCTGCCAGGCAGTTAAAAAAACCGGCAAACATGCCCAGCTTTCCATCTGCTACTCCCTGACCGAGCCCAAAATGGGCGGGCCGGTTTTTAACCTGGACTATTATCTGGAGAAAGCGCGCATCCTGGAAAAAATGGGTGCCGACAGCATCTGCATCAAGGACATGGCGGGACTGATTGCCCCCGATGATGCTTACACGCTCGTCTCCGCCCTGAAGAAAACGGTCAAGGTGCCCATTCTCCTGCACACCCACTACACCAGCGGCATGGGGGCGATGTCCATGCTCAAGGCGGCGGAAGCAGGGGTGGATATGATTGACACCTGCGTGGCGCCTTTCGCGCTGCGCACCTCCCACCCGGCAATAGAACCAATCATCGTGGCGCTGCGAGGGACGCCCCGTGATACCGGTCTGGACCTGCACCGTATGGTCAAGATAGGAGAATACCTTGAGGAAATCGCGCCGAAGTACCGCGACTTCCTGAACACCACCCGGATGTCCGTCATTGACATCAACGTCCTGGTGCACCAGACTCCCGGCGGCATGATATCCAACCTGGTGTCACAGCTGCGGCAGTCTAACGCTTTGGACCGTCTTGACGAGGTCTACAAGGAAGTGCCCAAGGTAAGAAAAGAGCTTGGTTATCCGCCACTGGTCACCCCCACCAGCCAGATTGTCGGCGTGCAGGCGGTACAGAACGTCCTTGCCGGTCGCTACAAGCTGGTTTCAACTCAGGTTATGGACTACTGCTACGGGCTTTACGGCAAACCACCGGCGCCCATCGACCCCGAGGTGCAGAAGATGGTCCTGAAGTTCTACAAGAAAGGTCAGGAGCCGATAACCTGCCGGCCGGCGGATATGCTCGAACCCGAGCTGGATGCAGCGCGAGAGCTGGTCAAAGATATCAGCAGTGATATTGGTGACGTGCTGATAGCGGCGCTCTACCCTATTACCGGGCTGCGTTTCCTGAAATGGAAGTACGGTCTGGAAACGCCGCCACCCGAGGTCAAAGCCAGGACCCTGGAAGACGTGAAGCGGGAAGATGAGCTCATCGCCAAGGCAAAGGCCGGCCAGCTCGTCGAGAAAAAATAGCGCTGCGTCCGACCGACCTGTTACGCCTCAGTCCTGCCGCAGGCACTTCGGCGCGATTTTATAATACTCATTCTGGCACGGCGTGCCTTCGGTCAGATAAAAGGTGCGCGCCGTCAGGTCCATGATGGCCGAAGACAGCGTGGCCAGGTGCCGGGGCTCCTCTTCCCTGGTGTCAACATGCCGGCAGATGGAATTGGGGTAGCTGAAGTGGTCCTGAAATACGCGCTGGAAACTGCCGACATCAATCTTTCCCCTATCCAGTTCGATAAGATGTCGCGCCCGCTGGGCACGAAACAGGGTATCGGGAATAGTCGCCTTGAAAACATCCGTCATATCAGGTCGATTGTTCAGCGCGATGAAATGATTGCTGTGGGTGAGGATGCCGTCATCCGGGTGCAGGAAGCCGACGTCCAGCGGTGATACCTCCAGGTCTATCGCCTCGCCGTCACCGTGAGCGATGAGGAAATTGAACGACACCGTCACCCTGGCGTTCAGAACGGCTTTTATTGCCCGACTCAAACTATCGGCGTTCAGTATGGCACGCCCCACGACGAGAAAGGGCGTGGTTGCCTCAAACCTGTCCCGACTGGACACCAGGGCGTTGAGACATATCCCCAGCCCCGCCGAGTTCATACCCTTGTGGACCACGGTGCCCGCTTCCGAATGCATCACTATGTTCGGGCCGTTTTCTCTCTCCACCTCCAGGATAACGCTCAGCCCCTGGAACCTTTCCTTGTAGTCCCAGTTCTGCCCCAGTATGGTGTGGCCGTTAACGGTTACTGCGGGCATGGCGGCTATTGACGTGCAGCCACCACCTGCCCCGGCAACCTCGCTCTGGGCGAATACCATCTCGTAACGGGCGTTCAGCGCTACGATTTCCTCAATGGTCAGGGCTGCTCCTCTGGCGATTCCCTGCATTTCCTCCAGTATCTCGGCGTCATATTCACCGATAACCGGGACCAGGCTGACACAATGCTTCAGCACGTCAGGGCGCCTGGCATCCCATAACTTGCTCCACAGGTCAAAATACAGTTCCAGGTTTTTTTGTATCAGGCCTTTCGCCTGAGCACCGTACTGCTTTCCCCTCTCGAAGGGCTTCCCCTTCACGGAAATGACCGGCACCTGTGGTTTCATCAGCAGCCTCCTTGCAGCCAGCAATTCAAATCACGTTGCGCTAACATAAGTCTAATTTCATCCCTGCCCGCCCGTCAAGCAAAACAATGTGCAGTCTATTCTTTTCCTGACCAGTTCGGTGTATAATGGGGCAACAGGAAAACGACAAGCGAGGTTCGAGCGATGCTGAAAAAGGTTATCGTCGCCATAACCCTACCCATCCTTTTGCTTCCCCTCCTTGGCTGTGAGGAAATATCCGATTTAACTCAGGGAGTGTCCACATCCTCATCCCAGGGTAATCTCAAGATAGTGAAGTCAGTGGAACTTGGCTCCGCCTGGCAGATGAAGCAGATAAGCTTCAGGGTGGATGCCGGGCAGGAGGTGGCCATACTGCTCAAGCTTGCTGATGGTGATAAAGTAGACGGCTTTTTCCATCTGGAAAAGGGCGATACGGCAGATTTCCGCATCACGGGCAAGTCACAGCTGTTCCGCGCCAACGAAGCCAATCGCTTTTCCTTCACCGCCAGTCAGGCACAGAGCGATACTTATAATCTGCTCTTCCGTAACACCGCTGAAGAAGATGAAGACCAGAAATCGATTACTGTCTTCCTGGAGGTCATTTATCCGCTCAAGGGCGAAATCTACGTGCCGGTAGCGGACTGATTTTACGGGCCGGGATAGCGGGCCTCTGTCTTCACAAAACTGTCGACTTTTGCTAGAATTGGCTGTTGTCAAAATGAAACATTCATTGGGAATAGATGTCGGCTCGGTCAACGCCAAACTCTGCCTTATTGATGACCATAACCGAATCGTCCGACTTGATAACGAAAGGATAATCACCAACGCCAAGGCAGCCATCAACGCGCTGCTTTCCAGACTCAGCGAGGTAGTGCCGCTGGAAAACATCGGCGGCGCCGGTGTCTCCGGTTCTGGTAGAGATGCCATTCCCGGAGAACTCAACTGGGCCGAATACAGCAGCTCGCTGACCATCGCCTCCGGACTGCTCAATTCATTCCCCGAAGTAAAGACCATAATTCAGATTGGCGGCCAGACTTCCACGGTCATCGTCCTGGAAGACGGCCTGAAAAAACCGTGGAAGGTTTCCTCAAACCCGCTCTGCGCCGCCGGCACCGGGAGATTCCTGGAGCAGCAGGCATACCGACTCGGCATAAGCCTTGAGGATTTTGCACACCTCGCCCTCAAGTGCCAGGGCGACCCGCCCCGCATCGCCGCCCGGTGCAGCGTCTTCGCCAAAAGCGACCTCATCCACCTGCAGCAGAAGGGCGTCTCCGTAGAAGCCATGCTCTACGCCCTCTGCGAGAGTATCGCCCGCATGGTGTCCTCGTTAAAGAAAGGCACCTTTGAAGAACCTGTTCATCTCGTTGGTGGGGTGGCGGCCAACAGCGCCATTGTCCGGGCACTCAATGAGACGATTTCGACGAGAAACGGCCATGAGGTCCGGGTCATCGTTCCGGAAAATTACCGCTATGTTGAAGCGCTCGGGGCCGCCCTGCTGGCGAAGGACAAGGACTCCAGAGTATGCCTGCTCCCTGAAGCTAATGCCCGCCAGGACTATTTTGAAATGCCCAGGTTGGAAAAAGTGGCTGTCCCGGGCAACGGTACCAGCCAGAAAATCACCGGACCCTGCCTCGGCTACCTCGGCGTTGACGTCGGTTCCACGAGCACCAAGGCGGTTATCCTGGATGAGACCGGCAACGAGGTGCTCGCCAAAAACTACTTGATGACCGCCGGCCGGCCGATTGATGCGGTAAAACAGGTCTTTCACAACCTGCTTCTTGACGGCGCGGCTAATGTTGAAATTGCCGGCGTGGGCGTCACCGGCTCCGGCAGATACCTGGTGGGCAGCTTCATCGGCGCCGACCTCATCAAGAACGAAATCACCGCCCAGACCAGGGCGGCCGTTGAGATAGACCCGAAAGCCGATATCATCGAGATTGGTGGACAGGACTCCAAGCTGGTCATCAAACGGAACGGCGTGGTGGTTGACTACCAGATGAACAAGGCCTGCGCCGCGGGCACCGGCAGCTTTATCGACGAGCTGGCGGAAATGCTCGATATCTCGGTGCACAACGGCGAGTTCGCCAGCCTGGCTTTCGACGCCCCGCATACCATCGACCTGGGGACAAGGTGCGCCGCCTTCATGGGTCAGGCGGTGGCCTCCGCCCAGCAGGAGGGAGTCCCCATTGAAATCATCACCGCCAGCCTGGCCAACTCCATCGCCAAGAACTACCTCTCCAAGGTGGTGGGACACCGTAAACTCGGCGACAAGGTCATCCTCACCGGCGCCGTCTTTTATAATCAGGCGGTGGTGTCCGCCTTCTGTCAGCAGCTTGAGGGCAAGACGCTGACCGTGGCCGAGCACCGCGAGGTGAGCGGCGCCATCGGCGCTGCCCTGCTGGCCAGAGAAGCAGTCGGCGACCGGAAGTCAGCCTTCAAGGGATTTCAAGAAGTTGTAAAAGGTGAGTGCCACCTGTCCACCTTTACCTGCCAGAGATGCGATAACAACTGCACCATCACCCGCATGCAGCTGGCCGATGAGAAAGCCACTTTCTACGGCAGCCGCTGCGACCGCTATGACAGCGCCACCAGCCACGCCCGCCAGAAAACAGCCTTTGATGAGCGTGAGAAACTGCTCTTCCGCGATTATAAAGAAGACGCGGGCACCGGCCCGGTGGTGGGCATACCCCGCGCCCTTCTGGCCTACGACTATGCGCCGCTTTTGATTGGCTTCCTGAATGAGCTTGGGGTGAGAGTCGTTCTGTCAACGAAGACGACCAAAGAAATCATGGAAAAGGCGGCTGAGCTGAGTTATACTGACAGCTGCTTCCCGGTCAAGTTACTGCATGGACATATCGCCGCCATCAAGGATAATGTTGATTATATCCTGTACCCCTGTTTCCTCCGCCTGGATACCAAAGAAGGTGCCGAGAATCAGAAGTATGCCTGCCCGCTGATCCAGGCATCACCGTTCATCGTGCGCCATGTGCTCGACCTTGGCGATAAACTGCTCGCTCCCATTATTGATTTCAGCCTGGGCGATGAGGAAACGATTAAAAATCTGGCCGGCGTAGCCGTTAAGCTGGGCTTCGGGCGCAGGAAAGGCAAAGAGGCCGCCCTTGCCGGCATCAAGGCGCAGCGCAAGTTCAAAGTCGATTGCCTGTCCCTGGGCAGAACCCTGCTGTCCAAGCTGCGCGATGGCGACCAGCCCGGCGTGGTGCTTTTCTCGCGCTCATATATGTCGCAGGACTCCGGGGCCAACCTGGGCATCGCCGAAAAGCTGGCCCAGCTCGGCGTGGAGCCGATACCGCTTGACTTCCTGCCTCTGGAATCCATCGACCCAAGAGCATACTCCGACCGCCCTTACTGGTATTACGAGAGCAAATTCATTGCCGGCGGTGAAATAACGGTCAAAGACCAGCAGCTTTACGGGCTGGCAATCACCAACTTCGGCTGCGGCCCCAATTCCTTCATGCTGAACATGCTGGCCGACATTATGGGGGGCAAGCCGCTGGGTGAACTGGAAATCGATGAACATGCCGCCGAGGCGGGCATCGTTACCCGACTTGAAGCTTACGTGGACACGATTAAAAGCTACGCCCAGTCCACGAAGCATCTTCCGGAAACGGACAGGTACATCTACCGCGGCGCTTCAACCATTATCAATCCGGAGAAGACGCTGCTCCTGCCCAGAATGTGCCCTCACGCCGATGTCATCGCCGAGGCCGTTAATGCTTTTGGAGCGCGCGCCATCGTGCTGCCTGAACCCGACGAACGCACTCTTCTTCTCAGCAACCAGGTTACCTCCGGAACGGAATGCCTCCCCTATCGCGTCACCCTGGGCGATTTTTTGAAGTTCTGCCACGACTGCGGCGACAACCTGGAAAATTATGATGGATTCATGGCCGGTGCCTACGGCCCGTGCCGACTCGGCAAATACGTGGTGGAGCAGGGCCGAATACTGAAAGAACTCGGCTTCGACCTGCCGATGATAGCCTCGGTTTCCAATAACGCCTACCGCGACCTGAACCTTGGCTCCGGTTTCACTCGCCTTGTCTGGAATGCAATCGTAGCCGTCGACGGGTTGCAGAGGCTTCTCTGGCGTACCCGCCCCTATGAAAAAGAGAGGGGAGCTGCCGAAGCCCTGTTCGATGAATTCCTGAAACGGATTGCGGAACGAGTCCGCCGCAAGGAATCGTTCTACGACGTACTGCAGCAGGCCACCGCCGCATTTAAGTCGCTCCATGACCCGGAACTGCCGCCGCGACCGCTCGTCGGTATCAACGGCGAGATATACCTGCGCTCCAACCGTTTCAGCAACCGCGACCTGGTCAAAGAATGCGAGGAAGCGGGGCTTGAAGTCATCGTTTCCCCCGTTAGCGAGTGGATGAAGTACACCGCCCACCGCAACCTCGAGGATGCCGTGAAAGACCGGAATTTCCGGAAAATGCTGTCCAGCTACCTGAAGAAACTGATTCAGGAACGGGATGAGCATAAAGTCTCCGACTACTATCACGAGTTGCTCAATGGTAGAGAGCCCTCCACGGCCGCCATACTGGCCAAGTCAGACATGTATCTGTCCCCCCGCTGCGGCAGCGAGGCCGTCCTCAGCATCGGCAGCGGCGTGGAATGGATGGAGTCTCCCCTGTTCGCCGGTGTAATCTCGGTGATGCCTCACGGCTGCATGCCCGGCGGCATCGTGGCGGCCATGGCGGAGAGGTTCAGTGCCACCTACCAGAAGCCCTGGATAAGCCTTACCTATGACGGCTTCCTGGAGACCAACAACGCTGCCCGAATCAGCAACTTCGCCGAGCTGCTCAGATTCTGCCGCCAGGAAGCCAGCACAACTTAACATGAACGTGTTATGGCATAAACTCCCCATCACTGAAGCTCTGGAGGCACTTGGTTCCCGACGTTCCGGGCTTGCCGGCAGCGAGGCTGCTTCCCGTCTGCTGCAGTATGGCCCCAATGAACTCAAGGGCAAGAAGAAGACACCGCCATTTATAGTATTTCTGCGGCAGTTCCTCAGCCCGCTGATTTACGTTCTGCTGGTGGCCGCTGTCATCTCCCTCATCGTCGAGCATTATATCGACGCCGGTGTAATCCTCGGCGTACTTTTTCTCAATGCCGCCATCGGCTTCATACAGGAGACGCGCGCCGAGAAGGCGATGGAGGC
>CAZQWO010000037.1:0-12698 GCA_964597015.1 uncultured Dehalococcoidaceae bacterium
TGCCCTCCTGGCCAAACCCGTATGAGGTATGATGGGACCTTCCACAGGGAAGTGATCCCGTATCTAACCGCTAAGTTGGGAGCCAGGTAAAAAGAGGCTGGGGTCTGCCCACCGATGTGAGGAGAAGCTACAGAAAATTCAGCCGGAGTCGTTGACTAAAAGAATATAGTATGTTGTATAATTTGAGCTTTTGTGCAATTGTAAAGCTGACTAAATAGAATCGCCTGTTTGGCCAATTGGGTATCTATGTACTGACTAGCAACTATTCCCCATGGCTATTTGAACGTATATGACAATCCATCTGCGTCATAAATAAACCGTTAGACAACCAGAAAAAGCAAAACCCCAGTATCTGATCGTATTCGTTAGGCAACGCCGTTGCCTAACAGGCTCGGTGACGCATCAAAAATCGCATCTTTTTTCCGTTTTTGGAGTAAAAAAGCGATAAATCGGCACGAAGTTGGCAAGTAGATGACCGCCTGTTTTCACCTTTACGAATAAAAGTTGCTTAGCTGTCTTTCTTTTTCTTCTTTTTCTTCTTTTTCTTCTTTTGGTCGTCTTCTTTAGGTTTGGGATACGATACGACCTGTATCCCCGCCGATGGGTCGTCAACGGTGGGATCCCGCTTTTTCCAGTACTCAAGTCTATTAACGGCCTTGCGCTTACTCTCATCGGTAACCGCCAGGTAGACCTGCGTGGTGGCCAGATTCTCGTGCCCCAGCAACTCCTGGACCACCCTGAGGTTGGCGCCGCTTTCCAGCAGGTCGGTGCCGAACTTGTGCCTCAGGCAGTGGGCATGGAAGCTCTCATCGAGCCCCGCTTTCCGGGCGAAGTACTTGATCTTCATGCTTATGCACGGTGCCTTGAGCTTGAAGATCTTCTCGTTGGGCTTCATGCTCCGGATGAAAGCGTTGAGATTCCGGGCTATCAGTGGTGCCAGCGGGATGACGCGGTCCTTGTTGTATTTGCTGTCCCTCACCACCAGGAATTCCTGGTGCACGTCCCTCGGCTCGAGTTCGGCAAGCTCAGCTCTCCTCATGCCTGTCCTGAACGCGGTCTCGACCAGGAGCCGGTCGCGGGGTATGCAGCCCTTGTGCGTTTTATGGCAGTCAATGGCTTTAAGCAATTCTTGGATCGCTTTATCCTCGATGTACGGGGGCAGCGACCTGGGCACCTTAACCTTGACATCGTCGATGGGCTGCCCGTACCATCGCATGAGCAATCTGATCATCTGGGTGTAGCGGTAGCGCGTCCTGGGTTTCAGGCTGGCGTATCGTCCGAGGAAGGCTTTGGCCAGCTCCGGTGTCGGGGGTCGCCCGTCAAGAAAAGCCTTGTGGTCGGCGAGCCTGTTCCGGGTGTCGCGCAGGTCCTTGGGGTTGTGCAGCCTCAGCACCAGCTCGTTGTCGTAGCGCCGGAAAAGTTGTTCGTTATCCATCTGCCTCAGCTCCAGCCACCGCCGCTGCGGTGGGGATAGAACCGCTGACATAATCTCGAGAATCGGAAAAACCGAGATCAAACCACTGATATGGTGGGCAGTAGAGGACTTGAACCTCTGACCTCTGCGATGTCAACGCAGCGCTCTAACCAACTGAGCTAACCGCCCACAGCACCATCATTCTACAAAACGCCCTGTCTTTCGTCAACTGTATCTGTCAGGCCCGTTGCAGACGCCTGCTGGCTATCCGGGGAATAAACTGGTGTAATTCGCCACTCGGTATGCTAAAATACTAGCCAAGTTAAAGCAAAACGGGGGCAGGCTATGGGTTTTCTGAAAGGATTGCTGGCGACATTGCTGACGTTTCTCCTTTTTCTATCACTGGCCGCTTTTGGCACACTGTTTGCGCTGCGCAGTACCCTGCTCGATCCTGACTTCATCGTGGCGCAGGTGCAGAAACTGGATGTGGCGGTGCTGGCGAGGGAGATGACGCAGGGGCAGCTCGGCGAGCAGATACCGCCGGAGGCATCATTTCTTAACGAAGCGCTTTACGATGCCATCGCCGAGAATGAGCCATATCTGAAAGAGCAGGCGAGCGCCGCTATTTATTCCAGCTTCGATTACCTGCTGGGCAAAAGCGACCGGTTAAACATAGCCATCTCTCTGGCGCCGGTAAAAGCTAATATGAAGGACAGGCTGTGGCAGAAGTTCCAGCAGAACAAGGAAAGCCTGCCGCCGGAAGTTGCCGCCCTGCCTCCCGAAATGCTGGAGCAGTATTTCGAGGAATTTTATCAACAGTTTGAGGCTGAAATACCGTCGGAATTTGCCATAGATGAAAGTTCCCTCCCGCCGGATGTGATGTCGGTGGTGGAGGTAATTCGGGAGAACGCCGGTTATATCGAGACCGCTTATTACGGGCTGATAGCACTGATGGTGGTGCTGGTGCTGTGCCTTATTTGGCTGCACCGCAGTGTCAAGGGCGTGACAAGAGAACTGGGCGTAACCTTCCTGATTTACGGGGCAATTGAGTATGCTGGTGTCTGGGCCACGCAGCGCTATCTCCCCAGTATGTCGATACCGGATATACCGCCTTCGTTGCAGACGTGGCTCGACAGCGTTATTAATGACTTCATCGCCCCGATGCAGGTGCTGGGGATAGGGCTGATGGCGGCCGGGGCCGCCCTGATTGTCGTGTCCTTTGTTTATCCGCGCCTGCGCCCGGCGGAAGCAGAGGCGGAAGCAGAAGAATAAACATAAAATCCCACCCCACCCAGAATCACTGCCCCCACCGCCGTGGCGGCGGCAATGAAAAGCGTGGCGTCGTACCAGAAGCCGCGTGGGAAGAGCATTATCAGGTAATCTTTGCTCGGGTCAAGCTGCCAGAGCTCGTTGGTGAAGCTGAGCAGGTGGAACTGAAGAAAAAACTGGTCAAAGTTGAGCATGGTGCTCATGCCGAGCAGCAGCATCAGGCCCAAAGTCAGTCCGCTGCCCCATAGAAGTCCCAGCGCCAGTCGCCGCCGCGCCTTCAGCCACAGCATAAGACCAGCATAGGCGAGCGAATAGAGAAGCGTGCCCAGGAATATCCAGTAGTCCAGCCGGAACAGGTCTTTCACGTCCTTCAGGTGGGCTATTTCCCGCTCGTTAAAGAGGACAAACGACTGGCCGTCTTTGACAACGGTTATACTAAATTGTGCATCCGAGTTAAAATATTGAATCAGTCCTTCTGCTAAGAAAGCTAAATTCTCTGTATCTAAGCCCGTGGTCTGGCTGACATTATATTTCTCAAAGCCATATTTATACAGCGAGATACTGTTTGCCGCCCCGCCAATGCTCGCCGAGAGCAAAAGCAAAGGCAGGCATAGAACGAAAAGCCATCTGGCGACCAATGTTAAAATTTTCATTACTGTATCCAGATTTTACAATTTTTAAGCTGGACAATGATACTGTGGTATCAAAGCCCTGTGCTATAATTATGTAGATTTTTTCTGCAGGAAGATATGTTTACTCACCTTCATGTCCATACCGAATACAGCTTGCTCGACGGCATGTGCCGCATTCCGCAGCTGATTTCACGGGCTAAAGAGCTTGGTATGGACAGCCTGGCGATAACCGACCATGGCGCCATGTATGGCGTCATCGAGTTCTACCGTACCGCCAGGGAGGCGGGAATCAAGCCCGTCATTGGCTGTGAGATATATCTGGCGCCGGGGAGTCGCTTCGGCCGCGAAGCATCGGACAGGAACCACTACCACCTCGTCCTCCTTGCCAAGAATCACACCGGCTACCAGAACCTTATCCAGCTTGTCACCAAAGCGCACTTGGAGGGTTTCTACTACCGGCCACGGGTGGACAAGGAACTTCTGGAACAGCACCACGAAGGGCTCATTGCTCTTTCCAGCTGCCTGGCAGGGGAGATACCACGATTAATTCTGGAGGGAAGGCTTCAGGACGCCAAGCAGGCGGCGCAGTGGTACCAGCAGGTATTCGGCGATTTTTACCTTGAGATACAGCGTCAGCCCATCGCCGAGCTTGAGAAGGTTAATCAGGCCCTTATCCCCATGAGCGATGAACTCGGCATTCCGCTGGTCGCCACCAATGATATCCACTACATCAGGCGTGAGGACGCTCAGGCCCATGATCTGCTCCTTTGTATCGGCACTAACTCCACCGTTAACGATGAGAAGCGGATGAGAATGGCCTCGGATACGCTTTACCTCAGGAGTCCGGAGGAGATGGCGGAGCTTTATCGGGATATCCCGCAGGCCCTCGACAATGCGGAGAAAATTGCCGGAATGTGCGACCTCACTCTGGAGTTCGGGCGGCTTCACCTTCCTGAGATTGAACTGCCCGAGGGGAAAAAGGCTGACGAATATCTCGCCGACCTGTGCCATGAAAATTTACCTCGCTACTATCCCCAGCCCACTGAAGAAATAAAACAACGCCTCGACTATGAGCTGGAGGTCATTAAAAAGACCCAGTTCGCCAACTATTTCCTCGTCGTCTGGGACATCATCTCCTTCGTTAAAGAGCGCGGTATTCTCTTCGGGGTGAGGGGCAGCGCTGCCGCCAGCATTGTGCTGCACTGTCTTGGCATCACTGCCGTCGACCCGATTGAGCACCGGCTGGTCTTCGAGCGGTTCCTGAACCTGGAGCGCAAGGAGATGCCGGATATCGACCTTGATTTTCAGGATGACCGCCGTGACGAGGTCATCGCCTACGTTTCGCAGAAATACGGTCAGGACCACGTTGCCCAGATAATCACCTTCGGCACGCTCGGCGCCAAGGCCGCCATCCGTGATGTGGGCCGGGCGCTGGGCATGACCTACAGCGACGTTGACCGCGTGGCCCGTCTGGTGCCGTACTCGCCGACCATGACGCTGGCCAGGGCCTTGAATGAGAACAACGACCTCAAGAGCATTTACCAGGATGATCAGATAATCCGTAACCTGGTCGACTCCGCGCGGAAGGTGGAAGGGGTTGCCCGCCATGCCAGCACCCATGCTGCCGGCGTGGTAATTTCCCGGGAGTCCCTCACCAGATATGTCCCGCTGCAGTGGGGCAGTAAGGTCAATAGTCAGGAATCAGTCATGACCCAGTTCTCGATGGATGATATTGCCGAGATAGGGCTTCTCAAAATGGACTTCCTCGGCCTGGCCAACCTCACTATCCTGGGTAAAGCGAGGGAAATCATTGCCGAGAACCATGGCATTGAAATTGACCTGCATAATATCCCGATAGATGACGCCAAGACATTTGCCCTGCTGTCTTCCGGAGAAACCACCGGCGTCTTTCAGCTGGAAGGGGCAGGCATGCGCCGCTATATTAAAGAACTGAAACCGACCGCGTTCAGCGACATCTCTGCCATGGTGGCGCTCTACCGTCCCGGACCGATGGAACACATCCCCACCTTCATCAAAGCGAAGCACGGACAGGAGCCAATCCGCTATCCCCACCCGGCGCTGGAAAACATTCTGGAGGAAACCTACGGCGTGATTGTCTATCAGGACCAGGTGCTGTTCATCGTGAGGGAATTTGCCGGCTACAGCCTGGGACAGGCGGACATTTTCCGCAAGGCGATGGGTAAGAAAATCGCCGAGGTGATGAAAAAAGAAAGACGCCGTTTCATCGAGGGCGCCAGGAAAAACGGGTTCTCGGCCAATGTGGCGGAACAGGTATTTAATCTTATCGAGCCGTTTGCCGGCTATGCCTTCAACAAGGCGCACAGCGTGAGCTATGCCCTTATTGCCTATCAAACGGCTTATCTCAAAGCGAACTACCCGGCGGAGTACATGACGGCATTTCTTACCATTCACGCCGACCAGTCGGATAAAGTGGCCAGCGCCGTTGCCGAGTGCCGCCGTCTCAGTATCAGCGTGCTGCCGCCGGATATCAACCACAGTCAGGTTAATTTTTCCATTGAGAAGGATGGCGCTGCCCCCGCCATACGCTTTGGCTTATCGGCCATAAAGAACGTGGGGCCGGGTGCGGTCGAGCCCATGGCGGCGGAAAGGGACAAAAATGGCGAATTCAAGTCCATTGAGGACCTGTGCCGCCGCTGCAATCTGCGCGGCATCAATCGGCGGGTCGTTGAGAGCCTGATTAAAGCCGGTGCCTTCGATTCTCTGAGCAGCAGCAGGGCGGCACTGCTGAGCAATGTGAACCGGATTATCTCTCTGGCGCAGCGGGAGCAGCAGTTGCGTGAGTCGGGACAGGTGACCATGTTCGACCTGTGGGGCGAGGAAACGCCGGTGCCAATGTCGAGCCTCGAACTGGAAGCGGCGGAAGACGTCCCCATGAAAGAAAAGCTTGCCTGGGAGAAGGAATTGACCGGGGTATACCTCTCCGAGCACCCCTTCAGTGCCGTGGCCGGTGAATTGAGTGCCGAAACCACGCTGGTCGGGCAGATAGATATTGAGCTTGTCGGGCAAATGGTTGACATTGTGGGCATGGTGGGGTCGGTCCGTCAGCTCTTTACCAAAGATGGCAACCCGTTTGCCAGCGCGGTGCTTGAGGACCTCAGCGGGCAGGTTGAAATCATGGTCTGGCCAAAGGTCTATTCTGACACCAGTGATATATGGCAGGAGGGTAATATTCTGGAAGTGAAGGGGAAGGTGAGGGTACGGGAGGACCGGGTGCAGATGAGCTGTGAGGAGGTTCGTCTTTACCAGCCATCAGAAGAAAAGGTAGAGGAGACGAAGGAGGCAGAAACTGCCCAGTTGCCTGCCGAAGTGCAACCTTTGAAGGAGGAGGCTGTGCCCGGCGAGGCAGCAATGGAGAATCGCCGACTGGTCATCAGCATCAATCAGACCAGTGATGCCGAGGGAGATAAAGCCAGTCTGTACAGAATAAGAGAGATACTGCAGAGCTTTCCCGGACATGATGAAGTGAACCTGAAGGTGACGAACGGAAGCAAGACAACGCGCATGCGTTTTTTTGATATCTTTGCCGATTACTGCCCCGAACTGCACGAGCGTCTGGTGGCGGTGGTGGGGGAAGAAGGCCTGAAACTGGAGAAAAAGTGAGGGCGGTGCGGATGCTTTCCGAAGAGACGCATAAAGGTCATCGCAGGAGGCTCAGGGAGAAGTTCCTGAAGTCCGGGCTGTCCGGGTTCCACGACTATGAAATCGTGGAGCTGCTTTTAACGCTGGGGGCACCGCGCCGGGACTGCAAGCTGCAGGCGAAAGAAGCGCTGAAGCGGTTCAAGACGCTGAGGGGGGTGCTTTCAGCTTCCACGGAGGAGCTGCAGGAGATTGAGGGCATCGGTCCGCACAGCGCCTTCGGCATCAGGTTGATCCGGGAGATTGCCCGGGAGTACCTCAAAGGAAAAATTATGGACCAGCCCTATTTTAAATCTTCCCGTGAGATATTTGACTATCTCTACCACGCCATGCGCGACCTCAAAAAGGAACTGTTCAAGGTTATTTACCTCAGTAGCCAGAACCGGATTATAGAGGTGGCCGATGTCTTTGAAGGTACGGTGGACAGTAGTTCCATCTCACCGCGCGAAATCGTGGAAGGGGCGCTGAAAGGTAACGCGCCCGCCCTGATATTCGTGCACAACCATCCTTCCGGAAACCCCGCCCCGAGCACCAGCGACAAAGACCTGACCAGAGAACTGGTCTACGTCGGTAAAATCATGCAGATGAAGGTTATCGACCATATAATCATCGGCAATGACCGGTACTACAGCTTTGCCGATGAGGGGCTGATTGAGGAATACGAGATGGACTTTTTGAACCTGAGGCTGCGGGGGACTTCCGAGGCGAAGCGGCGCATTTACCAGGCAAGGGTTATCAGGGATAAGAAACTCTAACTATTATCAACCGGCCGGCGACGCTGAAGAGTGGCGCCGAGCACAATCAGTGCTGCCCCGAGCACAATGCTGACCACTACCTTGATGAGAAGCGGGAAGTCCATGCTGAGGAAATAGGCATAGGTGAACAGACCGGTGAGATAGGCAATGGCGCGGACCACGTGGTGTGCCCGGATTGGCTTCTGCCTTACCCCTCGGTAAATGAGCCAGCCGATAAGCGCCAGGGACGCAAGCACGGCAACAGCAGTCAGCATTCAGTTCACCATCCTATGTCTTCAAAATATTTGCTCAGGAACGCGAACATGGCCACGGTAAGCAGCAGAGACACCAGTTTCCCTGCTTCCGATAAATTTTTAACATACTCGGCGGCCAGGTAGCCCACGCCGGCCAGGCAGAAAAGGATGCCGAAGCCGAATAAAACGTATTCCAGTTTTATATTCATTTCAATTACCTCGGGTTACCTTGGTGGTGCCGGCACCGTCTTTATTACCGGATAGGGGGCGGGATTGATGTGGAGGATTATATTCCGCTCTATATCCCCACGCTTGATGGTCAGCGTGTAATCGAAGCGCTGCTCGGGTTGAGCATCCGGCGGGACAAGCTCCGCGCTGTCAATCTCCCATTCTATCTGGACCTCGTCGAAAGCCCCCAGGGCTATATGCTGGGAGAGCACGTCGCTGACCTTTTCCTGCATCTTCCAGATTGATACCTCAATGTCAGCTTCGTAACTGGAAAACCGCCGGTTGTCAACCTCATAGCGAATGAAGGCCTTCTCTCCCTGTGTTATCCCTATAGACCAGTACGGGTCATTGCGCTGCCAGACGTCCGCCTCTATTTTCTGCTCACGCTCCTCGGCGGTTATATAGAAGGTATCATAGACGCCCATGTACCCATCGGCGAGAAATATGGCTATGATACCCAGGAAACAGACCAGCGTCAGATACAGGTAGAGATTTCTTCTTTTAGTTGCCATTTCTCGTCCTATTATCGCACAATTGCTGCCAGTTTAAAAACTTCAGCCCAGTTCCGGTTCAATCAGGCCGTAGTTGCCGTCCTGGCGCCGGTACAGCACGTTGAACTCCTCCGTTTCCGTATTGAGAAAGAAGAAAAAGCTGTGCCCCAGCATCATCATTTGTTCGGCGGCTTCAGGAACGGACATGGGCTTCATGGCGAACCGCTTTACTTTTACCACTTCAGGTCCGGGACTAAACGGCTCTTCTTTAAATTCACCTCGCGCCAGGGAATTTCCCTTTCCCTTATCATAAAGCTTTCCCTTCCGGCGCTCCAGCTGGCGGTCCAGCACCGAAATCACCTTATCGATTGCCTGGAAGAGGTCATCGCCGCGCTCATCACTGTGCAGGCTGATACTGTTGCCGGATACGCTGGCTCGCACCACGAACTGCTGCTGGGGAGACCGGGTCTTTTCCTGGGTGATTTCCACAATGGACTCGATGATATTGGGGAAATGGCGGGCTAATTTTTCGATTTTGCGCTCCAGGTAGCGGCGCACTTCCGCGGATACTTCCATATTCTGTCCCGTAATCTGCAGCTCCATCTTCTCACCCCTGTCTGTTAAATCTCTCGTGCCATGACCAGTCCCCATACGGAGGCAGCACCGTTCGCTTTCAACACCCCGGCGCAGGCATCCAGCGTGACCCCGGAGGTGGCTACGTCATCAAGCAGCAGCACCTTCCTGTCCTGCAGCCTGCCGTCAAGGCAGGCAAAGGCATCGGCGATATTGAGCCTCCGTTCTTCTGCGCTGGCAGTCCGAGCCTGCGGGGATGTGTACCGCCGGCGAACCAGGACATCGTCTATTACCGGCATATTCATTAACCTGCCCAACCCCTGTGCCAGCAGCCCGGCCTGATTGTAACCGCGCTCTCTTAATCTTTTCCGGTGCAGGGGTACCGGCACCAGAACATCCACGTCCAGTGGGCTGGCGTTAAGGTATTCCTGAAGCATGCTGGCCAGGGGGGCTGCCAGGGCCCTCAGGTTATGGTATTTAAGCTGGTGAATTGCCTCGCGCATGGCGCCTTCAAAACGAAACGGAGAGCGGATGCCGTCAATCGCTGCCTGCCAGCCAGCGCAATCGGGGCATAATATACCACCGGGCTGCGGTCGACCGCATCTGGGGCAGATAGGGGGCGTTATACGTGGCAGCGCCCGGCCGCAGGCAAGGCAAATAAAAGCGCCTTCTTTGCCGCAGCCGACGCAGTACGGTGGGAAAAGGATATCAAGTGCGGCTCCCTTTAGCCTGGCTAACTGAGCAAGCACGGTATCACCTGATATATGCGTTTTTACGGAGACTTGGCAGGCTATCGGGCACGGCTGTTGTGCAGCGCGCCACTCATAATGGGCTCGTTAAGATAGACATCACCATTCCTGATTTTCAGGTTAAAGCCGCATTCAGGATTGGTGCAAACCCAGGCTTTATACTGAATCGATGCCCCCTGACTTCCGAAGTCAGAAAGGGGCACAAGGTCACCGGTCTGACACTTTTGACATTTGGGGAAACTGCTCTGTTCCATGAGGTCCTCCTCCCATCCGAAGTTGTTTTTTAGTATACAATTAATCAGAACCTTTTGACAAGGTTTTTTTCAGGTCGACCGGTTTAATCTGGCTGTAAATTGCCCCGGCTGTGGTCAGCTGGCTGCGCATTAGATTTACCCGGTTCACCGTGAAATGATAGGCGGTCTCAAAGCTGGCATTGGCGATGACCTGGCCAAAGTCTTGCTGTTCGCTCGGTGATACCCTTTCTCTGACACGGGCTAGAGTTAAATGGGGAGTAAACGGGCGTGTTTCACGGGCGAAGCCGAGCGGCACCAGGCCGGACTCAATGCGCTGCTGGAGCAGCTTTAAGGTGGCAATATCTCCACCCATACCGACCCATACCACGCGGACACGCTTGAAATTGGGGAAAACGCCCAGACCCTTGACCTCGAGTGAAAATGAGGCAAGGTCACGCGCCGCTGTCTCCATGGCGCTGGTGATATCGCCGGTCCTGGTTGCGGCAATGCTGCCCAGGAACTTCAGGGTCAGGTGTATACTACCGGGGTCAACCCATTTCACGTAAGGCTGCTTCTCAGTTTGCAGCCTGGCCTGCAGTTCGGCCAGTGCCAGTCTTATCTCATCGGGCAGTTCAATAGCGATGAAAGAACGTATCTGCTCCATGCCTAAAGCTTCAGCAGCCGCCTGGCATTACCGGACAGAATCAGGTCCTTTTCTTCCTCGGTTAGCGCTGCCGAATTGATTTCCTGGAGAAGGCGACTCTGCGGCATTAATGGGAAATCGCTGCCGAAGAGAATCCTGTCGGCGCTGACCAGCTCGCTGGCCAGGGAATATATGCGTGGCTGGTAGAGAAACGGTGATGCGGCCGTATCGAAGTACACGTTATGCAGTGCCTTCTTAACCTCGGGCATCAGCGCATAGAACGGAAGGCCACCTCCCCAGTGAGCGCAGACAATGGTTACATCAGAGTGGCGGGTGATGAATGGGTAAAGCACGTCCGGCGTGATAATTCCCTTGCCGGGGTAGTCGTGGCCTGCAGGCTCGGAGGCATGGGTAAGGAGGATGAGGCCGTGTTTCTTTGCCGTTTCCATTAATGGCGAGACAATGGCTTCATCTTCGAGGTCAAGCAGCTGTATGTCGGGTCGAAGCTCGCCGATGCCTCTGGCACCACTTTCGACACAGCGCTCTATTTCCTCTATGGCGGCGTCGACTGACTGCGGCTGCACCGTGCAGAAGCCGATAAGTCGCTCCGGATAGCGGGCGATTGATTCCAGAATGTAATCATTGGTCTCCGCGCAGAGCTCGTGGGTCAACCAGCCGAAGTTGACAACGACCGATACGTCAATAGAGGCCTTGTCCATGCTGTCGATCAAATCCTCGGCGGTAGCGATTTTGGCCTCTTTCTTGGCGTAGAGCAGCGCAAAACAGGGGTCGCGGTCGATATACTGGCTGCGTTTCTGCTTGGCCCGTGGTGGGAAGATATGCGTATGGAAGTCAATAATCATCGCCTGATAACCGCCGGGTACCCTGGTGCGTTGCTATCGCGTTGTCCAGATACTGGCCCTATTCAGCTTTCTCCCCCGGCTTCTCCTCCTCAGCAGGTGCTTCGGCCCTGGCCCCTGCTCCCTCCTCAGCCACCGCTTCTGCCTCTTCGACCTCTGGCACTTCCTCGACCTCTTCCTTCACCGCCACTTCACTCACTTTCACCACCAGCTGCTCCGGGTCCGCATGCACCGTGATTTCCGGGTCAAGGACGATATCTTTAACGCAGATTGCCTGCTCTACCTCTTCCAGCGGGGTGATGTCAACCTCTATCTGTGGCGGCACAATGGTGGGCAGGCACTCAATGCTCAGGCTGTTGATGCCGTGAACAATCATGCGCCCTTTAAATTTCATGGCTGGTGCTTCTCCTACTATTACAATGGGCACATCAAAGGCGATTTTTTCAGTCCGTTTTACCTGATAGAAATCGACGTGCAGCAGCTCCCGGCTGATGACATCACGCTGAATCTCGCGGACGAAAACCGTCCTTGGTTTCTCGCCATCAACCTCAAGATTGACCAGCCTGGTCCTTCCGGCATGAGCAATCAGGCCCTGCAGTTTATCCGTATCGCACTGCAGCGCCATCGACTTGACATCGTGGCCGTAGAGATGAGCCGGAGTTATTCTCTGGCGGCGTAAAAATCTGGTCTTTTTACCCAGCACCTGCCGGTGCGTTGCCTTCAACTTTAAATCTTCCACTCTCCGCTCCTTTCCCAGAACTCATTTAAGCACATATGACGGTAAAAATCAACGTTAACGGCTGCCAGCATATCGCTGGCTGTGATATTATAGGAAGTAAAACGGACTGTCAGGAAAGGTGGCTGTAATGAAGATTATTGACCTGCGCAGTGATACCATAACCCTGCCGACGGACGAGATGCGGCGGGCCATGTATGAGGC
>CAZQWO010000038.1:0-12570 GCA_964597015.1 uncultured Dehalococcoidaceae bacterium
TCAATGCCGCCATCGGCTTCATACAGGAGACGCGCGCCGAGAAGGCGATGGAGGCGCTTATCCAGATGGCGGCGCCCAGAGCGCGTGTGCGGCGTGACGGCGATATAAAGCTGATTCCCGCCAGAGAGCTCGTTCCCGGCGATATCGTGCTTCTGGAAACGGGCGACCGTGTCCCCGCCGACGCCAGGCTCATCGAGGTCTCCAACCTGAAGGTCAATGAAGCCATGCTCACCGGCGAGTCCATGCCCGTTGACAAACACTCCAATGCCATCAATGAAGACGTACCGCTGGCGGAGAGAAAGAACGTCGTCCATATGGGCACCATTGTCAGTTTCGGTCGGGCCACGGCGATTATCGTTAGAACCGGCATGGCAACTGACATCGGCCAGATAGCTTCCGCCATACAGGAAATCAAGCCGGAGAAGACCCCCCTTCAGAAAAATATCAGCCGGCTAAGCCGATATCTGGTCGTTCTTTTCCTCGGCATCTGTGCCCTGCTGGTAGCGGTCGGGCTGCTCAAGGGCCTGGATAAACTGGAGATATTCCTGCTGGCCGTGGCCGCCGCCGTTTCCGCCATACCGGAGGGCCTGCCCGCCGTGGTGACCGTGGTGCTGGCGATGGGTATGCGCATCATGGCCCGGCGCAACGCCATCATCCGCAAACTGGTGGCCGTGGAGACCCTCGGCTCGGCGACGGTCATCTGCTCGGATAAAACGGGCACGCTTACGCTCAACGAGATGACCGTGCAGCGCCTTTTTGTAGACGGCCGGTGGATTGAAGTAACCGGCGAAGGCTACATCCCGCAGGGTGAATTCCGCCGCGATGGGCAGCTTGTTGACCCGCAAAACGAGCCCCCGCTCAGCTTGATGCTACGCATAGGCGCCCTCTGCAACGATTCCTTTCTGACCGAGCGGGATAACGAAGAGTGTTGTGATATTTACGGCGACCCTACGGAAGGGGCCCTGCTCGTGGCTGCCACCAAGGCGGGCATGAACAAGGAGAAGCTGGAAAAAGCCTTCCCCCGCCTGGACGAAATCCCGTTCCAGAGCGAAAAGCAGTATATGGCCACCCTTCACCCGCGCGATGGTGGCAGAGTGGCCTATGTCAAGGGCTCGGTGGAAAAGATACTGGCGCTCAGCAAGTTTAAACTTCAGGGAGAGCAGGTTGTCCCTCTCACCGAAAAAGACGTTGATGTTATAGTGCAGGCCAACACCGATATGGCCAGCCAGGCGATGAGGGTCATTGCCACCGCCTATGCCGAGCACCCGGCAGAGCTTGAGGACCTGAAAGATGAACATATCAGGGGCAACCTGGTTTTCGTCGGACTGGCGGGCATGGCCGACCAGCCCCGGGAAGAGGCCAGGGAAGCGGTGCGACTGTGCCAGCAGGCGGGTATAAAAGTGGTGATGATTACCGGCGACCATAAGATTACCGCCGAGTCGATTGCCCGCCAGCTTGACCTGCCCGCAGGGAAAACGGTAACCGGCCTGGAACTCCAGCAGATGACCGATGAAGAACTGTATGCGCAGGTGGAAGACATCTCCGTTTTTGCCCGCATTGAGCCGCTGCACAAGCTCCGAATTGTGAACGCCCTGAAGAGCCACGGCCATGTGGTGGCCATGACCGGCGACGGCGTGAATGATGCGCCGGCACTGAAAGCGGCCAATATCGGCATTGCCATGGGCATCACCGGCACCGACGTTGCCAAAGAAAGCTCCGACATGGTGCTCGCCGATGATAATTTCGCTTCCGTGGTGGCGGCGGTTGAGGAAGGGAGGTCCATTTTTAACCGGCTGCGCAATGTGCTCTTCTTCCTGTTGAGCACCAACCTTGGCGAGCTCCTGGCCCTGGCGCTGGCACTCCTCTTCGTGGGCAAGGCGCCGCTCCTGGCGGTTCAGATTATCTGGATTAATCTGGTCACCGATACCACGGCGGCGGTGCCCCTCGGCCTTGAGCCGAAGGTCGGTGATGAACTGAAACAGCCACCCCGCCACCCGAGCGTGGGTATAGTCTTTCCCGGACTGCTCCTGCGCATCATCTTTATGGCCGCATTTATGGGCGTCGGTGTATTCCTCATCTTCCGCTGGGCGGAGCCCAGAATGAGCATAGAGGAAGCGCGCACCATCACCTTCTGCACCATGGTCGCCTTCGAGTGGTTCCGCGCCTTCAATGCGCGTTCGGACGAGTACACGATATTTCGACTGGGCATCTTCCGCAATCGCTGGCTTCTCCTGGCAATTGCCGGCGCCATAGCTCTGCAGTTAATCGCTGTTTATGCGCCTTTCATGCAGGTAGCCTTCCGCACGGTGCCTCTGACCGCTGAGAAATGGGGGATAGCGCTCCTCGCCGGAGGCTCCTTATTCATCATTGAGGAAACCAGAAAAGCGCTCTTCCCCCGGCTATTCAGTCTGGGCAGGTGGCGTCCGTTGAAGAAGGCTAACGCCTGACAGTAAGCAGCATAGAGAAAAACGGCGCGGGGCTATTCAGACGATATTTTGCCCTCTTTGACCATCTTCTTAAAACAGGACTGCATCTGGCTGGCCGTATCTTCGGGCAGGGCGGTGCTGATGTAAATACCGGAACCCATTTCAAAGCCGGCGATGGTGGTCAGGCGGGGGACAATGCGGATATGCCAGTGGTAGTACGGGTCCTCCTCATCCTCCGTAAGCGTGCTGTCAACCATCAGATTGAAGGCCGGGTTGTCCAGCGATTCGTACAGGCAGAGGAGAACGTTTTTCAGCGCTGTGGCCAGCTGGTTCATATAGGTAGCGGGGAAGATGCCGAAGGAAGCACAGTGGCCCCTGGGCATTATCCATGTCTCGTAGGCGGCATGGGAAGCATAAGGGTGAAAGACCACAAACTGCTCGGTCTTGACCACGATTCTCTTGTTCTTTTCCAGTTCGCCAGCCAGTAAATCGCAGTACAGACACCGGCCCCGGTCAATATAATACTCATGGGCAATATCAAACTGATGGTGATAGGAAGGGGCCACGATGGGCGTGGCCACTATTTGCGAGTGCGGATGTACCAGCGAAGTGCCCGATGCCCAGCCATGGTTCTTGAAGATGGTGATGAATTTCAGGTGTTTTTCCTTTTTCAGCGCGTTATATCTTTCCTGATAGGCAATCAGCACCTTCTCCACCTGTTCGTAGCTCATCAATGCCATGGGCAGATTGTGTGAGGGTGTTTCGACGATGACCTCATGAGCACCGATGCCGTCCATTTTGCGGAAGAGGCGCGCTTCCTCCACGATATCTCCATTTTCACCCGGTGTGAGCGCGGCAAATCGATTGGGCACCACCCTCACCTCCCAGGGAGTCCCTTTATCCGACATGGGAAGCCGGAATACTTCCGGAGGCGTCATTTCTTCATTGCCCGGGCAGAAAGGACATGATGAATCAAAGCTTGGTAGTTCATCGGCTGGTCTTACCCGCGGTTTTGACTGGGGGCGCTTTGCCCTTTCCGGAGCCAGTATCACCCAGGCCTTGGTCGTGGGGTCCTGCCTAAGTTCTGACATTCTATTCTCTCGCCTTTCCCCTGAATAAACAGGTTGTTTCCGATGGCAATTTTATTCTTTTCGCGAAGAGCGGCGCGGTTTTGGTCGTATCGTTTCACCGCTCTGGACGATAGAGCTGCGGAAGTCTTTCTCAGTGACATTACAGGCAATGGAACAGTTACGGCCTATCTTCACCCCCTCCGGAATTTTGGCCCCCTTCCCGACGACAGATATGCCGGTATTGAGTATGACCGGTTCCTCACGGTTGACCTGAAAATCGTTGCCGGTGCCCACACAGCTTCCGACTTCAACGACAACCCCCTTGTCAAGGATGGAATAATCAACAACACTTTCCCGGCCAATTACCGTATCATTCATGATGACCGAGTGTTTGACCACGGCATTGGCGGCCACCCTGACACCTGGAGATAGAATTGAGTTCTCCACTCGACCTTCAATAATGCAGCCGTTCGATATCATGCTGTTGACCACATCACCACGGCGGGAAACAACCGCCGGAGGCCTGGGCTCATCTTCCTTGGTACGAATCGGCCAGTCAGCGCTGAAACTGATGGACGGCGGTGAGTCAAGCAATCGCATACTGGCTTCCCAGTAGCTTCTGATGGTACCGACATCCTGCCAGTAGCCTTCAAAGTTATAGGCGTGAAGTCGGCAGTTACCGATCAGCTGCGGGAAGATATTCCGGCCAAAATCGTGCTTGGAAGAACGACGCTGGGCATCATCCTCCAGAACCCGGCGCAGCAATTCCTTCTGGAATACATACACACCCATGGAAACGAGGTCGCTCTTCGGTTCTTTCACCTTTTCCTGAAAGCCGTCAACCTGCTGATTATCGTCAACGGTTACCGTGCCAAAATGTATCAGCTCATCTTTCGGCAGGCGGGTAACCGCGATGGTTGCATCTGCCTGGTTTTTAAGATGCGTATCTATCATGTCCTTGTAGTCCATCTTGTAGACATGGTCGCCACTGAGTATCAGCACCAGCTCCGCTGCCTGCTCTTCAATGTACTGCAGATTCTGATAGACAGCGTCCGCCGTGCCTTTATACCAGTCCCGACCTTCCTCGCGCGCCAGGTAGGGGTGCAGGAGCTGAATTCCGCCATCGGGACGGGCAAACCCCCAGGGCATACCAATGCCAATGTGGTCCGTCAATGAACGCGGCTGGTATTGAGTGAGTATGGCCACATTGTAAATATCGGAATTAACGCAGTTGCTTAAAGTAAAATCTATGATGCGGTATTTGCCGCCAAAAGGAATCGCCGGTTTCGTCCTCTCCACCGCCAGGGTTCCAAGTCGCTCCCCCGTACCACCGGCCAGAATGATTGCCACGACTCCTTCCATCGTAATCACCACCTCCCCTGTGCTGTTTTGGGTAATTTTTTTACCCGATTACCCGTAATGGCACATTACGGGTGACTACTCGGCTCGTCGGGCGGCGCCATAGCGGAAGTGCCGTTTACCCTATTATATCTGTTTACAATCAGATGTCAAATGCCTTTTAGCTGGCCGAAGATTTGTGTTAAAGTATTAATGGAGGACGGGGAGAGCAAATAACTATGCCTACTCTGCGGGCTTTTATCACCAATATGTCAGCACCGATGCCCTTTCCGCGCAAGGTCTACCTGTTGTTTCGGAATAACCTCATCAAGATTGTAAAAAGGCAGAACTGCTGCGGGCATCCTGGCGAGCCCGGCTGCTGAGAAAGCAGGGAAATAGCTCCCGGGGCGGGAGAAGGAAAGGAGGTTTGAGACATGGCGGTTGAGAAAGTTGGTGAAAAATATCGCTGCAATGTATGCGGCAACGAGGTGGTGGTTACCGCGGTCGGTGGCGGCACTCTGGTCTGCTGCGGCCAGGACATGGAAAAATTAGGTGCGGCTACGATCAACCAGGGGAACCTGCCACCCGATGGGTAATACGACCCGGAGATGGAATTGCTGACCGATTTGAGGAAATAGATTGCATTACTTCGCCTATGCCTCCAATCTCAACCGGAAGCAGATGAAGGAACGTTGCCCGGACAGCAAACCGCTGTTCACCGCGGTCCTGCCCAATTACAAGCTGGTATTTGCGGGCTGGTCGCGGCAGTGGCGGGGTGGTGTTGCCAGCGTAAAGTCATTTCGAGGGGAGCGGGTGCGGGGAGCCATCTATGAGGTAACGGAAGCCTGTCTGCAGAGGCTTGACCGCTTTGAAGCTGGCTACGGCCGACTTAAAGTGACCGTTTTCGGCGAGGATGATGAACCAGTCGAAGCTATAACTTATATTAAAACCGGTCAGCTTGAAGATGCGGCGCCCTCAAAAGAATACCTGGCGATAATCCAGCAGGGCCTGCGGGACTGGCGGCTGTTTTGAACGAGGTGAAACGGGCACGACCGGTTACCCTGAATGGCACCGCACGCCTTGATGGCATAAAGTGATGGAGAAAACCATTCCTATCAGTATCAACGACCTCACCATAGATGCTGCTAATCGTCGGGCCAGCCTTGGCAACGGTGTTCTTGACCTGACGCCCAAGGAGTTCGACCTGCTCGCCTTCCTGGCCGGTAATAAGGGCCTGGTCTTCAACCGGAAACAGCTGCTGAAAAAGGTCTGGGGTTATGACTATGCCGGCGACTCACGCACCGTTGATGTCCACATCCGGTGGCTCAGAAAGAAGATAGAAGCCGACCCGGCAAAACCAGAGCGTATCCTCACCGTCAGAGGCGTCGGCTATAAATTAGAGGGGTAGATGTACAGAAATAAGAGCTATCTAGTTATTTTACTTTTATGCCTGCTGACCCTCGCCACTACCGGCTGTGCCCCGCAGGCACCGGAGCCATCTGGCTCAGAGCTGTCAGGCACCTTCAAGATTACCGGTTCCAATACGGTAACCCCGTTGACCGCGCTCTGGGCGGAAGAGTTCATGAATATGAATCCCAAGGTAAATATCGCCGTCAGCGGCCCGGGCTCAGGCGTCGGCATCGCCAACCTCATTGACGGCACCACTGACATCGCTCAGGCTTCCCGCAAGATGAAAGCAAAAGAATACGACCAGGCCAAGGAAAAGGGAGTAGACCCTTACGAAATCCAGGTGGCCACGGATGCGCTTTCCGTCGTCGTGCACCCCTCCAATCCGGTTGCGGAACTGACCATCGCCCAGCTTTCCGCCATCTACACCGACGAAATAACCAACTGGAAGGAGCTGGGCGGCAGTGATACACCCATCGTGGCCATCGCCCGCGATACCAACTCCGGCACCCACGTCTTCTTCAAGGAGCATGTGGTGCAGATGCTGGGACTGGATACCGAGAACAAAAGCCTTGAATACGGTCAGGACGTGCTCTTTCTGCCCTCCACGGAGGGAGGAGTTACCGAGGTAGCCAAGAACCCGAACGCCATCTTCTATCCCGGCCTGGGATACCTGACCGACAAAGTCAAACCACTGGCGATTAAGAAAACGACAAAAGACGCAGCGGTTCTGCCCAGCGTGGAGACGGCGCTGGACGGCACCTACCCGGTTGCCCGCCCCCTCCTCTACTATACGAACGGCGAACCCGCCGGCATTATCAAGGCATTCGTTGATTACTGCCTCTCACCTGACGGCCAGGCCAAAGTGACCGAAGCTGGTTATGTGCCACTGCAATAATATATAATAAAATTGACTGATATCCCCGGTAAAACAAGCGGAAAGGAAAATATCGTTCCCATGTTGCAGCGGGGAGCCCCATCCGCCATTGCCAGCGCTGGACTCTCCAGAAGTCTCCGGCGCCGCTGGCGTTTCGGTGAGAAATTCATAGAAAGCTTCATATTTTTCAACGGTCTCCTGGCCATCATTGTCCTTTTAGGTGTTCTCTTTCTCCTGATGCGCGAGGGCCTGCCGGTACTTTCCTACACCTCTCCTTTGAAATTTCTCTTCGGCACAAAGTGGTATCCGGTCTCGGAGCCGCCGACCTTTGGCATGTTCTCTTTCTTTATGGCCACGCTATGGGTTACCCTGATTGCAACGGCCATCGCCGTGCCGCTCGGAGTCGGCTGCGCCGCTTACCTGGCTGAAGTAGCTCCGTCCAGCGTCCGGGAAACGGTCAAGCCCGTTGTCGAGCTGCTGGCCGGAATTCCTTCCGTGGTCATGGGTCTCATCGGCCTCCTGCTTCTATCGCCGCTCGTCCAGAGCATCTTCAACCTGAACACCGGCCTGTGCGGCCTTACCGCCGCCATCATGCTCTCCATGATGAGTCTGCCCATAATTGTCACTGTTTCCGAGGACGCACTGCGGGCGGTACCAAAGGAGTTCCGAGAGGCGTCCTACGCACTGGGGGCCACAAGATGGGAAACGATTCGGCATGTCTGCATTCCGGGAGCACTTTCCGGCATTGCCGCGGCCGTCATGCTCGGAGTGGGCCGCGCCATCGGTGAGACCATGACAGTGTTAATAGTCGCCGGCGGTGCTCTGGCCGTGCCATTGGCGCCCACCGAACCAATGATGCCGATGACGGCGGCCATTGCCTCCGGGATTGGCAACGCCGTTCGGGGCGGGCTGCAATACCAGGCATTATTTGCCGTCGGCCTGATTCTTTTTCTAATGACACTGTCCGTAAACCTGGTCGCCGACCGGGTGCTGGAGCGCCAGAAACGGAAGTTCGCGAGGTAATTTTAACTTGGCAGTTCAGACCATATCCAAAAGAGAATTAACACAGCGCACCGCCTTCAGCCTGCTGGTGCTGGCCACGGCTATTGTGGCCATTCCGGTGCTTTTTATCATCATCTACATTGCGGTCAATGGTGCCGGCGCCATAAGCTGGGAATTCCTGACCCAGCCGCCTTCACAGGCAGGCAAAGCCGGGGGCATATTTCCCGCCATCGTGGGCACCTTTTTCCTTATGCTCGGCGCCCTCATCTTCTCTCTGCCGGTGGGCGTCCTGGCCGGCATTTACTTGACCGAATATGCCCGCGATAACTGGCTGACCCGCCTTATCAACATGGCCATTCTCAATCTGGCTGGTGTGCCCAGCATTGTCTATGGCCTTTTCGGACTGGGGCTATTTGTGCTGGCCATGAAATTCGGCATGTCGCTGCTTGCCGCCAGCCTGACGCTTGCCTGCCAGGCACTGGCTATAACCATCACCACGTCAAGAGAAGCGATTATCGCCGTGCCCAGGGAATACCGCGAAGGAAGTCTCGCCGTTGGCGCTACCAAATGGCAGACGATACGGCATGTCGTCCTGCCCCATGCCCTGCCCGGTATAATCACCGGCGCCATCCTGTCCATGAGCCGCGCCGCCGGTGAGACGGCACCGATACTGGTGGTGGGCGCCGCTTTTATCCTGCCCGGCCTGCCCACTTCACCTTTCGACCAGTTCATGGCCCTGCCCTACCATCTCTACACCGCAGCGGCCCATGTTCCGGGCATGCCAAAGACCACAATATGGGGTATTGCATTGGTCCTGCTGGTTGTGGTATTGT
The DNA here is from genome assembly GCA_964597015.1 of uncultured Dehalococcoidaceae bacterium. GTDB lineage: Bacteria > Chloroflexota > Dehalococcoidia > Dehalococcoidales > RBG-16-60-22 > E44-bin89. Next base: position 8,954 of record CAZQWO010000038.1, read on the forward strand.
CTTTTAATTCCCTGGCGGTTTTCATCAGAGTGCGAATCCGACAGCGGAGGTTTGGTTCATGAGCTTAGACCACACGTTGCTGAGTAATCGAGCGGTTCGCAGCGCTGAGATCCAACTGAAAACAGAGCAGGTAAGTCTGTTTTACGGCACCTTTCAGGCGCTGAGAAACATATCACTGGATATCCGGGAAAAGGCAATTACCGCCATCATCGGTCCGTCCGGCTGCGGTAAGTCCTCTTTTCTGCGCCTTTTCAACCGCATGAACGACCTGATAATCGGGGCACGTATTGACGGTAAGGTAGTGATTGACGATATCAACATTTACGACCGTGATATTGACGTGGTGGAACTGAGAAAGCGGGTGGGTATGGTCTTTCAGAAACCTAACCCGTTCCCCATGTCCGTCTTTGAGAACGTAGCCTTCGGCCCCAGGCGACATGGCAGGATAAATCGCGGTGAACTTGAAGGCATCGTTGAGCGCAGCCTCCGCCAGGCAGCGCTGTGGGATGAGGTGAAGGACAAGCTGGGGCAGTCGGCACTGGCCCTTTCCGGCGGTCAGCAGCAGCGTCTCTGCATTGCCCGCGTTCTGGCCGTTGAGCCTGAGGTTATTCTCATGGACGAGCCGTGCAGCGCCCTCGACCCCATCGCCACCCTCAGAATCGAAGACTTGATGAGGAGTCTGTCCAGCGATTATACTATCGTTATCGTCACCCACAACATGCAGCAGGCGGCGCGGGTTTCGGATATGGCCGCATTTCTCATGATGGAGAAGGACAGGGCTGGCATGCTTGTTGAATACGGCCCCACATCCCAGCTCTTTACCAACCCGAAAGACAAACGGACGGAGGACTATATTACCGGCCGGTTTGGTTAGAGAGCGCAAGGAGGTACTGACAATGGAGATAAGGACCACTTTCCGAAAAAGCCTGCGCGACATACAGGATGAACTGCTGGCTATGGGCAGCATGGTGGAAAAGTCTATAAGTCTTTCCGTTGAAGCACTGAAAAAACGCGACCTGAAGCTGGCCCATCAGATAATCGCCGATGACCGGAAGATAAACGAAAAGCGATTTGAAATCGAGGAGACCTGCATTCAGCTTATCGCCACGCAGCAGCCGATGGCGGGAGACCTGCGGACATTAATCAGTGTGATGAATGTTATCACGGAACTGGAACGCATCGGTGACCACGCGGAGGGCATTGCCAAAATAGTGATTATGATTGGCGACGAGCCCCCTTTGAAGCCCTTGATTGACATACCCCGCATGGCCAAAAAGACCATCGACATGCTGCACCGCTGTCTGGAATCTTTCATGAACTGCGATGAAAAAGCCGCCCATGCAATTGCCGCTGAAGACGATGAAGTCGACGAGCTCTATAATCAGGTCTATCGGGAGCTGGTCAGCTACATGGTGGAAGACCCGAAAACGATTACCCGGGCAACGCGCCTTCTCTGGGTGGCGCATAACCTGGAGCGCTGTGCCGACCGGGTGACCAACATCTGCGAGCGCGTTGTCTTTAACGTTACCGGGAAAATGTATGAAATAAACGTCCCAAAATATTAAACCCATTCCCTGCATAAAGAATTAGCTTATAATGGAAAAAATGAAACGTACTCCGCTTTATGATGAGCACCTGAAACTGGGGGCGAAAATGGTGGCGTTCGGGGGCTGGGAAATGCCCCTCCATTACCCCCAGGGTATCCTCGCCGAGCATCTGGCCACCAGAAAATACGGCGGGCTCTTTGACATCTCGCATATGGGCCGGTTCCGCATCGGCGGCCATGATGCGCTGCCCTTCCTGCAGTATGTCCTGACCAGCAATGCCGCCGCTTTACTGCCGGGAAATGCCCGGTACACCATCCTGCCCGATGAAACGGGCGGCGCCGTAGATGACGGGTACCTTTACCGCACCAGTGAGCACGACTACCTGCTGGTCGTCAACGCGGCTAACACGGAGCAGGACTGGCAGTGGCTTCAGAGATTTATGTCCCGGTTCCCCAGGCTGGTTCTGGAAGACGTTACCGACCAATTTGCCATGCTGGCACTGCAGGGCCCGAAAACAAAGGCGGTACTGGAAGCCGTCCTCGGTGGTAGAAGCAAAATCCCCGAGCCAATCTGGAACCATCTGACCAGTAGCGAATTCATGGGCACCTCTATGACTATCTCCAGGACCGGATATACCGGCGAGCCGCTTGGTTTCGAACTGTTTCCACCGGTTGATATGGCGGTTTCCCTCTGGCACAAACTGCTTGAAGCCGGCAATGAACACGGTATCGTGCCGGTCGGTCTGGGGGCCAGGGATACACTGAGACTGGAAGCAGGTTTCCCTCTCTACGGCCATGAACTTGGCAACGATGCCGACGGGAAAAAGATACCCATATTTGCCCTGCCGGCCGCCCGGTTTGCCGTCAGTTTCAATACCGTCAAAGGTGAATTTGTCGGACGCGAGGCGCTGCTCAAGCAGTCCCAGGAAGTGAAGCTCCGGCACGAAGGCAAACTGGATACACCTCGGAATAAACTTCTAGTTCCAAAATCAGCCTACCTGATAGCCGTGCTGGGTGACGGCATCGCCAGGGAGGGCAGTCAGGCACTGGTCAACGGCAGAACCGCGGGCAGCGTTACCAGCGGCACGGTGGTGCCTTACTGGAAATTTGAAGGTCTCGGCACGCTGGCGATTCCCGGTAATGAATCGGCACGCCGGACCATCGGTATGGCTTATCTTGATGCCGACTTATCAGAAGGACAGAAAGTCGAGGTCATCGTTCGGGAAAAACCGGTAAATGCCGTCATCGTCCGCCGGCACATCGGCGGTGAAGCACCCCCCTACGCCCGTCCCCTGTTTGTCAGCAACGCCAGAAACAACGCTCCAGCAAAAGGTGAAAAGGCAATGGCAGAACTGGCCGTCAACCTGGTGCAAAAAGCCCGCGATAATACCATCTGGCGCCAGCAACAGACCATCAACCTGATACCATCGGAGCAGACGTTATCACCGCTGGTGAAATTACTGACTATTGCCGACCCATCACACCGGTACGCCGAACACCGCAGGGTGGAAGCGCTGGGGAACCTTGACGCCTTTTACTACCAGGGAACAAAGTTCATCGCCGAGGTGGAAAAAGAAGTACAGGAGCAGCTCAAGAAATTCCTCGACTGTGCCGAAGTGGAGGCGAGGCTGCTCAGCGGGCAGATGGCCAATGCCACCACCTACAGCGGCATCATGGATTACCTGAACCGGGCCGACCGGCACAACGAGCCGAGGAGAGTTAAATACGTGATGAACCACCACATCGGACGAGGTGGCCACCTAAGCGCCCAGACCATGGGCACGCTGCGGGATTTCGTCTCCATAGACCCGGTTACCGACCGATGGGCGGTGGTCAATTTCCCGGTTCTTCCTGAAAACCAGTACCAGATAGACTTATCCCGGACTGCCGAACTTATCACCAGATACCAGCCGGAACTGTTTATCCTGGGCAAGAGCATGATTCTGTACCGCGAGCCGGTAAAAGAAATCGCCCGGCTAATCGCTGATATGAAGCCTCGGCCGATTCTAATGTATGACGGTGCCCACGTCCTTGGCTTATTCGGCCCCTACTTTCAGGAGCCGCTCAAAGA
>CAZQWO010000039.1:0-12549 GCA_964597015.1 uncultured Dehalococcoidaceae bacterium
CTGTTGATGAGCCGGCGCTGTCGGTAGCCGACTATGCTGAAGTGATAGTGAACGAGGTGAACCGGGAGTGCCAGCAGCACAATCTCGACCTGCCGAGGCTGGTCATCGAGCCGGGAAGGTCAATCGTGGGGCGGGCCGGTGTGGCGCTGTACCGGGTGGGCGTGGTCAAGGAAATACCCGGTGTCAGGTGTTACGTATCCGTCGACGGCGGCATGGCGGACAATATCCGTCCCGCCATTTATGGCGCCCGCTACGAGGCGGTGGTGGCCAACAGGATGAACCATAAGGCAACCAGGAGAGTTACCATTGCCGGCAAGTTCTGCGAGTCCGGCGATATTTTAATCAGGGATATTGAACTGCCCGAAGTTGGGGCAGGTGATATAGTGGCGGTGCCCGACTGTGGGGCTTACTGCCTGGCGATGGGCAGCAACTATAATGCCTCGCTGAAGCCGGCAATCGTGATGGTCAGGGAAGGCAGGGCGCGTCTCATCCGCCGCAGGGAAACATACGAGGACCTGATGCGGTGTGATTCAGTGTGAAAGGCCTGATTTGATATGTGGCAGGTAGCGGGACAGGATAAAGCGGTATCCATTTTACAGCGCAGTCTGGAGCGTGGGAAACTGGCTCATGCTTACCTGGTTGTCGGCCCACCTCACGTGGGCAAGATGACGCTGGCGCTGAACATAGCCCAGGCCCTGAACTGTGAATCGGCCGAACCACCCTGCGGTCAGTGTCCGTCCTGTCAGAAAGTGGCTGACGGCAATCATGCTGATGTCCAGATAGTTGGTCTAATCCAGAACGAGGATGCGGCTGAAGCCAAACTTATCAGCATCGACCAGGTGCGGGATGTGCAGCACTCGGCCAGCCTGCCGCCATTTGAGGGCAGGTACAAGGCGTTTATCGTGGAAGATGCCGAGCTGCTGTCCATTGAAGCGGCCAACTGCCTGCTGAAGACGTTGGAGGAGCCCGCGGATAAAATGGTCTTTCTTCTGCTGACCACGAACGAGAAGTTCCTGCCCGAGACGGTGATTTCGCGCTGCCAGCGCCTGGAGTTGACGCCGCTGCCCCCACCGCAAATGGAAGAAGCACTCCAGAAGCGCTGGGGAGTTGAGCCGAATCGGGCAAAGCTGCTGGCCCGGTTGTCGAAGGGGTGCCTGGGCTGGGCGATTACGGCCGCAGCCAGCGACCAGGTACTGCCGGCGAGAGCTCAGAAGCTCGAAAATTTATATGCCATTATCAGAGCTGATACTGAGGAGCGTTTTAATAAAGCGGCGCAACTGGCAGCCCGGTATGCGCAGGACCGGTCGGCGGTGCAGGAAATACTTGACCTCTGGCTGGACTGGTGGCGCGACCTGTTGCTGGTAAAGATAGGCTGTCAGGACTACGTAACCAATACTGACCAGTTGAACATATTGCATGATATGGCGGGACATTATACTCTGGAACAGGTAAGGGGCTGCCTCGGCAGCATCAGGGCTGCGGAAGTGCAATTGAAGCAGAATGCCAATCCACGGCTGGTACTGGAGGTGCTGATGCTGGATACGCCGGGCGGAAAGGCAATTAATCATGGAGATTTGGCTATGGGGGTGAAGGCAATAAATGGCTGACCAGATTGTAGGGGTGCGGTTTAAGACGGCGGGCAAGGTCTATTACTTTGACCCGACAGGGCTGGAGCTTGAGGTCAACGACTACGTTGTTGTGGAGACGAGCCGTGGTACGGAGTTGGGGAAGGTGGTCACTGCCCCAAGGCAGGTGCTGGCTAACGAGGCCAACGAACCGTTCAAACCGGTAACGCGTAAGGCCGAGCCGGATGATGTTTCACGCATTCAGGAGCTTGAGGCCAGCGCTGAGGAAGCGCACATCGAGTGCGGCAAGATGATTGATGAACTCCAGCTGCCGATGAAACTTCTTTCGGCGGAATACAATATTGACGGCAGTCGCCTCACCTTCCTGTTCAGCGCCGAGCAGAGGGTGGACTTTCGCGAGCTGGTGCGCCGGTTGACCAAACAGTTCAAGGTAAAGGTGGAGCTGCGACAGGTCGGTACCAGGGACGAGGCCAAGCTCATTGGTGGTTTTGGACGGTGCGGCCGTCCGCTGTGCTGCATGAGCTTTATCACTGATTTTGCCCCGGTTTCCATCAGGATGGCAAAGGACCAGAACCTGCCGCTGAACCCGATGAAAATCTCCGGCGTCTGCAATCGTCTGATGTGCTGCCTTGGCTATGAGAGCGAGCAGTACCGCGCCATGAAGGAAAAGATGCCCAGGGTGGGCCAGCAGGTAGCAACGGCCATGGGTGATGCGACCGTCGTGGGCAACAACCTGCTGAAGGAAACGGTGCTGGTGCGGCTGGAAAGCGAAGCGACCGTTGAGTTGCCGCTGAGTGAGGTTTCATACTAAGCGGTTTTTTCACTGTGGCAGATATTTCTGCCACTCATCTCTGCTCTGCCGGTAGTGGTAGGGGATGCTGAAGAAGAGGTTGTCGCCGGGGTAGGTTGGTTTGCGGAGGAGTTTCATGCTGGCTTCCTGTGGAGTTCTTCCCGCCTTGCGGCGATTGCAGGGTACACAGGCACTGACCACATTTTCCCAGGTGTGCTGTCCGCTCCGGTAGCGGGGAATGACGTGGTCCAGGGTCAACTGCCTGGTCTCCTTGCCGCAGTACTGGCAGGTATATTTATCACGGTTGAAGACCTCGTAGCGGGTCAGTTTTCGCTGCCGGTAGGGACGCTTCACCATATAGCCGAGGCGTATTACGGAAGGGAGCTCAAAGCTATTGCTGATAGTGTGGACAAAGCCAACGCCATTTTCCAGCATCTCCGCCTTGCCCTGGTAAATCAGCACGACGGCGCGTCTGGCCCGGCATATGGTGAGCGGTTCGTAGCTCTGGTTCAGCACCAGAACGGGAATATTTAACATCCTCTGAATTTATCCCTCTCTGAGGCTACCTCATTTTACACAAAATATCTTGTCAGAAGCAAACCAGTAATTCTTCACCGGCAAATTATTAAAAATCAGGGGATGGTTTTACCCTCCCCTATGTTATCTATTACTTCACGCCAGTCTATCGTTTGGCCTGGCTGACGATAAAGCGCATGGCACATTCGGCGGCATTGGCCAGCAGCTTCTCCGCATCGGCCATGGACTGGTCAAGCGTAATCGGCCCCGGCGCGATGCTGAGCACGGCATCGATTCCCTGCTCGAAGACCACGCGGCAGTCGTCGGCCACCTCGCCCGCCAGCGCGATAACCGTCGCCCCGAATTTCTTGGCCGCCAGGGCCACGCCGGTGGGCACCTTGCCCATCGCCGACTGGCAGTCAATGCGTCCCTCGGCGGTAAAGACGATTTCCGCACCTTTCAGGTCCGCCACCAGATTGGTTGCCCTGATGACGACATCTATTCCGGGCACCATTTTGGCTTTGAGAAAGACCATCAGTCCCAGTCCCAGACCGCCGGCTGCCCCGGCCCCGGGCACCTCCCTGAGGTCGATATCAAGGTCTTTTTTAATTACATCGGCGTAGTGTGAAAGCGCGGCGTCAAGCTGTTTAACTATTGCGGGAGTGGCGCCCTTCTGGGGTCCGTAGATAGCGGATGCCCCGCGCGGTCCGCAGAGCGGGTTGTTAACATCGGAAGCGAGGGTCACTTCAAAGTCGGCCAGCCGCGGGTCCATTTTGGAAATATCAATGCGCTCAAGCCTGGCCAGCGCCGCGCCGCCGAAAGGTAATTCTTTGCCATCGGCGTCCAGGAGCCGGGCGCCGAGCGACTGCGCCATGCCGGCGCCACCGTCGTTGGTGGCACTGCCGCCGATGCCGATAATCAGCTTGCGGCAGCCCCGGTCGAGCGCGGCGCGTATGAGCTCGCCGGTGCCGTAGGTGGTGGTGATAAGAGGGTTGCGCTTGTCCGGGGGCACCAGGGGCAGGCCGGAAGCGGAGGCCATCTCGATAACGGCGGTGGTCTTGTCGCTCAGAATGCCCCAGTGGGCGTTCACCCGTTCCTGCAGCGGCCCGGTGACCTCTGTGTTCATCATTTCGCCGCCGGTAGCATCAACCAGCGCCTGCACCGTGCCCTCACCGCCGTCAGCCATTGGCTTCAGTACGGTTTCGGCATCGGGCGCGATGCGTTTTACCCCTTCCTCAATGGCGTGGGCAACTTCCAGGGCGGTGAGGTTTCCCTTAAATCCCTGCGGGGCAATAACGATTTTCATGGCATCGCTCCATAAGATAGGTGCTGGCGGCGTTTAATCATTGCCTCTGGCATTGCGGTAGGCCTCGTCCAGAAGTTCCACGATTTCAAGGACGGATACCGGCAGCTTCCGCTGACCCACGCCACAGGTAAGCTGCATGATGCAGGCGGGACAGCTGGATACCAGAGTGTCGGCGCCGGTCCTGGCCACGTTGTTCATCTTTCGTTCCAGCACTTTCCGGGATAAGTCGTAGTTTTTGAAGGCGTAGCTGCCGGCGGCGCCGCAGCACATATCCGCCTCAACCATATCAACAAATTCAACACCCGGGATGCTTTTCAGTATATTGCGTGGCTGGTCCTTTATTTTCTGGTAGTGGGCAAGGTGGCAGGGGTCATGGAAGGTGACCTTTCTTTTGAGCTCGCCCATTTCCGTGTTCAGGCCTATGTCAACCAGGAACTCGCTGATGTCCCTTACCTTGCCGGCAAACTCCTTGGCCTTCTCCGCCCATTCGGGGTCATCGGCCAGCAGCTTGGCGTAGTCTTTCAGGAACGAGCTGCAGCTGGCGCAGGGAGTGACCATGGCGTCGACTTTTATTTTGCTGGCTATCTCAATATTTTTCCGGGCCATGTCTTTTGCCGATGCCATATCCCCGTAACCGGCGGCGGGCAGGCCGCAGCAGGCGAAGTCGGGCACTACGACTTCCGCCCGGTTCTTGTTCAGCACGCGAATCGTGGCCGCGGCTTTTTCCGGCGCAAAATTGGGGGCGTAGCAGCCAACAAAATAGGCCACCCGATGTTTTGGCTTATTAATTTTATTCACCAGACGCTTTATAGCTTCCAGACCTTCGCTGGCTGGCACCCTGGGTACCATGGCTTCCGCCTTCCCGGCATCGCCGATGAGCCTGGTCAGGCCGGTCTTCCTCGCCAGCGGGCGAAGGCCGGTAACATCAGCCAGCCTGAGGAGCTTTGAGGCCTTGTGGAGCAGTTCCGGGTCGGGCAGCAGTTTCTTGAAGAGCAGGCGCTGTAGCCATGGCTGTCCTTTCTGCCTGAGCAGTTCCTGTCTGGCCCTGAAGATGAGGTCGCCGGTGGGCACGCCGGGCGGGCAGTGCTCCGTGCACCCGTTGCAGGCCAAGCAGTTATATATCGGGTCATCAATGTCATTTATATCCAGTCGTTCATCAAGAAGGGCGCTGCGGAGCAGCGCCACGCGCCCTCTGGCGCTGGCCCATTCTATTCCGGTTACTCTATAGGTGGGACAACCCGGCAGGCAGAGCCCGCATTTGTTGCACAGCTTTAATATTTCCCCTAGTTCCTCGGCCACGGTTGGCATGCTCAGTATAAACCTCCCACCAGTCGACCCGGATTCAGGGTGTTTTTAGGGTCGAGCTCAGTTTTCAGTCGTCTCATTAACTGATAGTCATTGCGCGGCGGCAGAATGTACGCCTCTTTTCGGAGCGAAAGCGGTGCCGATTCGATGAGAAAGAACCCGCCCAGGCTGGCTGCCGCCCGCTTCATCTCGCTGGTGACGTTGCCTGGCTTATCGGACCCGCCGACCAGATAAGTATAGAGTATGCCGCTGCCGCACTGTGCCGTTACGCCGATTTCCACGCCATGGCTGGCGCTGATTTTTTTCACCTGTTGCAGCATCTCCCCAAGCTTGCTGATGGGCACCGAAGCCTTGCCCTGGATGGTGACGGGGCTGGCATCGAGCATTGCCTTGTGGACATCACGATATACCTGCCAGGGACGGGACGTTTTTTCATCATCAAGTGCTATCGTTGCCTTCGCCTTATTTGTCCCGGCAAGGGAAGCGATGTCCTTTCGGTGTCGCTCGACGTCGCCCTTCGTTCCTTCGGAGTTGACGATTAGAAGCACCTCGCCATTATTGAGGTTTGAACCTATGGCCTCGGCCACTTTGCCGCCGGCCACCTCATCAGCGAGCTCAATGGCGCTGGGTGTCAGCGGCGAGTTAAGCAGCTGTCCCACCATGCGAAAGGCATCATCGGCATCGGGGAATATTATATAAAGGCCGGTATTTGCTTCGGAGAGGGGGAAAAGCCTCAGCACGGCCTCGGTGATAACGCCCAGGGTGCCCCAGGAGCCAATGTACATCCGGCACAGGTCTATGCCGGCCACGTTCTTCATTGTCTTCCCGCCGGTATGGACGATATCGCCGGCGGGGGTTACCGCCGTAATCCCGAGAACGATGTCGCGAACGGTCCCATACATAATGCGGCGCGGGCCATTGGCATTGGTGGCGATTTCTCCGCCGATGGTGGAAGTCTCCATATAAAAGGGGTCCAGAGGGAAAAAGAGGTTTTGTTCGGCCAGTTGCCTTTGCAGTTCACTGTTGACCATACCTGCCTGTACCTGAACGGTGTAATTGCTGGCGTCAAGCTCAACAACCCGGTTCATATTTTTCAGGCAGAGAACGGTATCGGCTGCTTCCAGGCACGGTCCTATCTGCTGCTTTGAGCCGCTTCCCCAGGGGACAAGTGCTATTCGGGCTTCATTGGCTCCCTTTATGATATCGGCGACCTGCTCCGTTGAGGCCGGGCAGGCAACAGCTTTGGGGGTGATTCCGTCAACCGTGTACGGCGCAGTTGACTTTTCTCCGGTCATTATGTTGTCGGCGCCTGCTATTTTGCCGAGCTTCTGATAGAAGGCCTGCTTCGCCTGTGAGACGGTATCGGCCATCAGTGTGCCACCTCTCGCTTTGCCGGTGGTGCGTCTATCTCCGGGGGAAACATCTTGCCCGGGTTAAAGATATCATCGGGGTCGAAGGCGTGCTTTACCTTGTGCATGACAGCCATATCCGCCGGGTCAAACATATGGCGCATGGCGGCTATCTTCTCCAGGCCGATGCCATGCTCGCCGGATATGGTGCCGCCCATGGCTATACAGGCATCGAGGATATCGGCGCCGGCCTTTTGCGCCGCTTCCTGTTCTTCAGGTTTGTTGACATCAAAAAGAATCAGGGGGTGGAGGTTGCCATCACCGGCGTGGGCCACATTAACGATGAGCACCTTGTATTGCTTGGAAAGTTCGCCTACCTTATGGAGTGCTTCCGGAAGCTTGTCCCGTGGTACGGTACCGTCACATATGATGTAAGGGGGACAGATTCTGGCTATCGAGCCGAAAGCGCCGCGGCGGCCTGCCCAGATGGCATCGCGTTCGGCGATGGTCTGGGCGATGCGCACTTCGCGCACTTTGTTTTTCTGGCAGAACTGCGATATATCCTGCACCTGCTTCTCAAGGGTATCGGCCAGTCCGGCGACTTCAATCAGGAGGACGCCGGCGGCATCGGTGGGATAGCCGGCTTTCACACCCTGCTCGATTGCCCAGCACATATTCTGGTCCAGCAACTCCATTGCCTCTGGTACGATGCCAGCGCCGATGATGTCGGAGACGGCCTGACCGCAGTCTTCAAGGCGGTCGAAGATGGCCAGCATGGTCCGTGATGCTTCCGGTTTGGGGATGATATGCAGAATCAACTTCGTGGCCACGCCCAGCATTCCCTCGGAACCAATGAACAGACCTCTTAAATCGTAGCCGGGGAAATCTTCAACGTAGTCGCCAATATTTATCACCTCGCCATCGGCCAGAACGACTTCCATGCCGAAGACGTATTTGGAAGTTACTCCGTAGCGCAGGCACAGGGGTCCGCCAGCGTTCTCGCCGATGTTGCCCCCCATGGTGGAAGTTTTCTGGCTGGCCGGGTCGGGTGGGTAAAAGTAGCCCAGCGGCGCCAGGGCATTCTGCAAATCAAGATTGATCACGCCGGGTTCAACCACAGCCCGTCGGTTGGCAGTATTAATCTCTAGAATCCGGTCCATGCGGCTGATTTCAAGGATGATGCCTCCTTTGACCGGTATAGTGCCACCGGATAAATTGGTGCCGGCGCCGCGGGGCACTACAGGTATCTTTTCCCGATGAGCCAGCTTCATTATCGCCGAGACCTCGGCAGTGTGGCGGGGGAGGACGATGACATCCGGAAGATCATGCCTCATCGTGGCATCATAGGAGTAGGAGATTAAGTCTTTAAGGTCGGCCAGAGTATTATCTTTGCCGACGATTTTGGCCAGTTCCTTGATTATGCTCCGTTCTATCAAGTTCCTTTCAGCCTCCAATTTGCGCTCTATCAAATGGAACTGGTGGTGGTTATGCACCCTGGCTGGGTCATGTCAAATAAAGTGGCTAAAGCCTGGTCCATGCCTCCATGAGAGTGCGTTTGGCATTGGCCACCACCACATCCGGGCTTTGCCCGGCCAGCGGCTTGACCTCAAAGGCAACCACATTCTGCTTGCCCTCACCAATGTACCCGATGTCCATCAGGGCCTTTAATAACTGCCTTACTTCTTCAACATCATTTTCACCGGCGGCGATTCCAAACGGAGGGTGTTTGTCTCCGTAGGCAGGGTGGTTCTTATCTTTCAGCATGCAGTTGCCAATGTGTACATGGGTCAGGTAATCCTTGGCCGTCTTTATGGCAAAGTCAGGCGTCTCCTTGAGCAGCGGCAGGTGGCTCAGGTCAACCATCAAACCGAAGTTCGGGTAGTGGCGTTTCACCTCCTTGGCTACCGCTACTGCCTCTGGCGTGGGGCCAATAAGGAGCTTCTTGTCGTAATCCCGGTCGAAAATCTCCATGGTAATGCCGAGGTCGCCCTTGCCCTGCGCATAGCTGCATATCTGGGTAAGTGAGTCGGCCAGCAGTTCCCTTGCCTGGCCGTATTTATCCTTGGCCGGTGCCGGGCCGCTGAGCACGGCGAGCTTACTGGCACCGAGCGAATACGCTTCATCTATGCCGCCTTTAATTATGGAGACGGCTGCCTCCCGCTGCTGCGGTACCGGACTGTTGAGGTCAAGCTTGTTATTCATCAGCAGCGTCTGGCCAACATAACCGATAACGAGATGGCTTGCCCCGAGTATCTGCATTACCTCATCACGTATCTCTTCCGGAACCGAGGCAATCTCAATGGCACCGAAGAACTCGTCCTCAGCTATCTTTCTGATGGCCTCAACCGTGTCCGTCTCCGGATACGCCATCAGCTGCACAATGCCGACCTTCATATAAGAATGCAGGGAGTCTTTCATGGATATTACTCCTTTCGGGGGTTAATTGTGGTAGGGGTCCTGCTGAAAGTAAGAAAAAGAAAATGAGCCGTGACAATTGCATCCGATATCTGGCCTGTGGCCTCGGTTCTTGGCATCCGGCTCATATCTTACCTCTGGTGAGGTTTTGTAGCAGAGGACACTAGACTCACTATAACACAGCCCCTGTAGTGCGTCAAGAAAAGCGCTCATGCTTTCAGAAGGGGGAGAATGAGGGGGCCTTCGGGAATGACCATGATTTCGGCATCCTCTCCCAGAGCGGAGAAGGCTTTCTCCAGCCCTTTCTCCACGGTGCTGACCGGCGTTATCATCATGTCGCGGACGGTGCGCTCATCCAGGCTTGAGACGAGGTAAATATCCTGCTTCAGTTGAGTGCGGGCCAGAATCTGGTTTTCCCACTGGACACCGATGGGCTCTTCGCGCTTTATCTTCCGCAGCACCTCTTTGGGAGAGCCAACCGAGCGGTGCAGTTCCAGAAATGCCTCCGGGCCGATGCCGGCGCTGCACATTGAGGCCACGATGATTATGCCGCCATCGCGGGTAATCTGTGAGGCGGTGTCAATGCCCTTGCAGGTCTGGTACAGGTCCAGGTCAAGTGGTGCCCCGCTGTTGGTGGTTATGGCTATGTCCGCTCTCTGGGTCACCTTGACGCCAGCGACTTTCCTTTCTATCTGGCAGCCTTGCTCATGCGCTATGAACGGATGACCGGCAACTACGTGTGTTATCTCCCGGTTTTTATTAAGCAACACGTTGACGATGAAATTAAGCCTGGCCATCTGCGCCTGCTCAACGAGGTCTTCGTGCAGCAGGTTTCCTTTGAGAATGCCAGCGCGCGTTTGGGGATGCTCTATCATCTGGTAGCCATGGTTGTGATATGCGGAGCGAATGCTGAACACCCCCGGCGCGATGCTTTTCCGCCCTCCGGAAAAGCCGGCGAAGAAATGTGGTTCAATAAATCCGGTGCTGATGCGGAAATCGGCATCTACTACCCGCCGATTGATGTCCACCGGCGTGCCGCGCGAGGTGGTGCCAATGTAGATGGTATCATTCACGTCGTGGTTGACGACATTATAGTTGGCCACGATATATTCACCCAGTTTTTCGGACAGTTCAGTCCTGTTCAAAGGCGGGTGCAGTCCGAGGGCGACGATGATGGTGATGTTTTGACGTGGTATCACGCTCTCCAGCTCGGCGAGGAGCGGCGGCAGTATGCGTTCGTCGGGGCAGGGCCTGGTATTATCGGTGGCAATAACCACCACCCTGTCGCTGGATTTTACCAGGTTGCGCAGCGGCGGTGACTCTATCGGCGAGCGCAGGCTCTGGATGATGGCTTCTCTTTCATCGTCCAGCCCTTTGGCATCCTGCCTGGTGAGAACGCTGATGATATTCTTGGTGGGTATCTGTACCGTTATCGGACAATTGCCGCAGGGTAATTCAATCCCGGTCAGTTCCACTGGCGGCGTTGCTCCTTCATCTGCTCTTTAGATAACCAGTCAATCAAGATTGTTTACCTGCAGCACTTGCCATTAGCTTGGCGGCGCGCGCCGGATTGAAAATGCCGCAGGTGCAGTTCGGCGTCAGAACTCTGACCGCCTCCTCCGGCGTCTTCCGGCCAGCCCTTATTTCTTCTATCATTGCCTTGACCAGGTTGGCGGCTATCATGGCGTGGCCGCACATGGTGGTGATTTCCAGGATATCATTGGCGGGCAACTTTTCCGTCTTACCCCAGATACCGAGTGAGAAATTGGCGGTATGGTGTTTTAATCCCGCCTTGTCCAGACACCCGTCCACTTTGTCGAAGATGCCGCTCACCACCACGGAAAGTCCCAGGTCCGCCTCTTTAAGTTCTTTCAGCACCTCGCTCACTGCCTGCGGGTTATCAAACACGGCGTGCGTATCGCCGCGGGTATCGGCGATTATCTCCTCGGCCGGGTACTCATACCGGCTGCCCTTGGTCTCACAGCCTATGTTTACCGGCTTATGGCGCAGGCAGATACGTAAAAATTCCTGCAGTTTTGGGATATAGTCCGTGTCGTTGATGCCGATTGCCTTCAGCATCAGGATGACGTAGTCTTCACTCAGGCTCTCGGCCGTGCCCCGCCGGTGTAATGTATGGGTCATCGGTTGGCTCCTTGAGCACAGACATGGCGCTCAAAAAAGTACTACCCATTATACAATGGGCAGTACCGGTAATGCACTATTCAGTTTATGATGGGTGCAGGTGGCTATTTCTTGGCCATGGCGGCGAGCAGCTTGGCGGCTCTATCCGGGTTGAAGACGCCGCAGGCACACTGTGGTGCCAGGACTTTGGCCGCTTCGTCGGGAGTCTTCCGCCCGGTCTTGACCTCGTCTACCATAGACTTGACCAGGTTGGCGGATATCATGGCATGACCGCACATGGTGGTAACTTCAAGGATGTCATCGGGAGGCAGTTTTTCCGTCTTACCCCAGATGCCGAGTGAAAAGTTGGCCGTATGGTGTTTGAGTCCGGCCTTGGCCAGACCTTCATCAACCTTCTCGAAGATGCCGCTGACAACGACGGACATTCCCAGGTCGGCTTCTTCCAACTCTTTTAGCATGTCAACCACCTGGTCCTGCTTGACAAAGACGGCGTGAACGATGCCGTGGGCGGAATCAACCACCTCTTCCTTGGAATGGCTGAACATGTTGCCCGTTGAAATGGCGCCAATGTTCACCGGGTCGTGCTTCAGGGCGATGCGCAGGAATTCCCGCAGCTTGGGCTCATGGTTATCATCATTGAAGCCGATGGCCGTCAGGCAGAGCATGACGTAATCTCCACTCAGACTTTCGGCACTGCCGCGTCTATGTAAACTATGTGTCATTCATTTCCTCCTTATACATCTGCCTTTGGTCGGCCCAGGCCTACATTCTGTTTTCCGTTGATATAGTAGGGGAGGCCCATCTGGTCGAGCTTCTTGCGCAGCGGATAGGAGCCGTCGGGGTCAGCGCGGTTGATGACCTCGCAGCTGAAGACGGTATCAATCTCCTTGGATACCTCTTTCAGGGCGTTCATGATTTCCTCAAATTTCTCGATGGGGAAGAGGCATTCGATGATGCCGGAGAGCACCTTTTCGTTGAGCACGTCTTGCTTAATCTTGCCGGCCTTGGGGTCTTCCATCAGGGAGGTAACCGGGTTCTTGGCCTCGAACTCCACGCCGTGCTTGGCCAGCACCTGGGACACCTTGTCCACGTCGCGGAAGCGGGTGCCGATGCCCGGTCGGCCGAACTCGCAGCCCATGC
>CAZQWO010000040.1:0-12115 GCA_964597015.1 uncultured Dehalococcoidaceae bacterium
ATCGTCCAGAACCTGCTGCACCCTGCCCGGCAGCTGTCTCAACTCCGTGATGAGGCTGCCTCTACGTCGCAGGTCAACTCTGGCAGAGAGCAGGGCCATCCAGTACAAAGCCATGAGCTGCGCGGTATAGCTCTTGGTCGCGGCGACGCTTATCTCCGGGCCCGCATGTGTGTAAAGCACCTGGTCGGCAACCCTCGTGGCCGTGCTGCCAACTACGTTGACGATTACCGTTACCTGACAGCCTTCGCTTTTAAGTTTTTTAATGGCTTTCAGTGCGTCCGCCGTTTCCCCGGACTGAGTGATGACAATGGCCTGACTTCGGGCTGAGCTCTGCCCCAGAAAGCCAAACTCGGAAGCCAGCTCTGTCCTGACCGGAGTTTTGAACAGCTGTTCCAGAATGTATTTTCCAACCAGAGCGGCGTGATAGGAAGTGCCGCAGGCCAGCATGAGAATTTCCCCGGCATCGGCTTTCCCCAGAATATCCCAGTCAGCTAACGTTTCCTCGGCTGACAGGTAGGCCCCGATGGTATCCCGTATTACCTTCGGTTGCTCGTGGATTTCCTTGAGCATGAAGTGTTCGTAGCCACCTTTCTGCGCATCTTCCACGCTCCACGTTACCTGGTGCGACTCCCGGTCAACCGCTTTTCCGCCGCTCTTCACCTGAATACCTTCTCTGGTAACCACAGCAATATCACCGTCTTCCAGATAGATAACCCGGCTGGTGTAGTCCAGCACGGCGGGCGCATCCGAGGCGATGAAGTTCTCTCCATCGCCAACGCCGATAATCAACGGGCTGTCTTTTCTGGCCGCGATGAGCTCGGGTGCGCTGTCCATGACCACGGTGATGGCATATGAGCCTTCCACCTCATCAAGCGCCCTTGCCACCGCCTTCTCCAGGTCGCCAGCGAGATACTTTTCGATAAGATGAGGGATAACTTCGGTATCTGTTTCCGAAACAAATTTGTGCCCTTCTTTGATGAGCTGTTGCCGCAGCTGCTGGTAGTTATGGATAACACCGTTATGCGCTACCGAGATTTTTCCAGTGCAGTCGCAGTGCGGGTGAGCATTTATCCGGGACGGTCCGCCATGAGTAGCCCACCGCGTATGCCCGATGCCGATTTTCCCTTCGATGCAGCGCGGCAGCTGCTCTTTCAGGGCCTGTACCCTGACCGCGTCCTTGTGTATCCGTAAAGCACCACCAGCCACGGCAATGCCACAGGAATCGTAGCCGCGATACTCCAGTCTGGCCAGGCAGTTCAACAGTACAGGGCCAGCCTGTCTTTCCCCGATATAGCCAACGATGCCGCACATATAGCTAAATTGCTCCGCTAATTTTTATACCACCAGACTCCGGTCCGGCAGGCGACCGCTGATAAGTTTCAGCGATTTAATCTGGCTGTAGTTCCCGACAATCACACCCGCCTGCGCCACCACGCTGTTGCCCAGCTTGCACCCTTCGCCAAGCATCGCTCCAAAGCTGACCGAGTGATGTTCATGGTTGACGGTAACCTCCGCCTGGTCACCACAGGCAGCGAACCGCCCGTCTATATTGCAGCCATTGTCAATGACCGAGTCATGGATAATGCTGCCCGAACCAATGCTCACGTCGCTGCCGATGACGCTGTTTTTCACCTCGGTAAACGGCGCCATAACCACATTATTGCCGATACTGGTCGCTGGAAAGACACATACGCTGGGCCCGATCTCACAACCGTCCCCGATAACCACCGGCCCCGCGATATATGAATTGGAACGTATCACGGAACCCCTGCCGACTGATACCTGGCCCTTCATCTCGACACCGGTTTCAATCGTGCCGGCTGATTTTGCCTGCGTCTGCTGCAGAATGGCAGCATTCAGACTCAGAATGTCCCAGGGGTAGACCGCGTCCAGCCACATGCCCTCTGTTTCCAGGGCCTGGATTTTATGGCCCTGGCTTATCATTTTGTTGACCACATCAGGAAGGTCCAGCTGAGGCTCCACAAAGTCGAAAATCGCCCTGTTGAAAGCATATATACCGGTGCTGACCAGGTTACTGGCCACTTCTTCCGGCTTCTCTATAATCTCCTGAACAGTTCCGCGCTGCACGGTGACCACACCGTATCTCTTTGGGTTGTCCACCTTCTTCACCAGCACTGCGCCCGGCTCAACAGCGGCAAACCGGTCAATGGTATCCGCGTCAATCAGGTTGTCCCCGGCCAGAACCAGAAAATCATCCTTGATGGCTTCTTTCGCCTGGGCCAGAGCGTGCGCCGTCCCCAGCTGTTTTTCCTGCGTAACATAGGTCAGTTCCACTCCGAAAGGTCCACCGGAGCCGAAATAGTCAAGCACCTGCTCCTTATGATAACCAACCACCAGCACAATATTGCGAATACCGTTCTGCGCCAGTGCCTCAATCACATACTGCAGAATCGGCTTGCCGGCAATGAACAGCATTACCTTAGGCCGGTTCACGGTAAATGGCCTCAGCCTCTGTCCCTCGCCGGCGGCCAGAATAACCGCTTGTTTCATCGTCCCCCTCCTCAGCATATTCTTGATTCCGGTGCCACCACCCCACTTGCCACCGCCCCCGGACCAATAAAGGCATGGTCGCCAATCACGCTGCCGACATTTATACTGGCGTTTATCCCCGTCTCCACCATGTCCCCGATTATGGCGCCCAGCTTGCGCCGTCCGGTATCGATGTTTTCAACCCGTACCACCTTCTTGTCCAGTCTCAGGTTGGCGACCTTGGTGCCGGCGCCGAAATTGCACGCCTCACCGATGACACTGTCGCCGACATAGTTATGGTGGGGCAAGCTGGTACCCTTCATCACAATGCAGTTCTTCACCTCCACCGCATTGCCGATATGACAGTTATCCCCGATGGCAGTACAGGGCCTGATGTAGCAATTAGGTCCTATATCACAGTTCTCCCCGATGATTACCGGCCCAATTATATATGAGCCGGAACGAACCACGGTATTTTTACCAATGGCAACAGCGCCTTTCATGACCACGTTTGCCTCCACTTCGCCAGAGTTCTCGGCCTTCAGGTCGGCCATGAATGTTTCATTTGCGGTCAGCAAGTCCCAGGGATAGCTGATGTCAAGCCACTGGCCTATGGTATGGCAGGCAATTTTTCGCCCGGCCTCCATCAGCAACGTTAGGGAATCGGTCAGCTCATACTCGCCGCGCGGCGATTTTTCGGTACGGGATATGGCGTCAAATATATCCGGCGTCAGGAGATACAGGCCGGCATTGGCCAGGCGCGTGGGCGGATTTTCTTCTTTCTCATAAATGCGGACTACCCGGCCCTTGTTCACCTCAACAGCGCCCAGGTCCCTGGTGTCGCTCACCTCAATCGCCGCCAGCGTGGTCTCTTTCCTGGCCATCATTGCCTTTATGTCACTGCGGCCGATAGACATGTCGCCGTTCATCAGCAAAAAGCTGCCCGTCGTCAGTTCCGATACCATTCGCAACGCATCCGCGGTGCCCAGCTGCTTCCGCTGCTTCACGTAGTCAATCTGAACATTCCATTTACCGCCATCGCCAAAGTAACCGAGCACCGCTTCATCATGGTAGCCGACGACAAAGATGAATTCTTTGATGCCGGCCGCAATCGCTTCAACAAGCAAATGCTCGAGTATTGGCTTGTTGGCAATGGGCAGCATCACCTTGGGTCTGGTGAAGGTAAGGGGTCGCATGCGACTGCCCTCGCCGGCCGCCAGGATAACCGCTTTCAATCTACGTTCTCCCTACCTGCCAATATCACCGGATACGATGAACTCAAGAGAATTATTATTTACTGATAAATAAGTAAGCTTTCATTTTGTCCCCATTCTACTACGCTGGCCTTAAAAGTCAATAGAAGCCACAAATTAAGGCAGGAGTGACAGAAACACTATATGCCCAGCCTGGAACGCGTATAGAGAAGCCTGAGGATGTCATCACGCGCGATGAGGCCGGTGATTCTGCCCTCGCTCACCACCGGCATCTGACTGATGCTGTATTCCTCCATCCGTTCTATAACGCTCAATACTTCCTCGTCAGGCTGGACTACCTTTAATCGCTCCGAACGAGTCATAGCATCGCCTACCGATGTGTTGTCCCAGTTCTTCTGGTCGACCGCTTTTATGTTCTGCAGAGTCAGTATGCCCTGCAGTTCCCCGTTGGCGGCGACCATGAAACAGCGGTGCCCGCCGGTGAAGATATGTTCCCGAACCACCTGGCTGATGGTCATATCCGGAGATACCACCGGGCAGTACGTCGTCATAACATCAGCCACCCTGACTCCCTGCAGCGCTGCCTGCCACTGTGCCTGCCGGTAGCTGGCGGTGGCCAGGTAGCTCAGAAACAAACCGATAAACGCCAGCCAGAGCCCGTTAAACCAGCGCCCGGGGTAGAGAAACATCAGCACGATACCGGCAGCTATAAAAAGGTAACCGACGACCCGGCCAACTTCAACGGCAATCCGCGTGGCGCGCTGGTAATTGCCGGTGAAGCGCCACAGGAGGGAGCGAAATACGCGACCCCCATCGAGGGGGAAGCCGGGGATGAGATTGAAGATGGCCAGCACCACGTTTATCTGCGCCAGCCAGAATGCCAGGGCAGCGATTGGCTCATTGACGTTCTGCAGTAAAAGGTAGAGCAGGAAGAATAGACCGCCGATGACCAGGCTCGCCAGCGGGCCGGCCATCGCCATTCGGAACTCCGCCCTGTGCCCGGTTGCCTCACGGCTCATATGCGCCACCCCGCCAAAGAGAAACAGGGTTATGCTTTTCATAGGGATACCGTTGGCCCGTCCAACCAGGCTGTGGGCTAACTCATGAGCCACCACGGAGGAGAAAAAAAGCAGGCTGGTGGCTGTGCCGGTGAGCCAGTAGGTCGGCGTGCTCCACTGGGGATAGTTATACGGAAAATACTGCCATGAGAGAGAGAAGGTAATCAACACGAAGATGATGAACCAGCTGTAATGTATGCGGAACTGGATACCGAAAATCCTGCCTAAACTGAATGCGCCACCCATGCTATTATGTCAAATTAGCACCGGGACGAGCCAACGCCCAGGTACTTCTCCACCAGCTCCATGGCGCAGTATTTGCCGCACATGCTGCAGGCGTCACCGGCGGTGCTATGCTGACCATGCACTTTCTGGGAGCGCTTTGGGTTAAGCGAAAGCCTAGCCTGTGTTTCCCAGTCGAACTTCTTACGGGCAATGGACATCTGCCGGTCCCACTCCGCAGCGCCCTTTACTCCCTTGACGATATCGCCGGCATGAGCCGCGATGCGCGAGGCGATTACCCCCTGCCTGACATCCTCGTAATCGGGCAGAGAAAGGTGCTCTGATGGCGTTACATAGCAGAGAAAATCGGTGCCGGCGGCGGCGGCAATAGCGCCACCGATAGCTCCGGTGATATGGTCATAGCCAGCGCCAATATCGGTTACCAGCGGCCCCAGCACGTAGAACGGTGCTCCCCGGCAGACGGCTTTCTGCAGCCTGACATTGGTCTCGATATGGTTCAGGGGCAGATGCCCCGGCCCCTCCACCATCACCTGAACCCCGGCTGCCCAGGCGCGCTCCACCAGCTCGCCCAGGGTGAGCAGTTCCTCTACCTGAGCGCGGTCAGTGGCATCGGCGAGGCTGCCGGGACGCAGGCCGTCGCCCAGACTCAGGGTAACATCGTATTCTCGGGCAATGTCCAGAAGACGGTCATACTGTTCGTAAAGCGGGTTTTCCTGCTCGTTGTGGATCATCCAGCCGATAAGGAAAGCGCCGCCGCGCGAGACCACATCGGCCACCCGGCCCTGGTTCTTGAGTCGGTCAATAGCCACCTGCGTCACACCGCAGTGGACGGTAGCGAAATCGACACCGTCACGGGCATGCTCTTCAATCACGGCGAATATATCGTCCGCCGTCATCTTCACAATGGCGCCGTGCTGTTCTATGGCGGCAATGCCCACCTGATAGATGGGCACGGTGCCAATGCCGACAGTACTGGCACCGATTATCGCCTGCCGAATGGCGTTGATATCACCACCGGTGCTCAGGTCCATCACCGTGTCCGCGCCGGCATCAATGGCCACGTCCAGCTTTTCCAGCTCGGTGTTGATATCGCCAAAATCAGAGGACGTGCCGATATTGGCATTGACCTTGGTTTTCAAGCCCTGGCCGATGCCGCAGGGGACCAGCTTTTTATGATTGATATTGGCTGGTATTACTATTTTCCCGCTGGCGATGCCATCACGGATAAACTCCGCATCCAGCCCCTCCGCCTCCGCCACCACCTTCATCTCCGGCGTTACCATGCCTTTTCTGGCCGATTCCAGTTGCGTCATAGCTTTCCTCCACAAAATAAAAACCAAGGGCTCCGGCGGTTCCTTCTAGACCCTTGGTCCAAGTTACTGCCGCTTCCCTACGCTCGCATTAACGAGGTCAGGTCCACAGGGTTGGCGCTTACTGCCTCTCAGCCCGTGAGCACCCCTAGCGGTTTTTTTCCCTTTCCAAACTGGAAATATAGCACAAACTCGGTGAAAATGCAATGCTGGCCTTAACCAGCCGTTTTATTTCCCTAACTCCCTCTCCACCGCCGCCAGTTTGCTATGGATGCTGGCTGCCTGGTCGCGCCGCTCGTCTATCTTCATGGTGGTAACCACCCGCCGGGCGCCGGCAGCAAAAGCGGAAAGGTGCATCCTCCGCGCCAAATCGAGAAGTTGCTCCAGGTCCCCCTCAATATTGGTGCCCATCGAGCTCATTTCATACTTCACGCCTTTCTCCGCCTGGAGCACCTTTACCGCACCGGCGACAAACTTGCTCACAGAAGGCGTCCCTGTGCCCAGCGGCATAACGCTTATCTCAAGAATAGCCATTTTTTAACCTCCTCCCGGTAAGACTCGGCTTCTATTCCTCAGCAGTTTTGTTCATCAGGCGGCCGTAGTAGCCGGTATTGGCCAGATAAAGTGCCGCCAGCGGGTTGTGGCCGAAGACCCTATCCTTTACCGCTATCACTGTCATCGGCACGCGACAGTACTTTATAAATAAGGTGTCGTGCCCGATGCAGAGGCCAAGCATGATGGCCAGGTCGACCTTGAGCGCATTCATCACCTCAGCCTGAGCAATGGGATTGCACATGGTCTCGTGCCAGCCCGGGCCCCTTATCTTCTCTTCCTCCTTGATGCCGATTCTTTCCTTGGGGGCCGCCCCCACCTTGCACCGCACCGAGACCACCTCAAACCCCTTGCGCTCCAGAATATCGGTCAGGATGCGGGCCTCATTGACCAGTCCGGTGCAGAAGGCGATGCCGAGTCTTTTATAGTGGCACTTGTGTGAAAACTGAATGAGCTCCTCAACCCTCGGGATTTTGGTCCGCCTGCCTTCCGGCAGGCGCTCATAGCACTCGAATTCCTGTACCGAGGCGAGGCGGGCAAACTCCCTGACCTCCGGTCGCTCGTATTCCCCGGCCGCCTTCTCCATAACCTCCGGCACCAGCTTCATCGGACAAAAGGCAGGCGCTTCATCAACGGGAGGCTCCTCGCCTGACTTTATCTGCGGATAGCAGACCACCCTGGTACAGCGAGCGCACGCCGGATACAGCTTCTTTGCCATTTTCGGCCACCTTTCTTACCAGCGTTTAAAAGGAGGGTTCATCCTGACCACACCATCCTATTTTAGTTTTTCAGCGAGCCAAAGACAAATAAATTACCGCGTTCGGTCTGGAAAAATCGCCAGCCAGTTGTGAGATGGTCATCTTATCCTATAAAATAGTAATAGGAGGTTGCTATGTGGTTGCAGGCCAGGATGTACCTGCTCATTGCCATTCTTTTCGGCATTCTTTACGGGGTCATCACCGGCCTCGGTACCTGGATGGGCGCCGGCAGCGCCATAACATACCTGATTATCGGCTTCGGTTTTCTTCTCATACAGTATTTAATCAGCCCGGCCATCGTGGGCTGGTCAATGAAGATTAAGTGGGTAACGGAAAAAGAGGCGCCGGAGCTGCACCAGATGGTGGGCGAACTTGCGGAGAGGGCGGGACTGCCCAAGCCCAGAGTGGGCATATCTCAACTTAATATCCCCAACGCCTTCGCCTTCGGTCGCACCCAGCGTGACGGTCGCGTCTGCGTGACCCAGGGTATTTTAAAACTGCTCAGCAAGGAGGAGTTGAAAGCCGTCATTGGCCATGAATTATCGCACATCAAGCACCGCGATATGGCCATCATCACCCTCATCTCGGTCATACCATTGATTATGTACTGGATAGCCTGGACAACCATGTGGCGGGGTGCTTTCGGCGGCAACCGGCAGGGCGGCGGCTACGCCGCGCTCATAGGTCTGGGCGCCTTCCTGCTCTATTTCATCACCAACCTGCTGGTGCTTTACGGCTCCCGGATACGCGAGTACTATGCCGACCTGGGCAGCGTTGAACTGGGCAGTATGCCGCACCATCTGGCGACGGCACTTTACAAGCTGGTCTATGGCAACGCCCGCATGCGCAACAGCGAAGAACTGCGGCGGGTGGAGGGGGTCAAGGCCTTCTTCGTCAATGACCCCTCCCGGTCTTACTACGAGATAAAAGAGCTATCTCAGATAGACCTGGATATGAGTGGCACCATTGACTATGACGAACTCATGGAGCTGCGCCAGAAAGAGGTAAGGCTGAGTAAATCGCAGAAGTTGATGGAGATTTTCACCACTCATCCCAACATGTTGAAAAGAATAAAGCACCTTTCCACGCTGGCGGTCTGATACCTCTGTTTTACCAGAAATCAATCATTAACCCTTGCCACCGAATAATAATAGATAGTATAATAAGCGGCGGTAAGTCGGCTCTAAAACAACAAATATATTCTCCCGAAAGCAGTCAGTTTTTAAGGTTACTGCATATAAAATCATGAAAATAGCAATCAGTGGTAAAGGCGGCGTGGGTAAAACGCTGTTAGCCTCCCTGCTGGCCCATACTTTTGCTGCGTCCGGCTATTCCGTCCTCGCCATCGATGCCGACCCCGATGCCAATCTCGCCGCCACCCTCGGCTTCACCCATCCGGAAGCTATTGTCCCCATCTCGGAAATGAAAGACCTGATTGCCGAGCGCACGGAAACCCGGCCGGGACGCTCCGGGGCCTACTTCAAATTAAATCCTAAAGTTGACGACCTTCCCGAGAAGTTCTGGCAGAAGCTCGACGGCATCAGGCTGATGGTCATGGGTAGAATTAAAAAAGGAGGCACCGGCTGCTATTGCCCAGAAAATGCCCTGCTCAAGGCGTTGATGAGCCACCTGCTTCTGGCCCGAAATGAGGCCATCATCATGGATATGGAGGCAGGCATAGAGCACCTGGGCCGGGCGACTGCCGGTGCCGTTGATAAACTGATAGTAGTTGTAGAGCCGGGGCGGCGGAGCCTGGAAACCGCCCGCGCCATAAACGGCCTGGCCGGTGATATTGGCCTGAAAAATATCGCCGTCGTGGGCAACAAAATCCGGACTCAATCTGACCGCGACTTTCTCACTGCCAGCCTGCCTGACCTTGAATTTCTGGGCTTCATACCCTACGACCAGGCAATCGTTGACGCCGACCTGGCTAATCAGTCGTTACTTGATGCCAGCCTGGCGGTTACGAACGAGGTAAAGAATATCTTCCAGAGGCTGACGGCCACAAAAGAGACCGCCGGGCTGAAATAAAATTAGGTAATTAAAAATATAATACAGGAGGTCCCCGTGGCGTACGACGCAACCAAAATGAAGGACTGGCAGATAGCCGAAGCCGCCGAGGCTAATATGCCATCGCCAGAGGAGTGGCGTGAGCGTATAGGACTTGAGAAAGACGAGATTCTTCCTTATGGCAGAATCTCAAAACTCGATTTTTTAAAGATTATCAACCGTCTGAAGGACAAGCCTGATGGTAAATACATCGAGGTCACGGCGATAACACCCACCCCGCTCGGCGAGGGTAAAAGCACCACTTCCCTGGGACTTGTAGAGGGCCTGGGTAAGAAGGGCTTGAATGTCGGCGGCTGTCTCCGTCAGCCTTCCGGCGGGCCCACCATGAATATAAAGGGCACCGCTGCCGGCGGCGGCAACGCCCTGCTCATCCCCATGACCGAGTTCTCCATGGGCCTCACCGGCGACATCAATGACATCATCAACGCCCATAACCTGGCCATGGTCGCCCTCACCTCCAGGATGCAGCACGAGCGCAATTACGACGACGAGCAGCTGGCGCGGCTTACCAAGATGCGCCGGCTGGATATCGACCCCACCAGAGTGGAGTTCGGCTGGATTATGGACTTCTGCGCCCAGAGCCTGCGCAGCATAATCATCGGCCTGGGCGGTCGCATGGACGGCTATACCATGCAGTCGAAATTCGGCATCGCCGTGAGTTCCGAGTTAATGGCCATGCTGTCTATCGTCAGGGACCTGGCTGACCTGCGGGAGAGGATGAACCACATTACCCTCGCCTACGATAAAAAGGGCAATCCGGTAACCACCGGCGATTTAGAAGTGGGCGGCGCCATGACCGCCTGGATGCGCAACACCATTAACCCCACGCTCTGTTCCTCGACTGAATACCAGCCGATGATGGTTCATGCCGGCCCCTTCGCCAACATCGCGGTGGGCCAGTCATCAATCATCGGCGACCGCATCGGCCTCAAGATGTTCGACTATCACGTTACCGAGAGCGGCTTCGCCGCCGACATCGGCTTTGAAAAGTTCTGGAATGTGAAATGCCGCTACAGCGGCCTGAAACCACACGTGTCCGTGCTCACTACCACCATCCGCGCGCTTAAGATGCATGGCGGCGGTCCCAAGGTGGTGGCCGGCATTCCACTCCCTGACGAATATACCAAAGAAAACGTGGCCCTCGTGGAGAAAGGCCTGGCCAATATGCTGCACCTCATCGGCGTCATCCGCAAGTCCGGCATCAACCCGGTGGTCTGTATAAACTCGTTCCATACCGACACCAGGGAAGAGGTAGCCTTGGTGAAGAAGGCCGCCGAGGATGCCGGGGCGCGCTGCGCCGTGTCCTCGCACTGGGCAAACGGCGGCGATGGCGCTCAGGAGCTTGCCGATGCGGTAATAGATGCCTGCAATGACCAGAACGACTTTCAGTTCCTCTACCCGATGGAGATGAAGCTGAGAGAGCGGGTGGATAATATCGCCAAGGTGGTCTACGGCGCCGATGGAGTATCCTGGACACCGGACGCGGAAGCCAAGGCAAAAGCCTTCGAGGCTGACGCCAAATATGACGAGTACGCCACCATGATGGTCAAGACACACCTCTCCCTCACCCATGACCCCTCCGTGAAAGGCGTGCCCAAGGGCTGGACACTGCCCATCCGCGATATCCTTATTTACTCGGGGGCCAAGTTCCTCTGCCCCTGCGCCGGTACCATCAGCCTGATGCCCGGCACCAGCTCCGACCCGGCCTTTCGCAGGGTTGACGTGGACGTCAACACAGGTAAAGTACAGGGACTCTTTTAAAAATGCTTATAATAATGTTAAATACCAATGTAGATGGCTAAGACGACGGGCAAGAAAAAGTTTAAGGTCCACTTCAACCCGGACAATGTGGAAATTGTGGTGGACCAGGGAGAGAACCTCCTGCAGGCAGCCATTGCTGCCGGGGTGCGTATTTACGCTTCCTGCGGTGGTGCTGGCACCTGCGGAACCTGCAAGGTACAGGTTGAAAAAGGCGATGTCGAGACCACCAGAACGGATAAAATCTCTGACGAGGAATTCAGCAAAGGTATCAGACAGGCCTGCCAGAGCCGGGTTCTCTCCGATTTGTCCGTATACGTTCCCGTTGAGTCCAGGCTGGAAAAAGCGGTCCTGGCCCGTGAACAGAAGCAGGTCTCCGAAGTCCTGGCCACCGGCTGGCGGTTCGTGCCCCCGCTGGGCAAATATTTCATGGAACTGCCGCCCCCCACGCTGGATGATAACACCAGCGACCTCACCCGGCTGCTCAGGGGTCTCAAGCAGCGTTACCATCTGAGCAACCTGTCCATTGATTTTAACGTGGTGCAAAAGCTGGCCAGAACCCTGCGTGACGGCAACTGGAAGGCGACAGTAACAACGCTGGTTACCGCGGCCAAACCGAGGGCCGGGGACAGACGCCGGCCGCGGGTGATAAATATCGAGGC
>CAZQWO010000041.1:0-12048 GCA_964597015.1 uncultured Dehalococcoidaceae bacterium
TCTCAGTATGACCAGCAACCAGAAATCCAACTGTAAAATCATGGCTGCTCAGTCCTTTTTCCTTCTGTTCTGCTTTTGGTCGTGTCCAGGGCTGAAGGCCGGTGCGCAGGGCCGCCCGGGCAATAGCATGCGTGGCCGTGGGGTTGGCCACCAGGACAAAAAATAAAATAAACAGTATCTTTATCGTGCTCAGTTCCCAGCCGTTGTAGACGGCGAGGCCGCCCAGCACCAGTATCGAGCCCAGCGTCTCGGACTTGCCCACGGCGTGGGTCCTGGCGTAGAAATCGGGAAAGCGGAGCAGCCCCAGGGCGCTTACCGTGAGGAAGAAAACGCCGGCCACTATCAAAATTATGGTGATTATCGTCCCCGCCATTAAAGTGTCTCTCCTCCCCGGTCAAAATACTTGCCCAGCACAATGACGATGACAAAGTTGAGCAGCGCATAGGCTATAGCGATATCTATAAACATATCGATGCGCTTAAAGAGGAAACCTATCAGGACCAGTATAATAAAGCCGTTGGTGCCCACCAGCCCGGCAGCGATTATCCGGTCGAAAATGGTTTTCCCTACCGCCACCCGGTAGAGTGAGATGGCGGTGAGAACGGCAATAATTACGGCAATGACCAGGAGGAAAGAGCTCATTGCTTAATATCCTCCAGCGAGTATACCCAGCGGACCTCTGGTTTTGGATATTCTTCCTCCAGGTACACATGGGCGACCTTGTTCTGCATGGTCCCGTCAACGAGGCTTGAAGCCAGAGGCGGCTTCAGGTTATGAATAATGTAGTTGCCATCCTCCAGACTGGTGGTGATGGTTCCGGGTGTCAGGGTGATGGAATTGGCCAGCGTTACCTGAGCTATCCCCTTGCGCATCCTGGTGCGGAAGAGAAGCAGGCCGGGCTCAATCGGCATTCTGGGGTGGAGCACAAGATAGGCAACCTGCACGTTAGCCAGGACTATCTGTACCAGCAGCCAGGGAATATAGAGAAGAAAACGCCAGATTTGCCGCAGGACCTGCCCCGTTTTAACGCCAGGTCGTTCCCCGCGCTGGAGCACGGCGTAAAACAGGTCGTTGGTGAGAAAGGTTACCAGTGCGGCAGCGATAGCGCCGATGATGATGTACTTTGCCTGATAGCGACCGGAAAGCAAAAGCCAGAAGGCAAACAGGATGACAAATTGCAGTATGATGCTGAACAGGCGATTCTGGCTGCGAACGGTGATTTTGGAAACGTCTAAAGTGTCTTCTGCGGCCTCCGACACTACTGTATTGATAACACCTTCATGGTTCCGCTCTTTATTAGCAGCCATTGATTTTCCTGCCATAAGATTAGACTATGAGTTCACATTCGGGCGTCCGTCATATTCCTATAATTGTTGATAATAATACTTACCTGTAATTTTATTAGTGCTAGGCAGATATTGCTTACTGCATCGATATCACCGGCGACAATACACAAAACCAGACCGAAACGCTCTGGATTTTTCCCCAATATACATACAGTCAGGAGCTATCACCAAAGAGTTTTCTTAAGTATACCACAGATTTGCGAGCTATTGGCTCCGGGTCTCCGGTGGGAACGATGACCACTGACGCCGAGCCTTCAAATCCCTCTTCCTTAAGTACCCGGGCAATATTTGGCCAGTCCAGCGTCTCTTTTTCGGTACTTACGCCCGGAGGCAGCCGACTTGGCTCATAGAGGTGGATGTGCCTGGCCTGGCCCCGGGCAGCCCTGATGCCGTGTTCTACTGATGGTTCCACGACGTAGAGCTGATGCGTATCCAGCATAATGCTGAAGTTGGGGCTGCCGATTTTATCGACCATGGCCATCACTTCCTCATTGGTATTGAATAAGTCGGTGTATTCCGCCTCTGCAGGCTCAAGCATAATGACGGCGCCGGTTTTTTCCGCGTGCTCGGTCAAATCCCGGAGTATTTCCTCGGCGAGTTTTAGCACGTCGGCCCCGCTCATTCCCGGAATACCCTTGCCGCGCGCTGCTCCCAGCCCTACCCTGGCTTTAAAATAGCCGGCAAAGTCGAGTATTCTCTTGAAACCTGCTATTGATTTCCGGCGGATGGTGATATCCTGGTGCATGAGGGCCATCCCCTGCGCAGCTATGCGCCCGCTGTTCACCACCGGCATGACCGCACCGGTTCCTGCCAGCGCGCGGCCGAACAGCTCAGGGTCGGGAGGATGTTCAGGGTCGGGCATGAACTCGATGCCCTCGTATCCCCAGCTCACTGCTGCCCGGCCCAGCTCTTCCGGAGTGCCGGTGAGCACCTTCACCACGAAGTCCAACTGTAGCATGTCTGGCGTTGAGGCGAAGAGACAGAACTTCAATCTGGCCATTAACGGTCTCCTTTTTACGGCTGCCAAACCTGGCAATTTTAAAATTTTTTATTACCTGATTTCTGCCTGCAGTTTTTTCATTTTCGTTTTCAGCTTGGCGCTGTCCAGCACCTCTTTGTTGACCACTGCATACGGTACCTCGCCGCGCACAATCGCCGCCATCTGTCCTGTAATAATCTCCCACATATAGCTGAACGTCTGGTCGGTCTGGGCCAGCGCGTGAGGGGTTAAGACGACGTTGTCCATTTTCAGCAGCGGGTTGTCGTTCTGGACTGGCTCCTGCTCAAAAACGTCCAGCC
The DNA here is from genome assembly GCA_964597015.1 of uncultured Dehalococcoidaceae bacterium. Classification (GTDB taxonomy): domain Bacteria; phylum Chloroflexota; class Dehalococcoidia; order Dehalococcoidales; family RBG-16-60-22; genus E44-bin89. The sequence continues at coordinate 2,646 of CAZQWO010000041.1, forward strand.
CGGCGCCGCGTATCCAGCCTTCGTTCAATGCCCGGATAAGCGCCACCTCATCAACGATAGGCCCGCGGGCGGCGTTTATCAGGAAAGCGGACTTCTTCATCATCTTCAGTTCTTTCTCGCCAATCATGTGGCGCGTTTCCTCGTTCAGAGGGCAGATGATGCACAGCGTGTCCGATTCTTTAAGCACGGTTTCAAGGTCAACCAGCTGTACTCCCACATCAGCAACCGCTTCCGGTTTGGTATAAGGGTCATAGGCGATATGCTTCATTTCCAAAGGCATGGCCAGCTTGAACATCTCGTGGCCGATGTTGCCGACGCCCACCGCCCCCAGCGTCCTCCCCAGCAGACCCCAGCCCTGATAATGGGACTGCTCGACCCAGCGTCCTTCGCGTACCATTTTGTCTTTGGTCAGGAGACGCATGTTCAGCGCCAAGATGAAGGTCATGAAGACCACGCCCATCGGGCGTCTGACGGAGTCGGGTGTAATAGTAAGCATGATGCCGGCGTCGGTGACAGCAGGCACATCCAGCCTTTCGTAGCCCACCCCACCCCGGTGTATGGAAATCAGCTGGTCGTTGCCGGCCAGGCTCTGCCTGGTCCACAGCGGCCGGAAGGAAACGACCATGTCAAAGCCCGCAATCTGGTCCGGGGTTATCTCTTTCTTGAATTCCGGTATCATGGCATATTCGACACCGGGCATATCATCGAGCAGCTTCAGGCCCGGCCCTGGCACCCAGAATTTCCCCTTCTCATCAAAATAGTCCCTGCTAAGCCCAATCCTAGCTTTTCTAGTCAATTTTTTCTCCTTTATGTAAAATGATTACTTCCCTATTCACCTGACCAGCTGGCTTAAGCCGAGCTCCTGCAGTTTTCTGGCGCTTGGCCTGGTCGTGGTCTGGTCCCAATCCATAGCCTTCAGATAATCCTTTATCATGGTATCATCGTCGACGGTAACATCGGCCAGAGGCCCCTCTTTCAATGGTGGTTTGCCCACTGCCCTCGGGTTCATGAAGTACTGCAGCGGGCTAAGCCCTTCACGCAGGTTAAAAAGGTGGCGCATGGTAGCGATGCGCTCGCCGATATCCAGGCAGCTATCCAGGGTATATTCCCGGCCGGTGACTGCGGTCAGAAATTCGGGAATGAACTGCGCCGGATACGAAGCATAGGCAAACAGGCAGATACCGGACGAATTGACTATGTGAAGCATATTCATGGCTTTTTTCTGGAGGTCTCCAGTATTGGTAAAGTCGTATTTATCTTCCCTCGGGTCGGTGAGGAAATCGACACCCATAAGCCATGAGCGCCCGCCCTGCGTATGCCGTCCCGGCGTGCCGTCCATGCGATAGGTTACCGACAAAGCGGGGACAAATCTCGGGTCATGGGCCGGTAACTCCTGTCCCTGGACATGAACTGCGTACTGTTCCGCCCCTTTGCCGATTTTCTCAGCGGCATGTTTGATGCCGTCGGCCAGAAGCGCACCAATCCCTTCTCTCCTGGCGATTTTCTCCATCAGGGCCACGACGGCGTTACCATCGCCCCAGCGCAGTTCCATGCCGGTATCTTTTTTGGTGAGAAGGCCGTTCTGGTAGCACTCAATGGCAAAACCAATGGCGACGCCGGCAGAAATGGTATCGATGCCGTAGACATTGCAGATATCGTTGAAGCGGATGATGGACTCCAGGTCATCATTGAGGCATAACGTTCCCGCCATGCACAGTGTCTCGTACTCGGGCTTGTGACATACCTCGGCCCGTCCCGCTTTGGGCTTCATGTGTCCACCGCATCTGATAGGGCACTGCCAGCAGCCGTATTTTTTCTCCTGCTCGGCAATCACCGCATCATCGCTGATGATTTTGGCATTGGGGAAATCTATCTCGCCGGCGCCAGCCCAGTTCTTCACCGGTGAATCACCGCTCATGGCGCTGGCTTCGGTAAGTCCGGCGGTACCATATTCCTTGAGTGTCTCCCCCAAACCTTGGAGCTGTTTTACCCATTTGCGTCTGAGCTGGACGGCTTTGGCCTCGTCCGCCATGGGCACTTTCTGGTTGCCTTTAACAGCGATAGCCTTGAGCTTTTTTGAGCCCATAACTGCGCCTACGCCGGACCTGCCGGCGGCACGCCCTTGTTCGTTTATTATGGCGGCAAGCAGGCTCATCTGCTCACCCGCAGGCCCGATGCAGGCCACGCTCGTTCCTTTGCCGTGGGTGCTTTTCAGCATATCCTCTGTCTTCAGGCAATCCTTGCCCCACAGGTTGCCGGCATCTTTCAATTCCGGTTTGCCATTTTCAATATAGAGGTAAACCGGTTTCTGGGATGCACCGCTGAAGAAAACGCCGTCGAAGCCGGCAAATTTCAAATACGGGCCAAAATCACCTCCGCAATTGGCGTCGCCCCAGGTGCCGGTGAGAGGTGATTTGCAGACCACCGCAAAGCGGCCACTGCACATTGTTGGGGTGCCGGTCAATGGCCCGGTCAGGAAGCCCAGCATGTTATCCGGGCCAAGTGGGTCAACCCGTGGTTTCATTCTTTCATAAAGAATCCTCGCTCCAATCCCATATCCGCCCATGAAATCGCGACACAGTTCTTCATCGAGTTTCTCCTCCTGGCATGTCCCGCTCGCCAGGTCCACAAAAAGCAATTTGCCCATATAACCGTTCAACATGAATCTCTCCTTTCAACAGAGGGATTTCTAAAAAAGATTAATTCTATGGACTGGCTTTTGTCAAATCGGCATCTTTATCGATGCCAGGTTAATCTTCTTGAAGCGCAACGTTTTTTGCGGTAGAATTTCAAAGCTGGGGAGAGGTGTCCGAGTGGTTCATGGTGCCGCTCTCGAAAAGCGGTCTCCGCGCAAGCGGAGCGTGGGTTCGAATCCCACCCTCTCCGCTTTAGCCATGAAAAAAAATGACTTGACAATTTACGGTATAATGCCGTATTTGTCTTAAGATAGCGTTTGCGGAGAGGTGCTGGAGTGGCCTATCAGGCACGCCTGGAGAGCGTGAGTAGCCTTTGGCTACCGTGGGTTCGAATCCCACCCTCTCCGCCATCAGATTTCCTTTAGATGGTGTCTCACCGACGTTGTACCTGCGCCAGCATCGGTCCTTACCTGATTGTTTACGTTATACCGCTATGATAGAATTGCCTTGAAGATGGTAGATAAAGACATTAAATACTGGGTGGGTTTCAGCCTCATACCGGGCATCGGGCGGGTCCGCTTTGCCCAGCTTGAGAACTATTTCGGCAGTATGGCAAAAGCCTGGCAGGCAGCGCCCGCCGAGTTAAAAAAGACCGGCCTTGACCGCAATGCCGTGCAGGCAATCGCCACCTGGCAGCCAAGAATTTCCCTCGACGACGAAATGGCAAAGCTATCTCACTACGGGGTAAAGGTTTTCACGTATAAGGATGATACCTATCCATCACGGTTAAAGGAAATATATGACTACCCGCCCCTGCTGTACGTCAGGGGTGAACTGCTTCCGCAGGACGAGTGGTGTCTGGCGGTGGTCGGCACCCGGCGAGCGACCGTTTACGGAAGGCAGGTCGCCGAGGAAATGGTATCTGACCTGGCGCGGAGCAATATTACCGTGGCCAGTGGCCTGGCCAAGGGTGTTGACACCATTGCCCACCAGGCAGCCCTGGACGCGGGCGGCAGGAGCCTCGCCGTCTTCGCCTGCGGGCTTGATATTGTCTATCCCAGCGAAAACGCCGAACTGGCCCGGAGAATCATGCAGCAGGGCGTCCTTATCAGCGAGTACCCTCTGGGTACGAGGCCAAGAGCGGACAACTTCCCCCGCCGCAACCGCATCATGAGCGGGCTGAGCATGGGCGTGCTCGTCGTTGAGGCTGATGTAACCAGTGGTGCCATGATAACCGCACAGTTCGCTCTGGAGCAAAACCGCGAGGTATTTGCCATTCCCGGCAGCATTCTTTCGCCGGCCAGCAGGGGCACCAACCATCTGATTCAGGAGGGTGCCAAGCTGGTCCGCGACTATACTGATATCCTGGAAGAACTCAACCTGATGACGATAGCACGGCAGATGGAGATGCGGGAAACACTGCCCGCTTCGGATACGGAATCACTGCTTTTGAAACATCTCAGCGCCGAGCCAACTCATATCGACGAGGTATGCCGCGGCAGCGGACTGCCAGTGGCTACCGTCAGCAGCACCCTGGCGATGATGGAGCTGAAGGGCCTGGTGAAGCAGATGGGGTCGATGAGCTATATTCTGGCCAGAGAGGTCAGAGAGGAATATCGGGTGAGAGTGGATTAGAGACATGGCGAAAAATCTGGTTATCGTGGAATCACCGGCCAAGGCAAGAACGCTCTCTAAAATACTGGGCAGTAAATACAACCTAAAAGCATCGGTGGGACACGTTAGAGATTTGCCCAAAAGCGAACTGGGCGTGGACATAGAAAACGGCTTTGCCCCCAGATATGTGGTGCCGAAGGCGAAGAATAAAATCGTTAATGAGCTGAAACGGGCAGTGGAAAGCGCGTCATCGGTATATCTGGCCACAGACCCTGACCGTGAAGGAGAAGCCATCGCCTGGCACCTCATGGAGGTAACCGGAGCCGACCGCAAACCGTGTCACCGCGTTGTTTTCCACGAGATAACCAGCCCGGCGGTGAAGCAGGCATTTGAGCATCCCCGCGCCATAGATATGCAGCTGGTCAACGCCCAGCAGGCACGGCGTGTCCTGGACCGACTGGTCGGCTACAAGCTCAGCCCCCTGCTCTGGAAGAAAGTGAGGCGCGGCCTTTCTGCGGGCAGAGTCCAGTCCGCCGCCGTAAAAATCGTCGTGGACCGCGAGCGTGAGATTCAGAACTTCGTCGCGGTGGAATACTGGGTAATTGAAGCGGAACTGACCAAACAGGAGGATAAAGTTCCGTTCAGGGCCACGCTAATCGGCCTAATGGATGGCGCCAAAATAGAGGTTCCCGATGGACAGACGGCAAGCCAGATTAAAAGAGAGTTGGAGCAGGCAAGCTATCGTGTCTATCAGGTCGGCATGAAAAAAGTTAGCCGCCAGCCGGCGCCGCCTTTCACTACCAGCACCATGCAGCAGGAGGCGTGGCGCAAGCTGCACTTCACCGCCAAGCAGACCATGGCCATTGCCCAGCAGCTTTATGAGGGCCTGCCCGTTGGCGACGAAGGAAGCGTAGGGCTTATCACCAATATGAGAACGGATTCTACCAGGGTCGCCGCGTCCGCCATTGCCGAGACCAGGGATTATATAGGTCAAAAGTACGGTAGAGAGTATGTGCCACCTCGCGCCCGTGTGTTCAGAGTAGCTGCCAGAGGGGCACAGGAGGCACACGAAGCCATTCGCCCCACCCGGACCGCCCGGGAGCCTTCGCTGATTAAAAAATACCTTACGGCGAGCCAGTACCGACTTTACGACCTTATCTGGAAACGTATGGTAGCCAGCCAGATGGCAGCGGCTGTTTACAATAACACCACTGTTGACGTTGAAGCCAGATGCCGGGAAAACGATTATTTATTAAGAACCACCGACTCGGCGAACGTGTTCCCCGGATTTATCGCCCTTTACAGCGAGAGTAAAGATGAAGCCGACGAAGAAGAAAAGAAAGATAAACTGCCAGCACTGAAAAAAAATGAGGTCCTGAAGCTCTTGGAAATATATCTGGAGCAGCGCTTTACCCAGCCGCTGCCCCGCTTCAACGAGGCCACGCTGGTCAAGATGCTGGAGCAGTGGGGCATCGGCCGTCCCAGCACCTATGCGCCGATTCTTTCCACCATCCAGGACCGCGACTACGTAAACAAGGTCCGGGGCTATTTCCAGCCGACCGAGCTTGGCATTCTGGTGAACGACCTCTTGAGCCAGCATTTTGCGGACATCGTCAATATTCAGTTCACCGCCGGGATGGAAGATGAACTCGATGACATCGCGAAGAAGAACCGTGATTGGGCGAGTGTTATTCAGGATTTTTACACGCCTTTTGATAAGGACCTGGTGAAAGCTTTTGCACAGGTGGAGAGGGTAAAGCTGCCGGTTGAATTGACTGATGAGGTCTGTCCCAAATGCGGTAAACCTCTGGCCATAAAGCTGGGACGATACGGCAAATTTCTTGCCTGCAGCGGCTACCCTGAATGCAAACACACGCAGTCGTACCTGCTCAAGACGGGGGTAAAATGTCCTGAATGTGGCGGTGAACTGGTGGAGCGGATGAGTAAGAAGAAACGCGTCTTTTATGGCTGCAGCGGCTATCCGGAATGTAATTTTGCCACTTTTTACAGACCCCTCTCCGACCCCTGCCCCAAGTGCGGCAGCCTGCTGACCCTGTACCGGGGCAGGTTTACCAGATGCACCAAGTGCGATTACAAAGGGAAGCTGAAACGCGAGCCGTAATATGCAGGAAGCGCTGAATAAGTACGTCAACTATCTGGAAGCAGAGCGGGGGCTATCGCCCTACACGGTGCGCAATTACACCGCTGACCTCATTGGCAACTACGCCCGCGGCACCGAGAAAGGTTTCTTCCAGTTTCTCAAAATGAAGCATATCAGCTTGCTCGATGAAGTAGACAAGCATGTCGTCCGCGATTATATGTCGTGGCTCATGGCGCAGGGTGTGGTCAAGAGCAGCATCGCCCGCAAGCTGTCAGCCGTCCGCTCCTTCTATCGCTACCTGGTGCGGGAAGAGAAGGTGTCCTCTAACCCGCTGGAGAAAGCGTCCTCCCCTAAGCTTGACCGGCGCCTGCCCTCTTTTCTTACCGTGGAGGAAACGGTGCGCCTCCTGGAAACGCCCGACCTTGCCAAACCTCAGGGCATACGTGACCGGGCTTTACTGGAACTGCTCTATGCTGCCGGGCTGCGCGTGAGTGAACTGGAGAACCTGAACCTGGAGCAATTGAACATGGAGACCAATGAAATCCGCGTCTGGGGCAAGGGTTCAAAGGAAAGGGTGGTGCTCATCGGCGCGCCGGCAGCACAAGCTTTGAACAACTACCTGGCAGATAACCGCCCTGTCCTGATGGGCAAACAGAAGACAAATGCCGTTTTCCTGAATCAGTACGGAGGGCGACTGCCCGCGCGGAGAATACAGAAAATTCTGGACAGATGCGCCCGAAAAGCCGGCATTGAAAAGAGAGTTCATCCGCACATCCTCCGCCATACCTTTGCCACCCATCTTCTCGATGGCGGTGCTGATTTAAGAGTTGTTCAGGAACTGCTTGGCCATGCTCAGCTGGCCACCACCCAGGTCTATACCCATGTCAGCCAGAGCCAGGCCCGAAAGGTATATCAGTCCGCCCACCCGATGGCCAGGAAGGAAGACAAAGAGGTTGAAGATAGCTAACCGGTTAAAGCGGCTGCGGCAGAAACTGACCGAGATAGATATTGGTGCCGTCTTTATTTCCCAGCCGGAGAATCGCCGCTATCTTTCCGGATTCGATGGCTCCGCCGGATACCTGCTCATCACGGAGAAAGATGCCGTTATCGCCACTGATTTTCGCTATCTGGAACAGGTCAAGCAGCAGTCGCCGGATTACAAGATATTCCAGATAACCGGGGGCATGGAAAACTGGTTTCCCGAGCTTATCGCTGAACTTGGCGGCCAGAAGCTGGGCTTTGAGTCCCAGAGCACTTCCCTTGCCATGTACCGCCAGATGGGCGATACAATGAAGAAAGCGGGCTCTTCCCATCCCAAGCTTGTCCCCTTGGAAGGCCTGGTGGAATCGCTGAGAGCAGTTAAAGACGCAGAGGAGATTGCGGTCATTGCCAGAGCCGCGGACATAAGCGATAGCGCTTTTCAGTATATTGAGGAGAATATAAGGGCTGGCGTGAGTGAGAGGAATATTGCCTGGGAGCTGGAAAAATATATGCGCGAGCACGGCAGCCAGTCAGTGCCGTTTGATATAATCGTTGCTTCCGGCCCCAATGCCGCCCTGCCCCACGCCAGGCCGTCGGAGCGGGTTATTCATGAAGGCGAGCCGTTGCTTATGGACATCGGCGCCAGAGTAGACGGCTACGCCAGCGACCTCACCCGCACCATCTGCGTGGGCGAACCTGATGATAATTTTAAAAAGATTTACGATATCGTGCTCGGTGCCCAGCTGGCAGCGATGGAACTCATTAAAGAAGGTATGACCGGAGAGCAGGCGGACGGCCTGGTGAGGACGGTCATCGCTGAGGCTGGCTATGCCGAGGCTTTCGGCCATGCACTGGGCCACGGCATTGGTCTGGCGGCACATGAGTCGCCGCGCCTCGGGCCGGGCTCATTTGACGAGCTGGTTTCGGGCATGGTATTTACCATTGAACCCGGCATTTATCTCCCCGGCTGGGGCGGGGTCAGGATTGAGGACCTGGCGGTCATGGAAAATGGAAAATTAAGAGTCCTGTCGAAAGCGAGGAAGGTTTAACATGATAAGCGGCAGCGAACTGAGAAAAGGGATTATCATTGAGCTCGACGGCACGCTCTATCAGGTGGTGGATTACCAGCACGTTAAAATGAAACGGACGGCGCTGGCACGTGTCAAACTGCGTGACCTGACTGCCGGCCATACTATAGAGCGCAGCTTTCAGTCCGGTGACAAGCTGGTGCGGGCACGCCTGGAGTCGCAGACTATGCAGTATCTCTACAACGACGGCGGCATTTACCATTTCATGGATACGGATAGTTTTGAGCAGATTGAAATCAATCGCGACCGGCTGGGGGATGTCCTGAATTATCTAAAAGAGGGCTTTACCGTGGAGGTATCCCGCTACAAGGGTGAGGTGATTGATATTGAACTGCCGGTGGCCGTTGAACTTGAAGTAGCGAATACCGAGCCGGGCTTCAGGGGTGACACGGCTACTGGTGGCAGCAAACCGGCCACGCTGGAGACCGGCCTGAATATTCAGGTGCCCCTTTTCATCAACGAGGGTGATATTATCAAGGTCGACACCCGCACCGGTGAATACCTGGAAAGGAGCGGCTGATTCGATTGCTAAAAGCCGACTTTCACGTCCACACGGAGTATTCAATGGACTGCAGCATGCCTCTGGATACGGTCATTGAACGGTGCCAGAAACTGGGTATCAACTGCATCGCCGTTGCCGACCACGGCACTGTCGAGGGTGCACTGGAGATGCAGCGCATTGCTCCCTTTATGATAATTATCGCCGAAGAGATACTGACGCCGTATGGTGAGATAATGGGCATGTTCCTCAAGGAGACCATCCCCAGCGGCCTATCGGTAGAGCAGACGATTGCCCAAATCAGGTCGCAGGGCGGCATCGTGTGCATCCCGCATGCTTTTGACACTTTCCGACCTTCGGCTCTGGGCGAGAAGATTGTTGAAGAAATCGCTCAGGAAATCGATATCATTGAGGTATTCAATGCGCGGTGTCTGCTCCAGCGCAGCTCCGACAGAGCACTGGCTTTTGCCCGGAAATATAATAT
>CAZQWO010000042.1:0-11543 GCA_964597015.1 uncultured Dehalococcoidaceae bacterium
GCTGGCTGCTGGTGAAAGACACAGAGGGACTTTCAGTGCTGACCGCCTGGGCGGCAGGCAAGTTCAGCGCTGATATCATCGGCCCCTTTATCAAGAAGTGCGGCATTATGGACAAGGTAAAACACCAGAAATTGATTATTCCGGGATACGCGGCGGTGGAGAGCGGCGGTCTGGAAGAAGAACTGCCCGGCTGGGAGATACTGGTGGGGCCAAGAGAAGGCGCCCATATCCCGGCCTACGTGAAGGCATGGACTCCATAAGGAGGTAAGGATGATACTCATTGGCGAAAATATCAATATGATGTCCCAGACCATCGGTCCGGCGCTTAAGGAGAGAAACCCCAAGCCAATCCAGGACCTTGCCAAAGCGGAAGCCGAGGCCGGAGTGGACTATCTTGACCTCAACATCGGACCGGCGAGGAAGACCGGCGAAGAGCTTATGCCCTGGGTGGTCAACACGGTACAGGAAGTTACTGACAAACCGCTGTCCCTGGACACGACCAACCTGCTGGCCACGGAAGCCGGCCTCAAGACGACCAAGCAGACCCCGCTTATCAACTCCGTCTCCCTGCAGCCGGACCGGATAGGGCCCGGCCTGGAACTGGCCAAGAAATACGATGCCGACGTCATCGCCCTGCTCTGGGGTGCCGAGGGCATGCCGCGTGATGCCAACGAGCGTGCCATAAACGTCGTCGACTTTGTTTACAAGGCCAATGAAATGGGCATCGCCAATGAAAAACTCTGGATTGACCCGATTGTCAGCCCGGTATCTGTGGAAATAAACCAGGTCAAGGCGCTCATCGAGCTGATGGCCATGCTTGGCGAAATTGCGCCGGGCTGTAAATCGGTGGTGGGCCTGTCCAACATCTCAAACGGTACACCCACCCACCTCCGCCCGTGGCTTAACCGGACCTATCTCATGATGCTGATGAAGGATGGTCTGCACTCGGCAATCGTGGACGCCTTTGACACCGACCTGATCCAGATTGTCAGGGGAAAGAGGCCGGAGCTGGTGAGCCTGGTGCACCGGATGATGGACGGCGAGAAGCCGGATTATGGCTCGCTATCCGAGGAAGAGGTAAAATACGCCAAAACGGTCAGGGTACTGACCGGTGAATCGCTTTACTCCCACTCCTGGCTGGAGATATAAGCACTCAAATTTAAACGATTATCAGAGAAGCCGGCGCGCAGAACGAATACGGGGTCATATGGTCATATGAACGAAGGCAGGACTTTGACACCGCCTATCAAGCAGGATGACGGTTACGGCTACGAACTGGCGTTCCGGCTGGCCGTGGCACGACTGGCTGAAATAAAAGACATTGAAGAACAGTGCCGCCAGTGCGATGCCCGATTTCTGAAATCGAAAAAAACAATCTCTCTTGATTACCTGAACCGGACATATCTCATCAAGTACCCGGAAGCAGAGGTAATCCTCCCTGATACGGATGAACATGTCACACTGGTGGACAAAATACTCCTTCTCCACTACGTAACCCAGGCCAGGGGCACACCACTGTCCGGACAAATCATCTCGTTCAAAGAGATTTCTGACGCCGCCGGCTATTTCCCGACCTTTTACCAGCGGGCCATCAAACCGCTGGTCACTTACTTCGGGAATGAGCCGGAGCGATTGCTGGCAATGGCAGAGATGGTCGGTGGGCGCAAGGCGGACTATGGCGACGTCTCCGTAACCGTCCACTCCCTGAGCATGGTGCCGCTGACACTGGTGCTCTGGAAAGGTGACGCTGAATTCCCCGCCGAAGGCACCATAATGTTCGACCGCACCATCACCGATTATCTGCCGACGGAAGATATTATCATTCTCTGCCAGAACACAAGCTGGCGGCTGGTGAAACTGCTTAAATCCAGAACTAAAAGCTGAGCCAGGAAAGGTGGAGCACGGAATGACTACGCTTATTATTGACGGACAGAAAATCGAAGCCGCCGATGAGATGACCGTCCTGCAGGCAGCCGTAACGGCGGGCATTTACATCCCGGCCATCTGCGCCCATCCCATGCTCACCCCTGATGGCTCCTGCCGGCTGTGCCTGGTGGAAGTTGAGGGCACGGAGGAACTTGTTACCGCCTGCAACACCGGGGTCGCCGCTGGCATGGTCGTCCATACGGACACGCCCCGGGTCAGTGAAGAACGCAAAGAAGCACTGAAAAAACTGCTCGCCCATCACCCCTGCGAATGTCTCACCTGCGAGCGGCGTGACCGCTGCGGGCCGTATGATATCTGCCTGCGCAACGTGTCGGTGACCCAGCGCTGCGTCCTCTGCCCCTACAACGGCCAGTGCGAACTGCAGAAGATTGTCGACCACATCTGGCTCGAAGGGGAAGAACTCGGCTGGCAGTACCGCGACCTGCCCGTTGACCGTGACAACCCCCTCTTCGAAAGAGACTATAACCTGTGCATCAGCTGCTCGCGCTGCGTGAACGCCTGCAAGGAGATACGCGGCATTGAGGCCATCAAGATGGTTGACCATGACGGCGACCGCTGGCCGGAGCCGTCTGATGATAAATCGCTCAGCACTTCCGGGTGCAGGTACTGCTGCGCCTGCGTGGAAGTCTGCCCCACCGGCGCGTTAGTTGACAAGGCAGCTAAATGGCGGCCGGAGATAAATCACGAGGAGCTGACCAATCCCTGCAGCTACGCCTGCCCGGCCCACGTTGATGTCCCCCGCTACGTCCGACTCTGCGGCGAGGGCCGGTTTGCCGAGGCGCTGGCCGTCATCAGGGAAAAGGTCCCCTTCCCCGGCGTGCTGGGCAGGGTCTGCATCCACCCCTGCGAGCAGGCCTGCCGCCGCGAGGCCCTGAACGACCCCATCGCCATCAAGTTCCTCAAGTGGGCCGCCACCGAGCGCGATGATGGACAGTGGCAGCCGCGCACCAAGAAGTCGCCGCCAACCGGCAAGAAAGTGGCCGTTGTCGGGTCGGGGCCGGCCGGGCTTACCGCCGGCTACTACCTGGCCAAGCAGGGGCACGCTGTCACCGTTTTCGAGGCTCTCCCCGAACCGGGGGGAATGATGCGCGTCGGCATCCCCGACTACCGCCTGCCGCCGGAGAAACTAAACGCTGAAATCGACATTATCAAGAAGGCAGGCGTTGAAATCAAGCTGAATACCAGAATAAAGTTGATTGATGACCTATTTGCCCAGGGCTATGATGCCGTCTTCGCCGCTTTGGGGGCACACCAGGGCATGAAGATGGGCGTGGAGGGCGAGGAGGCTCAGGGCGTTTTCGACGGTGCCACCTTTTTAAGAGAGATAAATCTGGGTAATAAGATAGACACCGGCGAAAGAGTGGCGGTCATCGGTGGGGGGAATGTGGCCATAGATGCGGCACGGATTTCCCTCCGCGCTGGCGCCCGTAAGGTTACCATCGTCTACCGCCGCACCAGGGCAGAAATGCCCGCCAGCCCGGAGGAGGTGGAGGCCGCCCTGGAAGAAGGGATAGAGATAATGTTCCTCGCCGCGCCGGTGCGCATTGACCGGACGGGCAAAATATTAAAGATGACCTGTATCCGTATGGAGCTCGGCGAGCCGGACGCCAGCGGGCGACGGCGACCGGTTCCCATAAAAGGCAGCGAGTTCGCCACCGATTTTGACTCCGTTATCGCCGCCATCGGCCAGACGCCGGATATTCCCGACGGCTTTAAACTGAAGCTGGGCCGGGGCAACACCATTCAGGCCAGTGCCGAGACCCTGGCCACCAACCTCAAGGGTGTCTGGGCGGGGGGTGATGCCGTCAGCGGCCCGGCCTCAGTGATTGAAGCCATCGCCGCCGGTCGCAAAGCAGCCTCTGCCATTGATAAATACCTCGGCGGCACGGGAGACATCAGCGAAGCCCTGGCACCGCAGAGTGAGTTCAGCCCCTGCGTGGGCAAAGAAGAAGGCTTCCTCGAGCTGGCGCGGGCGGCCATGCCGGCGCTGCCGGTAGAGAAAAGAGTTAGCAATTTTGAGGAAGTCGAGCTCGGCCTCAGCGACGAGGCGGCAATAAAAGAGGGCCGGCGCTGCCTGCAGTGCGCCGTGAGATGTATCATAACACCACCGCCTCCGCCACCCGGGCCGGGCAAGAGTAAATTCGAGCGACGCGAGAAGGCTGCCTCCAGGTAAACCGACCGCTCTCAAGACAGGCTCTCCAGTTAGAATTACTTTTCCCTTTCGTGTTATGATATTTATACAGTAACAAATCGCCACGATACATTCTTTTCCCGCAGAAAGGAAAGCGCCATCAACAGAAGATTCAGCTTGCGTGGCCTCTTCGGCGGATTACTGCCCCTGTTTGTATTGGCCCATCTGGCACATCATCTGGTGACCGCCCTGCCGGGACCACTCCTGCCCTATATTCGCGACGAATTCGCTCTTGATTACACCCGCGCCGGATTCATCATGTCAGCGTTCGGCGTGATTTACGGCGTCTGCCAGCTACCGGCGGGATGGCTGGCCGACCGCGTCGGCCCCCGCATCCTAGTCACCGTTGGCATCGTGGGCGTGTCAATAACAGGCCTAATGGTCGGTATGTCACCCAACTATCTTGTCCTGATCGCCAGCCTAGTGCTGATGGGCATACTTGGCGGCGGCTACCATCCCGCCTCCACAGCCATGATATCGGCCGCCGTAGCTCCCAGAAGACGCGGCCAGGCACTCGGCTATCACATGGTTGGCGGCAGCGCCAGCTACTTCCTGGCACCGCTCATCGCCGCCGGCATCGCCGCCGCCTGGGGCTGGCGCGCTCCTTTCATCGTGATGGCAATCCCCGGCATCATCTTTGGCATAGTGCTTCATATCATACTGGGCAAGCGCTTGCCATATCAGGAAGCAGCGGCCCGGGAAACGGGCACCGCCACCGAAGCCCCACCAGCCACCGGCCACCTGCGGCGCGTGATAACCGTAATTGTCATGAGCTCATTCACCCAGGCAATGGTTATATCAATTGTTTCCTTCATCCCGCTCTTCCTGGTAGATACTTTCAGCACCAGCAAGGAAGTGGCAGCAGCTTCAATATCACTGGTGTACTTCATGGGGCTATGGGCGGGACCGGTCGGCGGCTATATCTCAGACCGCTTTGGCCGGATTACGATGATTGCGGTCATGTGTACCGTGGCCAGCATCGCGATTTACCTGCTCAACATCGCACCCTACGGATTTGGCACCGGTGCGGTGCTGGCTATTATTGGCATTGCCCTGTACTTTAACACCACCATCGCACAGGCATACATCGTTGACCAGACCCCGGCCAAGCATCGCGGCAGGGTGCTCGGCTTTTTTTTCTTCGGCAATATGGAGGGTACCGGTATACTGACCCCTGTCCTGGGCTACCTGATGGATAACTTCGGTTTCCATACCAGCTTCATGTACAGCGGCGCCTCTATCATGACCGTAGTTATTGTCTGCTCTTTAATCCTGTGGCTTGGCCGCAGACAGCCGGCCTGAGGAAACCCGGGCCTGCGAAACGCGGTTAATTAAATCATCTTTGCTGGCTCTTCACCTCTTCCAATCTGGCCACAAAGTCCTGCCTGGGAGGGGAGAAGACATCGATAACACGGCATCCCTTATCCGAAACATATGCGCCATGTTCCGTATTTGATGGCAGGACGGCAACGTCGCCACTCTCAAGGTGATATTTTTTACCCTCGATTGCTAAATCCATTGCGCCGTCCAGCACTATTAACATCTGTTCATTCGGGTGGCGGTGGGAAGGAAGCTGGGCGTCCGGTTCGCAGCTGGCAAAGCTGAGGGTAATCTTGTCATGAGATACGATGTGAGCTTTAATACCGGAGACTAAATCTATAGTGGGAACATCGGGGTAGCGAATAACGTAACGACTGTATTCTTCCCGACTGGCCACAGGTTCTTTCCTTTCCATTGTTCTTAATCCTCCTCCATTTTTTATATTGATTATAGCTGGTTCAGGCAGCCCTGCCCACTATTTAACATTTTTCAAGTGAAGCTCACCCTTAAGTACCTGTGCCAAAGGTACTAATTCACTACGCCCTTTCTGTTGATTTGTTGCCCTGTAATATGTATTCTGTAAACAGAATATAAAATTGTATTTTAAAACAGATACCATCAATCCGGGAGGTTGGGTAGTCGTTAACGGCGCGAACCGGCTTAATGTAACAATGCCCATTAGAGATTAGCCATGCGGAAAAAGGTACTCAACGTAATCATCCTTCTCATCACCACACTGGTCTCTGGCTACCTTGTGTTCAGCCCCAGCGGCTACACAGATAGGGTGGCGCGGGCGCAATCCGGCCCTGACCTAACAATCGAGGCAATAAGCAGCTCACCGGGAACACCAGCCATCGGCGACGAAGTAACCTTCACCGCAACCCTCCGCAACCAGGGCACCGCCACCTCAGGGGCGTTCTACGTGGCTTATTACCTTGATGACGATTATCTCACCAGGGACTACGTGGCACCAATCGGGCCCGGCGCCAGTGCCGAACACACGTTCACCTGGACTGCCAAAGCCGGCATACACACCGTAAGAGCCGTGGTCGATTACAAACAGCAGGTGAACGAAATCAATGAGGATAACAACGCTAAAACCTACACGTTTTCGACACTGGGGCCGGATTTAATAATCGACTCTATAAGCTGGTCGCCATTGTGGCCTTCTGTGGGCAGTCCTGTTACCTTCACCGTAACGATTAAGAACCCGGGCGCGCTGGTCGCCAATGCGAGCCGCGTCCACTTCTATATCGATGGCGTTTCAAGGGGCTACAAAGATGTCGGCAGAATAAATGCCGGCGAAACATTAACGCGAACCTTTTCCTGGTTCACCAAGGCAGGTACACATGATGTCAGGGCCATCATTGACCAAGTCAACGCCGTGCCGGAGATGGATGAAAACAACAATGAAAAGACGGCACTTTTTTCTACTCTCCTTCCCGACCTTATCATAGAGGATATCACATGGGTCCCTGCGGGACCTTCCATAGGCGATAGTGTAAGCTTTATGGTAACCGTGGCCAATCAGGGCATCGGTGTGGCTGGCAATTCCACCGTACATTTTTATGTTAATGAAAATTACCTGGATTCGGAACAGGTCGATGCACTTGACCCCGGCGCTACTGATAACGCGACCTTCAGCTGGGTTGTTGGCCTCGCCCCGCGCAGTATCAAAGCCGTTGTTTCCTCGGTCGGTGTTTTTACCGAGAGCGATGAGAGCAACAATGAAAAGACTCTTCTCCTCTCACCACTGCTTTCCGACCTCCTTATTCAGGACATCACCTGGTCGCCGGCCAATCCAGCCGCAGGTGAGAGCGTTACTTTTACCGTATCTATACTAAACCAGGGAGACGGCAACTCTATTCAATCCAGAATCGACTTCCTCGTCGACAATGAAATAATAAGCTATCAGGGGCTGGGGCCGATAGATGCCGGCGACACTAAAACGCCAACATTCGAATGGATAGCCAAAGGTGGCGTGCATGAGGTAAAGGCGATTGTTGACCCGCAAAACAAGATGCCCGAGAGCGTAGAGACCAACAATGAAAAGGTTATTACCTTCCCAACTCAGCTCCCTGACCTCACCATCGAGCAGATAACCTGGACGCCGCCGGACCCGACTGTCGGTGATAAGATTACAATTAGCGTTGCCGTGAAAAATCAGGGAGAGGCCATCTCCGGCCAAGCCTATATTCTCTATTATATCGATAATGTCCAAGTTGCTTCGGGGCAGGTAAATCCGGTATCGTATAACACAACCGATAATCAGACCTTCACCTGGACAGTCACCACCGGTGAGCATGTTATCAAGGCTTTTGTTGACCCCACCGATATAGTTAACGAGAGCGATGAGGCCAATAATGAAGGCTCAACCACCCTGACCCCCGCCGGCCCCGACCTTATAATCGAAAGTATAGACTGGTCACGTAACAACCCCCAGGCAGGAGAAATGGTCACCTTTACCATAACCGCCAAAAACAACGGGGGCGTCATGTCCGGCACTTCACTGGTCCACCTGTACGTTGATAACAGCTCGAGAGGTTATCAGGACATTCCCGAGCTGGAGCCCGGCGCAAAAGCAACCATAACCTTTGATTGGAAATTTGTGCCGGGTCTACATGATATCCGGGCCGTTACCGATGGTTCGAACCTGGTGGTCGAAACCAATGAGGAAAACAACGAAATTCTGATTACCTACCCCATTCCTGACCTTACACTTGAAGCTTTAACCTGGAGCCCCGATGAACCAGCAATGGGGGATAAAGTAACCCTAACGGCACACGTCCAGAATGCAGGCAGCCTAAACACAGACGGTTTTCAGCTATATTTTTATGTCGACGATAATGTTGCAGACCGCCGGGATATTCCACCGCTTGACGCTGGCGCAAGCGTGATTGAGACATTTGAATGGGATTTTACCGCTGGACCGCATGTCCTGACCGTGCTGGCTGATGGGGCCAAGGCCATAACTGAGGAAACTGAAGATAACAATGAAGGAACAGCCAACTTCATCATCTCTGCTCCCGACCTTATCATTGAGTCCATCACCTGGCCTACCGGAGAACCTCCCACCGGCGACAACGTGACCTTTACGGTCATTATCAGGAACCAGGGCGACGCCAAAGCTAATTATGCCTACCTGAATTACTATGTCGATGGTGAGTACCTGACATCAGGACAGTTCAAGGCATTGAAACCCGATGCTAAGACAGAAGCACCATTCAGCACCTTGATTTCTCAGACCGGACCGCACACCATCCGGGTGGTCATCGATGAAGAAAATGAGGTTTTAGAGAGCAATGAAGCCAATAATGAAGAGGCGGTGACCTTCTCTACCGAAAGCGTCACCTCACCAGCTCCCGCCAAAAAACCCGCACCACAGTCAGGAGTCACCACGCCGATACCGCTGACACCCGAAGAAGAGGAAGACAACAAGGTGATAATCTTCTTCGCCGTGGTCATACTGATATTTACCGCCGCCCTGGTCTTATCAGTTCTCCGGGAGTTTCGGAAAAGGAATGAATAACCCCCATTACCGGCCTGGTTCAGGCGGCTTTTCTATCTTTAACCACCTGGCTCAGCGCTGATGACGCCGCACTCCGGATAAAACCTTCGTCGCTGCTTAAGGCGATAAACTGAAATCCCTGGGCAATGCGCTCATTGGCCGCTTCTGCGCTGCCAACGTGGATTCCCCCGGCAACACCGTACTTCTTCCCCGCCGCCAGCGTCTTACTTACCGCGTCCACGTGCCGCGGGTCGGTCTGGTCGAGGCCGGGTTTCAGCCCCAGGGATATGGCGAGGTCACTCGGCCCGATAAAGAAACCATCGACACCCTCTACGGACAGGATTTCGTCAACGCGATTCACCGCATCAATATGCTCTATCTGTAAAATTACGGCAATCTCCTCATTGGCATGCTCAAAGTAATCCACCCCACCATAGAGTCGTGCCCGCGGCCCACCAAAGCTCCGAACACCAAGCGGGGGATAACGGGCAGCCTGCACTGCCCTTACCGCCTCCTCACGACTGTTCACCATGGGTATCACCAGCCCGTAAGCACCGGCATCCAGAGCGCGCTTTATCAGCGCCGGGTCGTTCCAGGGCACTCTGACTATCGGTACTGCGCTGGTATACAGGACAGACTGTATGATGGACTGTGTAGTGCCGATATCAATGGAGCCGTGCTCGGTATCAATCACTATCCAGTCATATCCCATGTTGGCGATGATTTCGGCGGTGATGGGACTACCCAGCACCACCCAGGTGCCAACGGCTGCTTTGCCTTCACCCCAGAGTTCCTTCACGCGATTCTTTTTCAATTTGTTCTCCTTCCTCTTTCAGCTTTTAATCTGTTCCAGGAACCGCTTCAGCTTGGACTGGAATTTCGGCTGGTCCCAGACCTCCCGGTTAACCACGCCATCGGGCATTTCCCCACTCATAAGCTGCGCGATCTGCCTGGCGATGATTTCCCATACCGTGTTCAGAAATTCGTCGGTGAAAGCCATGGCATGGGCGGTAACGATGACGTTGTCCAGTTTTAACAGCGGGTTGTCCGGCGGCGTTGGCTCCTGTTCAAAGACATCAAGCGCTGCCCCCCGTATCCACCTCTCCCGCAGCGCTTTAACAAGCACCGCCTCATCAATAATCGGCCCGCGAGCGGTATTTATCAGGAAGGCAGTCGGCTTCATTTTTTTCAGTTCCCTCTCTCCGACCAAGTGGCGGGTCTTCTCATTAAGTGGACAGCTTATGCTGAGAAAGTCGGACTCAGAGAGCACGGTGTCCATGTCCACCAGCTTCACGCCAATATCTTTCACGTCTTCCGGCTTGAGATAGGGGTCGTAGGCGATGTGCTTCATGCCGAAGGGCCTGGCCAGTTTGAACATCTCGTAGCCTATGTTCCCCACCCCCAGCGACCCCAGCGTCCGGCCAATCAGGCCATAACCTGTCTGCCTGGCCACTTCATTCCACTGCCCTTCACTGGTGAGCTGGTGCTTGAGCAAAAGGCGAGTGCTGAGGGCAAGGAGAAATGTGATGATGGTCACCGCCACCGGTCGGCGTACTGCCGCCGGCGTGATGCACAGCAGCACCCCGGCCCCGGTCAGTGCCGGAACGTCAATCCGGTCGTAGCCAACGCCGTTGCGGTGGAGGGAAAGAATACGGTCATTGCCAGCGAAGCTGCTCTCTATCCATCTGGAGAAGGTCCGGGTAACCACGATATCAAAATTTTCTATCTGATGCGGGGCAACTTCAGGCAGCATCTCGGAGAAGACCTCACGCTCAATATCAGACAACTTCTCCAGCGTCCTGTACCCCGGACAATCCAGAATGAAATTGCCATCCTTGTCGTAGTAATCCCTGGTAAAGCCGACTCTGGGTTTACGTCCCATGCCTGTTTCCTCCTTGTTATTGATCAGATATGGTAAACATGCGCCCGCTCTGGAAAGCGACGGAATGAAGCGCATTTAACACATTTTCAACTCTCGCCCTGTATTTGTCAAATATTCCGCCTGCATCAGCCTCGGGCCTGTTTTGTTTTGTGGACATCAAATATTGTAATATTATATTGAAACGCTGGTTACAGATTGTGCCATATCCTTATCAGCAAACGGACAGCCGAGGGCCAGCGCGCTTGCTGTTCGCCATAACGGGCTGAGACAACATATTAAAAGGAGGTATCTGCGTGTTTAAATCGGTCAACCTGCTGCGGCTGAACAATGGTCAGGAAATCCTGAGTGAGCTGGCCAAATACTGTGAAAAGAAAGGTATAACTTCGGCAATTATTATCGGCATCATCGGCTCTCTGGAAAAGGTAAAATTCGGTACCGCACCCAAGGATGGAACATGGGGCTGGGACTTTGACGAGCATGAAGGGCACCTGTCTATTCTCTCGGCGCAGGGTTCACTTTCGGTATATGAGGGTGAAAAAATCTTCCACATCCACATGTGCTGTATTGACCCGCTGAAACCAGGCCAGCTAATCGGTGGCCATGTTGAAGAAGCCATCACCTGGGCAACGGTTGAAATATATATCGGTGAACTCAACTATCAGCTCGAGCGCGACGTAGACCCTGAATCCGGCCTG
>CAZQWO010000043.1:0-11541 GCA_964597015.1 uncultured Dehalococcoidaceae bacterium
GTCTTATGGCAAGCATCATGGTCACGTTTCTGGCAGCGCTCAGCGGCTGCGTGCCGCCGCCGGAAGGGGCCAAGGAAGGCGGGTTCGACTGGACACTCATTATCTTCATCGTTCTGCTGGTCGGCGTCTTCTACTTTCTCATCATCCGACCCCAGCGCCGGCAACAGAAAAAACACCAGGAACTGATGCAGGAATTGAAACGAGGTGATAAGGTCGTCACCACCGGCGGCATCTATGGCGTTGTGGAGAGCCTGAGCGACGACAGCGTCGTCTTGAAAATCGAATCGGGAGGGACCATCCGCGTTGCCCGAAACAGCATTGCCGGCCAACGCCAAGAGCAATAACACGTGAACTATTATGACTATGTCATCATAGGCAGCGGTATCGCTGGCCTCTATACGGCGCTCCTCGCCAAGGAGCAGGGCAGCGTGCTGGTGATAACCAAGGGCAGCATTGAGGACTGCAATACCAGACACGCCCAGGGAGGCATCGCCGCCGCCATAGGCCAGGACGACTCTCCAGACCTGCACTATAAAGATACCATCGCCGTCGGAAATGGCCTGTGCGACGAGGAGGCGGTGAGAATCCTGGTCGATGAAGCCCCGGCACGCATTGCGGAACTGGTCAATATCGGGGTCCCGTTTGATACGCTGGACGGCAGGATTGCGCTCACGCTGGAAGCCGCCCACAGTGTTCCCCGCATTCTACACGCCGGTGGTGATGCCACCGGTGAGCACATCGAGGTCACCCTCAGCCGACGGGTTCGCGCCGCCAGAATCCCGGTACTTGAAGACAGTCAGGCTGCGGAAGTTCTGGTGGGAAAAAACGCCGTCGCCGGCATTAATGTGCTGGACTGCCATACCGGCTCCACGGAGATATTCGAGTGCCGACATCTTATTCTCGCCACGGGCGGCGCCGGCCAGCTCTTCAAATTCAACACCAACTCTGATATCGCCACCGGCGATGGCATCGCGCTGGCCTTCAAGGCGGGCGCCGAGATTATGGACATGGAATTCTTTCAGTTCCATCCCACCGCCCTGCACCTTCCCGGGGTAACACCTTTTCTTATCTCAGAAGCGGTCAGGGGCGAGGGCGGTATTCTGCGCAACGCCGAGGGTCATCGTTTCATGCCCGACTACGCTCCACAGGGCGACCTGGCACCGCGTGATGTGGTGGCGCGCAGCATCCTCCACGAGATGAAAAAGACCGGCGCTGACCACGTCTACCTTGATGTCACCCACCTCTCTCCCGACGTGATTACCACCCGCTTCCCCCATATATACCGTTTCTGTCTTGACCATGGCCTTAATATCACCAAAGAGCTGATTCCGGTGGCACCGGCCGCCCATTACATGATGGGCGGCGTCAAGACCAATAGCTGGGGAGAAACCAATATTTCCGGGCTGTTCGCCACCGGCGAAACTGCCTGCACCGGCGTTCACGGGGCAAACCGCCTGGCATCCAACTCCATGCTTGAGGTGGTCGTCTTCAGCAAGCGCATCATGGAAAGGACAAACAAGGGAGCTAAAACCGGTTCATCAGCTGCCCATAAACGCCAGGAGGTTCACCGGAAGCTCAGCAAGAGAAATGTCGCCGGTTCTTCCCCCGCACCCAGTTTTTCCAGCCTGCAGCAGCTATCCTGGAATAATGTCGGCGTGATACGGGACCGTGATGGCCTGTCCCGGGCGGCCGATATTCTGGAGACATGGCAGCAGAAATTGCCACCACCCACCGACCGCCCCTCCCACGAGCTGCACAACCTGGTGCTGACCGGTAGATTGATAACTGAAGCAGCACTGCTGCGCGAGGAGAGTCGGGGTGCCCACTTCCGCTCCGATTTCCCCAAAGCATCTGCGGAGTGGCAGCAGCATATTGTCTTCACCACTGAGTGAGTTATAATGGTGAAACAATGAAGAAAGCACCAGCGGCGGCAGAACAGATAGACGCCATCGTTGACCTCGCCCTCGCCGAAGACCTCGGGCATGGTGATGTTACCAGCGAGATACTTGTCCCGCCCGAACTCGAGGGCAGAGCGACCATACTGGCCAAAGAAGCGGGGGTCGTGGCTGGAGTTGATATAGCCGGCAAGGTCTTTCTCCACGTTGACCCCTCTGTGACTTTCAGAGTCCTGAGCAAAGATGGAACGGAGGTCAGGCCCGGCGATAAGATTGCAGAGGTCAGCGGTAAGGTGCTCGGTATCCTTAAGGCCGAGCGCACAGCGCTCAATTTCCTGCAGCGGCTCAGCGGCATCGCCTCACTGACGGCAAAATACACTGCGGAGACCCACGGCCTGGAGACGTACATTGCCGATACCCGGAAAACCACCCCCGGGCTCCGCCGACTGGAAAAGCATGCCGTGAGCAAGGGCGGCGGCACCAACCATCGCCTTCACCTCGGTGATGGAATTTTAATCAAAGATAATCATCTGGCAGCATTGCGCGCCATCGGCATGAGCCTCAAGGACATCGTGGCCAGAGCCAGGAAAAACGCCCCCAAAGGGCTCAAGGTTGAGGTGGAGGTAACCTCCATCGACGAAGCGAAGGAGGCCGCCGAGGCTGGAGCTGACATCATCATGCTGGATAACATGAGCCCCGACGATATGCGCCGGGTGGTGAAATCGCTGAAAGGTAAGGTCAAGATTGAGGCCTCGGGCGGGATAAATCTGTCCAATGTCCGCCAGGTTGCCCTGACCGGGGTGGACTATATCTCAATAGGCGCCCTAACCCATTCCCCGAAAGCACTGGACATCAGCCTTGAGTTTGACTCGAATTCCTTTAAGCTAGCCTTGCTTTGATGCCCGGCAGAGATAATTCCCGCGGTTGTCCTCTATTTCTATATCGGTAAAACCGGCGGCTGACAGCAGCCGGCGCATTTCCCGCTCTTCGGGGATAACATCATTGGCCACCTCGGGAATGCCGTTATGAATCCCGTTTATCGCTTTCCGGCTCGAAGTATGGCAAATATATAGACGGCCACCGCTTTTAACCACGCGGTATATCTCCATAAGCGCCCCCGGTTTATCCTGAAAATGAGGGAAACTTGAGTAGCAGACCACGCTGTCAACCGATGCTTCCGGCAGCGGTATCGAGGCGACATCGGCATTCAGGTAGGTCACCGCTCCGTTGAAACTCTTCGCCCTGGCCCTGCGCAGCATTTCTTCGGCAATATCAAGGGCCAGTATTTTCCCTTCACCATTTATCCTGTGCATCAAGAAAGGTAAAAAGACACCGGTGCCGGTGCCCACATCCAGCACCACCGAGCCCGGCCTGATGTCCAACCTAGCCGCCATCCACTGCAGTTTGGACTCGTCTTTTTCGGCCGCGATTTGGTCCCAGATAGCCGCCTTGTCGTTGAAATAGGTCCTAATCATGGCTCGCCTCCGCCAGTGGTTTCACCTGCCAGCCTTTTACCCTGCGCTTGGGCGAAAATACAGCCGCCAGCAGGAAGATAACCGAGGAAGTAACCACAATGGTGGCACCGCTGGGGATGTTGAACAGATAAGAAAACAGCAGTCCCATCCAGCCCGACAGCACGCCAAAACCCGCCGAGAGCAAAAACATCTTCTTCATGCTGTAGGTAAGCTGGTAGGCGGCCGCGGCCGGGTTAAGTATCAGGCTGAAGATTAGAATACCGCCGATGGAACGCAGCGTGGCGGAGATGGTAGCGCCGGTTAAAAAAAGGATGCCGTATAATATCGCCGTGGCCGGGATACCCACCGACAGCGCCATGCCGCGGTGAAAAATGGTTGCCTGTATTTCTTTATAGAAGGCAATTATCAAACCCACCACCAGAACAGCTACGATTGCCAGCAGGATGACGTCGCCGCGGGTATTGGTCAGAATGCTGCCCCAGAGCAGCTCCAGCGCCCCTGATTTGGTGCCGGGCATAAGGCCCATGAAGAGAAACGCCAGGCCAAGCATGAGCGAGAAGATGACCCCCACCGATGTCTCCGGGCTGAGCTCACCCCGGTCGGCCAGCGGGCCGACTATGGCCGCAGCCAGCAGGCTGAAGGCAAAAGCGCCGATTAAGGGATTGAAGCCCAGCCACAGCCCGAGCAGCGCGCCAGCGAAGGCAGCGTGCGACATGCATACCCCGATGAACGGCATATGCATCAGCACCACGAAGACCCCGATGCTGCCGCAGGCGATGCCGCCCAGGAAAGCGGTAAGGATGGCGTTCTGCATGAACTGGTATTCAAAAATGGACAAGGCAAGTTACCTCATACCAGAATATCTTCCGTCCTCCGCTTTTTTACCTCGGAAACGGGCATATCATAAAGATGGCTGAGATTTTTATCGGTGAGCAGTTCAGCAGGGGTACCTTCGCCCCAGATTTGCCCATCCTTCATCAGGACAACACGGTCGCAGGCGACAGGCAGGCAGCCAAGGTCATGGGTGACAAAGAGGGTGGTAAGGTTTCTGCTGTCATGGATTTCCCTCACCAGCTTCAGAATATCGGCCTGCGCCTTCCAGTCCAGTGAAGCGGTCGGCTCATCAAGCAGGAATATCTCCGGCTCCTGTGCCAGACATCGGGCAATGGCCACGCGCTGCTGCTCGCCACCGGAAAGGTGCCCGATGGGCCTTCGTGCCAGGTGGCTCATGCCAACGAGGTCCAGCATATCGTCCACCACCTCCCAGTCGTGCTTTTTAGTCCTGCTCAGCAGACCCAGCAGCCCGTAGCGACCTATCATCACCACCTCGCGCACGTTCATCGGCATGCGCGGGTCGATGTTCTGCACCTGGGCAACGTAGCCGACCTTCCTCCGCAACGAATGGCCGTTGCCGGGCGCCAGCTGGTGCCCCAGCACCTTTACCCGCCCATCCAGCAGCCTGCCCAGCCCGTTGACCACCGTCAGCAGCGTCGTCTTGCCGGCGCCGTTGGGGCCGATAACGCCGACAAATTCCCCGGCCATCACCTTGAGCGATACGCCCCTCAGAGCCACGTCTTCCCGATAGGATACGACCGCATTTTTAATATCTATTACCGTTTCGCTCATGCCATACCAGCCGCAACGTTTTACCGGCCTATCGTCGCCAGCAGCAGCGCCACATTATATTCAATTGCCTTCTCCCAGGTCTCGGTATTATCATAGCCGCCGGGAAAGTTGGAAAGGATAACCCGGGCGCTTTTTAGTTCCTCGGCGATGCCGGCACCGGCGTCCTGCCCGCTCTGCATATTGTCGATAATCAGAGTTACCTTGCCCTCCCTGCCTTTGTCCACCAGTTCTTTAACCACCTGCGGCGTCAGCGAGTCGGGCCGGCCAAAGGTGGCCACGATATTGAACCCGGCCCACTGGACGAACCCAGCCTGCTGGTCGGCGCACAGCACGTTGATTTCAGATATCCTAGCTTCGGCCAGTTTATCCGCCATTTCCGCCCCCACAGCGTTGACCGACGCCTTAAAATCATCGGCATTCTTCTGAAATTCGGCGCTGTTATCCGCATCGGCCTGACTGATGATGCCAGCGATTATATCTACTGCCTGCGTCTGTACCTGAGGCGTCATCCAGTTGCCTTCCACGTCAACCTTGAAAACGCTCAGGTCAGGGTTATTGGCGGAGGCAATCAAATCTTCGGAAAATTTCTCTCCCTGCCAGCCATGCATCAGAAATATGTCGGCGTCGGCCAGCATCTGAATGTCGCCCGGCTTGACGTCAAAATGGCCCGGGCACTGCGCCGGCGGAATGACATTTATCACATCCACCTTCTCACCCCCCAACCTCTCCACAATCTGGGCAAGCAGCGAGGTGCTGGTGACCACCTGCAGGTTTTCAGTTTTTTCTTCAGCACACCCGCCCAGGATAAGACCCGCCACCATGCTTAAAACCAGTATGACCGATAACCACCGATAATGTCTTCTACCCAATTTGTTTCCCCCCTTTCTAATTTAAAGATTATGAGCAATTATATGCATCTGCAAATTGTTGCATTAAATGCTTAAAATTTTTTACTTACTGCAATCCGCACAGCGGCCGAAAAAGGCCATATGCCTTATCTCAGGGTCAAATTTGTAGTCGCGCTTCAGCGTCAGTTTCAGGTTTTCCAGCACCGATTCGTCCAGGTCAACTACCTTGCCACACTCCTGGCAGACCAGGTGGTGATGGTGGCCCTTGTCCGCCGGATGATAGCGGACCCGCCCTCCGCCAAGGTCAGTCTCGGTTACCAGACCGAGTTTATGGAGCAGCTCCAGTGTCCGGTATACGGTGGATATATTGAGGTGGGGATATTTGGCTATCACCTGAGCGTATATCTCCTCGGCGCTGATGTGATGGTCGCTGCCTTCTATTGCCGCTAGCACCATCATTCGCTGCGGCGTCATACGGTAGCCGCGCTCGCTCAAACTGGCGCTAATATTGCCGGGCCTTTTCATAAAAGAGAGTTACAACCTACGGAAAGAATGACAAAAGTATAGCAGAAAAAATGAGTTATTGCAAGCTTTTGCAAATAAAATTATTTGCGACTGCCACTATTATTGAGTTTTCTCACTGCTGTCCAGCATGATGGTGACCGGGCCATCATTGTGGATTTCAACCTGCATGTAAGCCTGGAATTTACCGGTCGCCACCTTCAGGCCGGTAGCCCTCGCCTGCTCCACAAAATAAGCAAACAGCTTATCCGCTTGCTCGGGAGGAGCAGCATCTATGAAGCTGGGTCGCCTTCCCTTTCTGGTATCGGCGAGGAGGGTGAACTGGCTGACAATGAGCAGTTCAGCGTGGACATCAAGCGCCGACAGGTTGAACTTGCCTTCGTCATCGGCAAAAATGCGCAGGTTGGCGACTTTCTGCGCCAGATATTCGGCATCCTTCTCGGCATCACCAGCAGCCACACCCAGAAATACAACGAGACCCCGCCCTATTTTCCCCACCTCTTCATCGCCAACGGTAACGGAGGCCCCGGCAACACGCTGCAGGAGAGCTTTCACCGGACTACTTCCCCTTCTCCTTGCCTGATACTTCTTCCTTGCCCTTTGCCGGTTCCTTGCTCTTTGCCGGTTCCTGGCTCTTTGCCGGTTCCTTGTGTTCTTCCGATTTGCGGTGTTTGCGACTATCGGTAATATAGAAACCGCTGCCTTTGAAGATGACGGGTGTTGAATGGATGACCCGACGAGCTTTACCCTGGCACTGGGGGCACACGGCTACCGGCTCCTCATCAAAGCTCTGTTTCCTTTCGAAACGAAACTGGCACTTGCCGCACTCGTACTCGTAGGTTGGCACGCTGAACCTCACTTTTTTTCAAGTTATTTTACCGCATTAGCTTTGACCAAGGCAAATAACAGGCGGTGGAAAATCGTCATAGCTCCCCTAGACTTGCCGCTGGAAAAGAGTTAAAATTTAATTAATGATAACCATGATGGTAATATCGATATGAACCTGAGAGCTAGAGGCTTGTCAATATGGTGATGAAGCGCTGTGCCAGTTCAGGCCAGTGCTTCTTAAATTAAGGAGGGATGCATATGCAGTCCAGCTTAATTGGGAAGATTGAAAAGGCAAATCGATACGCTCAGGAAACCGACCGCATAATGTTCAACGAACTGGCCGTTAAATTCCGCGGCGATAACGACAATTATAATACCGGCTATAAAGATGGCAAGTGGCACTGCTCCTGCCATTTCTTCGCCACATGGGGCCTATGCAGCCATACCATGGCACTCCAGAAAGTCCTTGGCGATATGCTTCCCACCGAAGCGCAAACACCACACCACGAGATTGCTCGATAGTACTGATAAGCTGGCGGGCCGCTCGATTAACCCCCACCTATCGGCCTTTGATTTGCGAGTGACCAAGATGAATTTTGTAGAAAAGCTGACCACAACGATGAGGAAGAACAATAGCCTCGTCTGTGTGGGTCTTGACCCGGATCAGGAGAAGACGCCGCCAGAAATCAGCGTCGCCGAGTTCAACCAGGCTATTATAGAGGCCACCGCCGACCTGGTCTGCGCCTATAAAATAAATCTCGCCTTCTACGAAGCGCTGGGTGATGACGGGATGAGCATCCTGAAACAGACGAAAAATTTTATTCCAGATGATATTCCGGTCATCGGCGATGCCAAGCGCGGCGACATCGGCAACACGGCCAAAGCCTATGCCCGGGCCATCTTCGATTACTTTGGTTTTGACGCCACCACGGTAAACCCCTATCTAGGCTATGATTCCCTGGAGCCGTTCCTGCAGTACCGTGACCGCGGTATTTTTATTCTCTGCCGTACCTCAAATGCCGGGGCTGTCGACTTCCAGTCTCTCAATGTTGAAACAGGAGACAATAAAAATATCCCCCTGTTCCAGGTTGTTGCCCGGAAAGCCGGAGAATGGAACAGGCACGGAAACATCGGCCTGGTGGTGGGCGCCACCTACCCTGATGAACTGAAGATAATCCGGGAGCAGCACCCTGACATGCCGCTTTTGATTCCCGGCATCGGTGCCCAGGGGGGAGACCTGGAACTCACCGTCCGCTACGGTGTTGACCGCCGCGGCGAGAAGGCAATTATCAACTCCTCAAGGCAGATTCTCTACGCCTCGCAGGGAAAGGATTTCGCTCCGGCAGCGCGCCAGGCTGCCCTTAACCTGAGAGAGCAGATAAACCGCATCAGGGAAACCAGCTCCTGATTTAGTTTTCCAGCTTGAAGTCGGGCGCCATGGATATAAAAATCGGCGATACTGTCCGTTTGAAGAAAAAACACCCCTGCGGCAGCTACGAATGGCAGGTGGTCCGTCTCGGCGCTGATGTCGGCATCAAATGTTCAAAGTGCCAGCATCGCATACTCCTGCCGAGAAGCGTCTTTGAGCGCCGGGTAAAGGCTGTTATCCCCAGGGAAGAACCGACGCCCCGCAAAACAGCTGCCGAGAGTAAGAAAGAACTCGAAGCAAAGCTGGCCGATTTGCTGGCGCGCTGGCCGGCCCACTCGGTGCCGCTGCGTATGTGGCAGCAGCGCGAGGAACTTGAAGAGGAACTGGAGAGATTACAAAAGGAGACAGAAAAAGCCGGGAATGCCGAGTAAGACGGCCGTGGTGGTCTTTGATAAGTGCCAGCCAGAAAAATGCCAGCAGGGTAACTGTCTGGCTCTGTCAGCCTGCCCACACAAGCTCATCAAACAGGAAGCTCCGTACGCCAAGCCAATGTTCCACCCCGCCACCTGCCAGGGCTGTGGTGACTGCGCCCGCGCCTGCCCGCTGAAGGCAGTGCAGATACTGAGGATTTAGAAATGGGCAATCAGAAGCCGCGCCATATCATGCACATTGACCTTGACGCCTTCTTCGTCTCAGTGGAGCAGGTGCTCAATCCGAAACTGAAAGGCAAACCGGTGGTCGTCGGCGGCAAGCCCGATAGAAGAGGTGTTGTGGCCGCCGCTTCTTATGAAGCCCGCGCCTACGGCGTGCATTCCGCCATGCCGCTGCTCACCGCCAGCCGCCTCTGCCCTCAGGCCATATTCATCGAGGGCAACTACCAACGCTACCGCGAGGCCTCGCAAAAATTCATGGCGATACTGGCTGACTTCTCTCCCTACCTTGAGCCGCTGGGCATTGACGAGGCCTACCTGGATGTTACCGGCTTTGAATCGCTCCACGGGTCCATTATTAATATGGCGCAAAAGATGAAACAGCGCGTAAAAGATGAACTGGGCATCTGCGCTTCAATCGGCATTGCCAGCAGCAAAGTGGTGGCCAAGATTGCCTCGGATGCTTCCAAACCGGACGGCCTGCTGGAAGTATCCCCCGGAGACGAACGCCCATTTCTGGCCCCGCTACCGGCGAACAAGCTACCCGGCATCGGTAAAAAGAGCGAACAGATTCTGAAAAACCTGGGCATCAGCACCATCGGGCAGCTGGCAGCACTGCCAGCGGGTGTACTGAAGAGCCACTTCGGCGCCTATGGCAGACTCATTCACGACCACGCCAGCGGCATTGACGACCGCAAGGTGGAGCCCCCGGCCGCCGCCAAATCAATCAGCCGGGAGACCACTTTTGCCCAGGACACCAGAGACACCACGCTGGTGCAGGCGACCCTCCGCTACCTCAGCGAACGGGTGGGCAGCGAACTGCGCCAGAAAGAAATGCGGGCAAGGTGTATAACCGTAAAATTGAGGGACGCCGACTTCACCACCATTACACGACAGCAGACCCTGTACAAATCCGCTGATACCGACCAGGCCATATTCGCCACCGGCTGGCAAATGCTGAAAAACGAGCTCCAGCGTGGAAAACAGGCGGTCCGACTGATTGGCATCGGGGTGTCAAGCCTGGTGGAGTCTGGAGAACAGCCCGATATGCTAGATTCGACTGACCAGCGTCTGGAACAGCTCAACGCGGCGGTCGACCGCATACGCAGAAAGTACGGCTTCAGCGCCATACAGACAGGCAGGACTTTACTGCTGAGAGATATCTTCCCGGAAAGCGAAGATGGCTACACCCTGCACACGCCGAGTTTGTCTAGATAAAACGGTAAAACGGGTTATCTACGTCATATCCAGCAGCCGCTTCTGCCCCGTAATCTTCTGAATATCGGTGATGTCCTGCGTCACCTCAAGGATGCCGCGATACTTCCCCTCTTTATCATGCACGGTGAAATACCTGATGTAGACCTTGCGTCCTTTAAAGTCAATCCAGAACTCGGCGACGTTTCTCTTCCCCGACTTCAATTCCGTAACTACCTGTTTTACCTTGTCCAGGCTATCTTTAGGGTGGCAGTTCTGCACCTGGCGACCGATCACCGCCGGTGTCCGCCGGAATATCCGCTCGTCGTGCTTGCTGTAATACCGCACCGTATCGTTTTCATCAACATAGGTCACGTCCACCGGCAGCGCATCAAAAATCGCCTCCAGCAACTCGCCCGAAAACTGCTCCAGCATTTCACACCTCCCTTCACTTGCTGTATATGTTAGCACCTAAATTACCCTAAATCCAGCCTCCCTACGCCCTCTTGTAATCTCCATTCACAGTCGCTATAATGTTTGATAACTATTGTCTGGAAAAGGAGACCTGTCATGCCATCATCCTACGCCTTTTTTAAAGAGAAATTCATCCCCCTTGCCGAAGCCAATGTAAATATTATGACCCACGCCCTCCATTACGGTACGGCTGTCTTTGAGGGCATCCGGGGCAACTGGAACAGCAAGCAGAAGCAGGTTTTTCTCTTCCGCCAGAAAGAGCACTATCAGCGGCTCACCAACGGCTGCAAGGTAATGAGAATGAAGATGCCCCACAGCATTGACGAGATGTGCCGCATCACGGTGGAGCTGGCCCAGAAATGCGCTTTTGAGCAGGATATTTACGTACGTCCGCTGGCCTACAAATGCAGCGAAGCTCTTGGCGTTCGAGTTCATGATATAGAGGATGATTTTACCGTATTTATCATTCCCTGGGGGCGGTACATAGATGTTGATAAGGCCAGATGCACCGTCTCCGCCTGGCAGTGCCCCACCGATAATTCCATTCCGCCGCAGGTGAAGATAATGGGCCATTATGCCGGCAACGCCCTGGCCAAGTCAGATGCCGTGGAGAAGGGCTTTGACGAGTGCATCATGCTCAACCAGGATGGTTACGTGGCT
>CAZQWO010000044.1:0-1980 GCA_964597015.1 uncultured Dehalococcoidaceae bacterium
GCCGCCAGCAGTCTATCCCGAAGTCAAGGGGGCTTTCATTGAAGGAACATCCGGGGGCGATGCCGAGACCCTGAACTGGCTGCTGGCCGCCGACGCATCCTCATTCTCTTATGCCGGGATGTGCTTTGACAGCCTCGCCACTTACGACAACGACTGGAACGTCCACCTGCGCCACCTGGCCAGGCCGGTGGATATATCAGAGGACGGCCTGACTTATACCGTTACCATCCGCGACGACCTGAAGTGGAGCGACGGCATTCCCGTAACCGCCGAGGACTACGTCTACACCCTGAATAACCTCATGTTCTCCGACTGGCTCAACTACACCTACCAGACCGAGTGGCAGGAGGAGGTCGAAGGAGAGACGGTGTTCGTAGAGGTTGAGCCGGTCGATGAAACCACTTTCGTTATCAGGCGTCAGACCGTTGACCCGGAGTTCATTGATAACGCCATATACTCGCTGACGCCGTATCCCAGGCACATTGCCGTAAAATACGAGGGCGACCTTGAGGCGTTCACCGAGGCCGAGGAGTTCAATAACCTTACCTATACCGGCAACCTCGGCCCATATCGTTTCAAGGAATGGATACGGAATGATAAATACGTCGTGGAGCGCAATCCCGACTTCTACCTCGGCCAGAAAACGGGCGCCCCTTACTTTGAGGAATACACCACCAAGCTCTTCGGCACGTCGGCGGCAATGCTGGCGGCCCTGGAAGCAGGAGATATCCAGCATTGCGGCATCGAGCCGGAGCAGGTGGCCAAATTCAAGCAGATGGAAGAACTCAATGTCTACACTGTCCCCACCAGGGCCTACGACCTCATCGTATATAACCTGCGCAACAATGGCTGGGAAGGCCTCAGAGACAAGAGGGTCAGGCAGGCTATATCGATGTCCATTGACAAGGAGACCTTCATTGAGCAGATACGGTTCGGCTTTGCCGACCCCGCTTTCAGCTTCATCCCCATGCCCTCTCCCTGGTATACCGAGGAGGGGGTACCCCAGTTTGGCATCGGCGACCTGTATGACAAGGAAGAGGCAAAGGAACTACTGCTTGAGGCCGGCTATGGCACCCGGAAGGATGACGGCAGCATCGCCATTCACGACAAGGACGGCCAGCCTATAAAGCTGACCCTGGTCACCACCACCGGCAGCAAGCTCACCGAGGACATCACCCTCTTTGTGAAGCAGGAGCTGGGCGATATCGGCATCGAAGTGGATTTTAAACTCATGCCCTGGCCCACCCAGCTCCGCCAGTATATGATGAACAAGGTGCCCGGCTCGGACCAGGAGCCGAATTACAACAACGGCCCCGATGCCGTCAGTGAAGAGCCGTGGGATATGATGGTCCTCGCCTTCAATACCCACCCCATCGCCCCGTCGGGCTCCCGGGTCTTCTTTATCACCGACGGCGGGCTCAACTTCTGGGGATATTCCAACGAGAGAGTGGACGAGCTTTTTACCGAGGTCAGGTCAGAAAAGGCGCTCGACCCCGAGGTGCGCAAGCAGATGTATACCGAGATAAGCCAGCTTATCGCTGAAGACCAGCCGGCCGATTTTCTCTCCTTCCCCAGGAGCAACTCCGCTTTCCAGTCAAACGTGGAGGGTATCGACCCGGGGATGCGGCTGGGCTGGAACCACCATGAATGGTACTTTGCGGAACCCTGAAGAACTCCTGAAGGGAGTACGCCGGTGAAACGGGGCGGCTTGCAGAACTACATCATCAGAAGGCTTTTTTACGCCTTCTTAATCGCCTTTGGCGTGGTGACCATCACCTTCATTCTGCTCCGCATCGGCCCCAGCTCCCCGGCGGACAAGTACCTGGCCAATATCTCCGCCCGCACCCAGGACCCGTCCGCGGTCATTGAAGCGGTTGAATCGCGCTACGGCCTCGATAAACCGCTCCACGAACAGTACTTCAACTACCTGGTCAGTCTGGCCCGCGGTGACTGGGGGTGGTCGTTCAGCACCTCCATGCC
>CAZQWO010000044.1:2080-11507 GCA_964597015.1 uncultured Dehalococcoidaceae bacterium
ACCTGGTCAGTCTGGCCCGCGGTGACTGGGGGTGGTCGTTCAGCACCTCCATGCCGGTTATCGAGCTCATCCGGCGCCACTGGATTTATTCCTTCCAGCTTATCCTGCTCAGCATGCTCTTCGCCTCCTCCCTGGGCATTTTCATTGGCATTTATTCAGCGGTGAAGCAGTATACCCGGACCGATTATGCTGCCACCTTCTTTTCGTTTATCGGCATCTCCATCCCCAATTTCTGGCTGGGCATCATGCTCATCCTGGTATTTTCCGTGCAGCTGGGCTGGTTCAAGACGTATTACGATACCGGCCTGCCCATGTTCTCCCTGGCCAACCTGAAAGCGCTTATCCTGCCCGTGATTACCCTCGGCACCGGCATGATGGCCGGCTACACCAGGTATGCCCGGTCGGCCACGCTGGACAATCTGAGAAAGGACTTTGTAAAGACTGCCCGCGCCAAGGGGCTTCCGGAACGTATCGTCATCGGCAAGCACGTCTTACGCAACGCCATCCTGCCCATCATCACCATTATCATGTTCGACCTGGCCGGGGTCGTCTTCGGCGGCGCTTATCTGACGGAAATTATCTTCGGCATCCCGGGACTCGGCCGGATTTCCTTTAATGCTATCTTTGCCAACGATTATCCGGTGGTTATCACCATAACCCTTATCGGCGCCATGGTGGTCCTGCTCACCAACCTGGCCACCGACATCGTCTATACCTGGCTCGACCCCCGGATAAGATACGATTGAGGACGTATTGATGAGGCGAATAACTGAAATTTTCAGCGGACGGCGGAACCTGCTCTTCAGCGGGCTGCTGCTGGTCTTGCTTTTTATCTTTCTCTTTGATTTATTCGTCGTCGACCGCATCTTCAGCCCTTTCGTCTACTTTTACCTGTTCTTTGCCCTGGTAATAATTTTCTATGGAATATACCCGCTTTATGTAAACCGCCGCCTGACCCGTTACTACTGGGACCGGACCAGAAAGCACCGTCTGGCCGTCATCGGGCTGGCGTTCATTATCTTCCTGGTCGCCGTGGCTCTCCTTGGCCCTTTCCTGACTCAGGACCCGACCAGGGTTGACTTCCCGAACAAGAACTTGCCCCCCGTGGGCTTATCCGCCGAGCAGTCGGTCTACGACCGCACTACGGGGCAATTTATCACCACGGAGACGCCCGGCATGTGGCGGCACCCCCTCGGCACCGATGACAAGGGGCGCGACATGCTTGCCATGCTCGCCTCCGGCACCAGAATATCCCTGCAGGTCGGGCTGATGGCCACCCTTATCGCCATATTCATCGGCCTGATAATAGGGGTTGTTTCCGCCTATCTGGGAGGCTGGGCGGATAATGTCCTGATGCGCTTCACCGATATCATGATGACCTTTCCCTTCTTCCTGCTGCTGGTATTCATCGTCTTCATCTTTGGCCCGTCGCTCTGGTTTATTATCCTGGTCATCGGGCTCACCGGCTGGACGGGCACTGCCCGCCTGGTCAGAAGCGAGACATTATCGCTGCGCACCAGGGACTTCATCATGGCGTCTAAGTCACTCGGTGCCAGCGACCGCCGCATCGTTTTCCGCCACCTCATCCCCAATGTATTGAGCTCGGTTATCGTCATCGCCACGCTGTCCATCCCCGGCGTCATCCTGGCCGAGGCCGCCCTGAGCTTCATCGGCCTCGGCGACCCGACCGTTACCAGCTGGGGGCTGGTGCTGCACGCCGGCCAGCGCAGCCTGGACACAGCCTGGTGGATTGCCGTTGAGCCCGGCATAATGCTCTTCCTGACCGTGCTGGCTTTCAATTTCCTGGGCGACGGCATCAGAGACGCCTTCGACCCGAGGAGTCAATTATAGGACTTAAGATGAACAACACGATTTTACAGATAAATGAGCTTAAAACCTACTTCTTCACCCGCCTTGGCGTGGTCAGGGCGGTTGATGGCGTCAGCTTCGGCCTGCGTAAGGGAGAATGCCTGTGCCTGGTGGGTGAATCGGGCTGCGGCAAGACCGCCACCGCGCTCTCCATTCTCCGGCTCATAGATAGCCCGCCGGGCAGGATACTGGGCGGCGAGATAAATTACCACGGAGAGGACCTGCTCCGCAGTCCCGGAGCCAGGCTAAGGCAGATACGCGGCAACCGCATCGCCATGATTTTCCAGGACCCACAGTCTTCGCTGAACCCGGTATTTACCGTGGGCGACCAGATAACGGAGCCGATACGTCTTCACCTGAAGCTGGGGCACCGACCGGCCCATGATAGAGCACTGGGCCTGATGGAACAGGTCGGTATCCCCCAGGCGAAGGAGAGGATGGGCTACTACCCGCACCAGTTTTCCGGCGGCATGAAGCAGCGGGTGATGATTGCGGCGGCACTCTCCTGCGACCCTGAAATCCTGATTGCCGATGAGCCCACCACCGCCCTCGATACCACCATCAAAGCGCAGATTCTGGACATTTTTCGCGACCTGAAGCAGGATAAGAATATGTCCATCCTGTTCATCACCCACGACCTGGGCACCGTGGCCGGGATTGCCGACCGCATCATTGTGATGTACGGCGGCCGTATTGCCGAGGCCGGCAGTGTCCTCGATATCTTCGACCAGCCGAAGCACCCCTACACCTGGGGCCTGCTGAAGTGCCTGCCCTCCATCTCCGAGCGCCGGGAAAAGCTGTCGCCCATTCCGGGCATAATCCCCAGCCTCATTGACCCGCCCGAAGGCTGCATCTTCTACCCCCGCTGCCAGCAGCGAATGCCGGTCTGCCAGCAGAAAAGACCCGAGGAATTTGTTATCGCAGGAGAGCACGTTGCTGCCTGTTACCTGTATGCGTAGCTTTATAGTTATGGCAGGTTAACTGATATGGAACGGAAATTATTAGAGGTCGAAAATCTTAAAAAGTATTACCCGGTTATGGCCGGGCTGCTCGCCAGGCATGTTGCCGACGTTAAGGCGGTGGACGGGGTCTCCTTTTTCATCGCGGAGGGGGAGACGCTGGGGCTGGTCGGTGAATCGGGCTGTGGCAAATCAAGCCTGGGCAGGGCGCTGCTGCGACTGGAAGAGCCAACCTCAGGGCGGGTATTTTATCGGGGCACCGATATTACATCTCTGCACAAGAAGCAGTTGAAGGAGTTGAGGCGAGAGGCGCAGATGATTTTCCAAGACCCGCAGTCCTCTCTCGACCCCAGGATGACCATAGGTGATGCCATCGG
Organism: uncultured Dehalococcoidaceae bacterium; assembly: GCA_964597015.1. Taxonomy (GTDB): domain Bacteria; phylum Chloroflexota; class Dehalococcoidia; order Dehalococcoidales; family RBG-16-60-22; genus E44-bin89. The sequence goes on from CAZQWO010000044.1 coordinate 5,286, forward strand.
TGAGGCCCTGCTCATCCACGGTGTGGGCAGCGAAAAAGACAGGCCGGAGCGAGTGGCAGAACTTTTGCAACGGGTGGGGCTGGAACCGGGCCACGCCACTCGCTACCCCCATGAATTAAGCGGAGGGCAGAAGCAGCGCACCGGTATCGCCCGCGCCCTGGCGGTAAGCCCAAAATTAATCGTCGCTGATGAGCCCGTGAGCGCGCTTGACGTATCTGTCCAGGCGCAGATTCTGAACCTGATACTGGACCTGCAGCATGAGTTCTCCCTGGCCTACCTGCTCATTGCCCACGACCTGGCGGTCATCGGGCAGGTCTCGAACCGGATTGCCGTTATGTACCTCGGTCAGATAGTGGAACTCGCCGGCAGAGATGATTTATTCCACCGGCCGCTTCACCCTTATACCCAGGCCCTGCTTTCGGCAGTTTTTCTCCCCGACCCGCATCAGCAGCAAAAACGAATTCCACTGCCCGGTGAAGTCCCCTCGCCGATTGACCCGCCAGCAGGGTGCCGCTTCCATACCCGCTGCCCCAGAGTTATGAAAGTCTGCCGCCAGGAAACGCCGGGTTTAAAACAGATTGATAATAACCACCTGGTGGCCTGCCATCTCTATGAGTGAACATTATGAAGCAAGCCCTTACCGGGGCTTATTTCAGGCCCCTCATTATATTAATGGTCACTGATATAGGTCTCTATGTTTTCAAATAGTGCGTCCAATCCATCCGATTTGGTCACGTAATCATCGGCCCCAAGCAACAGTGCTCTCACACGGCCACCGTCTATTTCGACTCCGGTCAATACGATTATCGGGATGTGGGCTGTTTTCTGGTTCTGCTTGAGGCGGTTCATGACTTCATAGCCATCCATCTCCGGCATTATGATGTCCAGAAGGATAAGGTTTGGCGGATTCTGGCGCACCACCTGCAGCGCTTCTTTCCCGTTGTAGGCAACATAGGTCGATATACCCCGCTTCTCCAGTTTATATTTCAATGATTTCACCAGTGCCTTATCATCATCAACCACAAGCACTGTTTTGTGCACTTGTCGCAGCAGCTTGCTGATTTTCTCCATCACCATCCCGATCTTGAACGGCTTGGTCAAGTAGTCATTCGCTCCCAGGTGGAACGCCTTCTGTTTATCCTCGATGACGGATATGATGAGTATCGGGATATCTTTTGTCTCCGGGTCGTTTTTCAGAATGGCGGTGACATCGTAACCGTCTATATCTGGCATCAGAACGTCAAGGGTAATCAGATCCGGCAGCTGTTTTCTGGCCAGGGAGATGGCCTCCTGACCATTGGTGGCTTCGAAGACACGGTAGCCCCGCTTGGTGAACTCATGGCTCAGGAAGCGGCGCACATGGTCCTCATCATCAACAACCAGGATTGTCTTGCCGACCTTGGGTGTGACGGCTTCTCTGATTTCCCTGGGCTCTGGGGCTTCAGCTTTTACCTTTTTGTCCAGTGGCAGGGTGAAATAGAAGGTACTCCCCTTTCCCGATTCGCTCTCAACCCACATTCTACCTCCATAATGCTCCACGATTTCCTTGCATATGGGCAGGCCGAGGCCCGTGCCCTTTGGTTTGTCGGTCATGGTATCTCCAACCTGCTTGAACCTTTCGAATACCTTTTTCTGATTCTTTGCCTCTATACCAATGCCGGTATCGGAAACTCTTACCCTTATTGCCTCTACTGGTTTCTTCGACTGAGTGTCCTTCACCAGTTCGGCTTTAATCTTTATTTCGCCCTCTTCAGGCGTGAACTTGATGGCGTTGCTCAGCAGATTGGTGACCACCTGAATCAACCTGTCCTTATCACCCGTATAGTAAGGCAAATCAGAGGCCAGGTCAGTTTGAATATTCAACCTTTTCTGCGTTACCAGTGAGTGAACAGCATGTACCGCCTGCGTGATAATGTCTGTAATCGCGATTCTGTCAGTTACCCACTGCTGGCGTCCGGACTCAAGCTTGGCGAGGTCAAGCAGGTCATCAATCAGCCGGGTGAGCCGCTCGCTTTCCTCATTGATGATATTGAGGAACTCCTTCTGCGTCTCCCTGTCTTCTTCATAGCTCAGCAGGATTTCGGCAAAGCCCTTGATTGAAGTGAGCGGTGTCCGGAGCTCGTGGGATACCGTGGACAGGAAACTGTCCTTCATCTGGTCAATCTTCTGCAGCTCACTGTAGGCATTTTCGAGCTCCTCCATTTTTTTCTGCAGTGCTTCTTCCATCTGCTTCCGGTCGGTGATGTCACGGATGTAGCCAACATTGGCCGGTTTACCTTTGTAGTTGCTATGGGCAAAGGTGACCTCTACTGGCACCTCGGTGCCGTCCTTTCTGATGATGCCTAACTCATACAGCCCTGGCAGTTCTTCTCCCCTTATTCTCTTGCGGTGTCTTTCCATGGCCGCTTTTCTATCCCTGGGATGGATTAAATCTGTCATGGATATATTGAGCAGCTCCTCTTCTGAGTAGCCAGTGATGTGCGTCCACTCCTCATTGACAAAGGTGTGCATCCCGGCCCCTTTTTCATCATCCTGGAGCATGACCACCGCCTCCCCGATATTTGCCCCCAGATTTACCAGCGCCCGGTATCTTTCCTCGGATTCCTTAAGCGCTTCCCCCACCTTTTTACGGTCAGTTATATCCCGGTTGATTTCTACCACCGCCTGGGGATTCCCCTCTTCATCCCTCAGCGCCACCGATGAGACAACATTGACATATACCTTCTGCCCATCTTTGTTTATTACCTGATTTTCCCATTCGTGTGTTTTACCATCCTGCATTGCCTGAAACGTGGGGCAGGGAAATGGTTGACAGGGCTCTTTTCTTTGATGAAATGCTTCATAACATTTCCGGCCGACCACGTCCTCGCCATACATGTTCCTTGAGGCTTGATTGGTCCAGATGATATTACAGTCTTTATCCAGCATATGGATATTAGCGCCAGCAGAATTAACTATGGCATTGAGTTTCTCTTCGCTCTCCCTCAGCTCTTGCTCCATCTTTTTGCGTTCGGTTATGTTCTGCATGGTGGAGCGGAGGCCAATGACCCGCCCGCTCTCATCTTTTACGTATCGGTCCTCGATAAGGATGGCCACCGTGGTACCATCTTTCCGGTGGTAGGTGCGCTCGAAGCCTTTACCGGGGGGCATAGTGCCGGCCATCTTGGCGGCAAAGGCTTTACTGGATGTCTCCGACTCTACCATGAAATCCCACACGTGCCGGCCCAGTATCTCCTCGGCGATGTAGCCGAGCATATCCAGCTCCGTCTGGTTTACCTGAATTATGCGCCCCTCTCTGTCGAGTTCGTGGTAGCCAACCGGGGCCTCGTCATACAGCTGCGCCAGCCTCTCCTCGCTCTGCCTTAATTCCTCTTCCATCTTCCTGCGCTCAGTGATGTCAACCCAGCTTGCCAGATAGTACTTGAACTGACCATCTATCATTATTGGCGTCCCGCTTACATTAACCCAGAACCGTTCTCCGTTCTTCTTCTTGAAGAGCTGTTCCCTCGCTTTTACTCCCTGGCGGAAGGCTTTGAGATGGCCTTCCTCGATTCTTTCGATTGTCTCCTCAGTCCACCAGGGATAAGGAGCTTTCTGGTCAATTAATTCACTCAGGGAAAACCCGGTCAGCGCTTCAAAGGCCGGATTGACATAGCCGATTGATGAATCCGGATTGGTGACGAGCATTGGATTGGGTGCGTTATTCAGAATGGTGGAACTGTACTCTCCGCTCTGCCTCAATTCTTCTTCCATCTGCTTGCGCTCCGCAGCCTCCCGGACCAGTTTCAGATTTTGCTCAAGCTGGCGGGCAAAAATATGGTACAGCCGCCGCTGCCGGCTATCTATGGCCTGCTCCTGTTCTACATATAAAGTGCCCAGCCTGCCATCAGCGCCCAGAGCAAACTGGCACCGGTTCGGCTGGTCCTGGTTAACCAGGTCAGATACCCTGTCTTTATCCGGACCGGCCAGCGAAGCTATCAGCCGTCGGCCAGCACCATTCCCGGCATAGAGTGCCAAGCGATGTACATCAAAAAGACTGGCCGCTTTTTCCACAACCTCTCGGGCAAAGCTCTTCTCCGATTTTGAAAATCGCAGGGATGAAATTTCATAGAGGGTCGATAATTCAGTAGTAACCGAAGCCTCCATGTTTTTAGCCATACTTGTTGTCGCCACTTTATCACTCCTTTTGCTGATCGCTCAGCGCCGCAGGGCAAGCTATCTTATTAACGATGGGTCAGGCGAATAACTCCTTGACCTTTGCCACCACCTTAACCGGACTGAACGGTTTGGTAATCACCTCATCGGCACCCATGCTAATACCCTTCTCCCGGTCAGACTCACTCCCCTTGGCAGTCAAAATGATGATGTAGATATCTTTCAGGCTGGGGTTGTTTTTAATTTCCTGACACACCTCATAGCCATTTTTCTTCGGCATCATTACGTCCAGAAACATCAAATCTGGTTTAGACTTTTTCACCAGGTCGATTGCCTTTTCGCCATCTTCCGCCTTGGTTACTGCGTATCCTTCTCTGCTGAAAATAAAGTCAAGAGACCTGATGACATGGGGCTCATCATCAACAACCAAGATTTTCTTTCTTTCCTCCACTTACGGTAACCTCCATTACTTTATTGATTTCAATAGTTATCTATATCGCCGGCGGTTATGACCCGATTAGTATCCTCTCTCTCTAATAATGCTGGCGGTTACGGGCATGATATTCATATTTATGCGTGGCAGGTACTTTCCTGCCTGCTTCCCATTTCTGGAGGCTTTCACGCGCCGCAGCGCCAGCCCAATGTTCACGGCATACCGGGATAGAGGAAAATCAGGAGCCTGTTTTATCCGCAGCGGCAGTGCTTCTATCGGCTGTTTGATGCTCTCACGCAATAGCACACCTGTTTCCGGGTTGCTCATCAGGGCACCGCTTAAATACACCGGGGTGCTGGCGCTGAGCGGATGCTCAGGATGGACATTCTTAAAGAAAGTAAAAGCCTGTCCCAGAGCGCCAATCACCTTCTGTAACCTTTCCTCCAGAAGCAGGTCTTCCGCTTTTATTATGGAGGTATGGCTGACCTCTGGAATCCCGTCAGCGACGATAATGACATCAGTGCTCTCATCCTCCAGGTCAATAAGCACCGCCTCACTTTGGTTAACTACCCGTGACAGCGCCGTTGCTTTGAGTTCCACAACCTGCGGCCTGACATCCGCCTGGCGCAGGACCTGGTATAACGGGTCAAAGATGTCGCGCGGCGTCCCAATAAGATAAACGCTATGTTCCTTATCTCGCGAGCCGGTAATCTGCCAGGACAGGTAGATTTCTTTCAAAGGCACTGTCATTTCCCTCTGCGCGGCCCACTGTATTGCTTCTCCCAGCAGATTGCTGCTTATTCCGGGCAAAGTCACGGTACGGGTTACGGAACGGAAGCCGCTGATGCTGACCAGAACGCCCTTACGGCTAATGCCGGTTGACCTGAACAGGCCATCCAGTGCCGCGGCCACGCCGTCGGGGTCTATAATCCGGGCATCCTTGACCGAGCCGACAGGAAAATTCACCTCTTCCCAGCGTTCAACCGCCTTCCCCCTCATGCTGAGAAGTCGGGCCAGGTTTGTTTCCATGCTGAGAGCGACCGTATTCTGAAAGAACATCTTTATTCAATCTCCCAGGCGGTGATGTGCCGTTCCTCGCCCACGATGGCCACTCCTGCTCGTATCGTTACCTCACCAACCGTGGTAACGACCTCGTAGTCGATTGGCCGGTTGATGACGACCGCACGTATGTCATCAATGAAGAATTTATCCCCTTTTTCCGACATATTGGCATCAAAGGCAATCCATAATCGATTCGTGGCGGTATACGCCGACAGGTTAATCTGATAGTAGCGATAGGTATTATCATCCTCGCCATCCTCCCATGTCCTCATTACCGTCCAGTTCTCGCCGTCCGCACTCGCCAGGCAGTCGGCCGTTTCACCGCTCTCAAATGACTGGGCTTTGGCATGGAGTATGAGGTAAACATTCGTTTCCCCGTAAGGGTCAAAGGCACGCCTCACGTACCCCGTGTCGCGCTGCAACCTTAAATGATATTTCCCCTCATAAGCGCTGCCGCCCTTCTGTATGGAAGCATCACCCTCATGGTGCCAGCTGCCATACCACCCCTCACCGCCAGACCATTTTTTACTTTCAAAATCATCCGTGGCGAGAGTCAAATCCGGCACGGGCAC
>CAZQWO010000045.1:0-11506 GCA_964597015.1 uncultured Dehalococcoidaceae bacterium
TTATTTACCCCGTATTGTCAATATATTGCTGCTAAACCTATTGACAACGCCTGTCGTCCAATGTACAATTTTCAGCTAACAAGAGATTTTATGTATACCCGCTAGTACTCCTTCGGAAATATAAAATCACGAGGGCTCGTGATGAAGGAGGTGCCAATCAGTTACACTTTCAGGATTCCACAAGCGCTATTTTCAGGAAAGGAGGTCATTTAGATGGCTGAGATAACAAGGGAAAGATGGACTAGCCGGACACCGTTTATCTTTGCGGCCATAGGTTCGGCAATCGGCTTGGGTAACGTCTGGCGCTTCCCTTACATGACCTACGAGTATGGTGGTGGCACCTTCCTGATTCCATATATCATCGGCCTTCTCGTTATGGGCATTCCCTGGATGATGATGGAATTTGGCATGGGCCGTTTGTTTCAGAGAAGCGCGCCTGGCGCATTCGAAAGCATCGGTAAAAAGTGGGAGTGGTTGGGCTGGTGGCCGGTCTGGGTTGCCTTCCTGATCGTGACTTACTATACGGTAATCATTGCCTGGTCGCTGCGCTACGCCATCAGCTCTGCTACCGTAGAATGGGGTATGGGACAGGCTGGAGCTGAGGGCGCCGGCGGTTTCTTTTTCGGCACTGTCCTGCAATTATCGGACGGGCCAACCGCACTCGGTCCACCGGTATGGCTCATCCTTGGCTTGCTGGCATTTGTCTGGCTGGTCATTTTTCTCATCATGTTCCGGGGCGCTCGGGTAATAGGCAAAGTTTCCGTTGTCCTGGTAATCGCGCCCTGGATATTACTGGTCGTCCTGTTTATTCGGGGAGTCACCTTGCCTGGCGCACTGGACGGACTGAATTTCTATCTCTCTCCTGATTTTGCTGTTCTCGGTAATGTAGACGTCTGGTTTGCTGCCTTTAGCCAGATTGCCTTCACTTTATCTCTAGGTATGGCGGGCATGATAGCCTATGGCAGCTTCATCGCTAGGAAAGCCGATGTCAATAATAGTGCCATTATCACCTCATTCTCCGATGCAGCCACGGCTTTCTTCGCCGGTTTTGCTGTCTTCAGCACCGTTGGCTTCATCATGCAGGCGATGAATATACCGATTGGTGAAGTCAGCGCTTCAGGATTGGGCCTGGCGTTTGTCACCTATCCGGTAGCGGTTTCCATGATGCCCGCCGGCAATGCTCTGGTGGGGATACTCTTCTTCCTTTGCTTGTTCTCCCTGGGCACGACGTCGGCATACTTCCTCGCCTATGGAGGTGTCGCGGTACCGCTCATGGACAAATTTGGCTGGAGCCGGATAAAAGCTACCCTGACTGTCACCATCGTTGCCTTTTTGGTGGGCGTTCTTTACACTACCCAGGGCGGCCTGTACTGGCTGGACATGGTCGACCGTGCCGTGTGTTTCTATGGTCTGCTGATTACCGGCGCTCTGGCCTGTCTTGTTATCGGCTGGGTATTCGGTCCTCGAAAGCTGAGAGAGCATAGCAACGAGACTTCAGATATCAAGATAGGCGCCTGGTGGGACTGGCTGATAAGACTAGTAGTACCGGGGGGACTGATATTTGTGGTGGTCGTCGGCGGCTTCATGAAGGACGTTCCAGCGCAGTATGAGGGATATCAGGTCGGAGCACTTGGTGGCTCACATATCATATGGATCATACTCGGTGTAACCCTGATATTCAGCATTTTACTGTCATGCATCAAGACCAAGACTGCCGGAGGGGGTGAGTAGAAAATGACAACTGGAGCTATTATTTCCACCATTGTTATCTGGGTGATACTTCTTGGCGGCCTGGGCTTTTGCTTCTCCAGAATCGGGAAAGGTGGAGAGTGGGAGGATTAGGGTAAACCCAGTTTGCTGAAAAGCCGAGAAGCAGAACGCAAAAAGAGAAGTCGCCCTGTCGGTATGGCGGGGCGACTTTTTTATCAGTCTTTTGCCGACACTAAAAGTAATCTTCGGCGTTGTCCTGGGGATAAAAGCCCGTGGCGGTCTGGAGGCTTTTCAGTGAGGCTTATATCCCGTTTCGATAGCCTGGCGGTCCATATCCAGAGTGAGGAAGCGTTCAATGGGTAAAATAACCTGCCCCTCGGTTTGTCGCAGGTCAATCGTTTTAAGGTATTGGTGGCATCGTTCACAGGTGTAAAGGCGGTACTGACCTGTGTCGTCCGTGAGGTAGGACAGGTCATTCTGGTCCTGGGTATTGCAGTAGGGACACTGAAGGCGCTGGAAGACCCATTCGGTATCACAGCGGGAACATAGCAGCCACCGCGACCCGCGCTCGGTATCAAGTGAAGCAAAGTCCGGACTCCCGCCGCAAATCGGGCAATAACTGCGGCGCCACCGCTCCTGGTCAATGGAATCTATTAATTTTCGGGCGTGACTCGTTAAGAGAGGCTTCATGGTGGCGTGAATAATTGAATTTAGCAGTTTTCTGTCCACATTTCTCGGAATCTTTGCCGGCAGCTTTTGTTTTTCAAACCATGGCTTGAGCACCTGCCTGGTCAGCAAAGCGTCTGCCTCCAGTTCTGCCAGTCTCTTAGAACTGAAATTGAATAGCCCGGCATGATTGGCAAAAACAATCTTTATCTCATCAAAAGTGGCGGCTAATAACTGCCAGTCAATAGCCAGCTCGTTAAAAGAAATAAGGGGAACCCCATTGTCAATCCGCTTATTAATAGCTTCGCGACTCAAACTCGGTTCGAGTCGCGAAGATAACTTTTTCTCAACTTGAGACTGGACGCGCAGCAATTGCTGGTAAAACTTTAGCAGTTCAGGAAGAGTTCCTTCTTTTCTTTCCTTTTCCTCCAGAAAGCTGATGATATCATCGGTTTCAACAGGCAATTAGCTTTTCACCTCTTTACCTTTGGTGACTTCCTCATACCACTTGGCGTGGTGCTTCTTGGCATAGTCTGCGGAAATGGTGCCTTTGGTTATTGCTTTCCACGATTCTGTCATCAAAGGATGAATGACGCCAAGGTAGATATGAAGAAGGAGCCCTGAGCCAGCGGCAATAAAGGCTATATCGTGGAGGAACACCATCCATTGCAGAGTTGCCGGTGAAGCCGTCGTCTTGCCAAACCACATAATGAGGCCGGTTATGATGAGAATCACGCTGGAAACAAGCACGATGAGCCACCATAGTTTCTGTCCGGTATTCATCTCGTCCTGTGGAGGCATATCGGCTTCAGTGCCGCGGAAATAGTACTCAGGGGCGGCTTTCAGCCAGCCGAGGTCAGAGGCTCCCCAGGTGAAGGCTCTTTTGATTCCCTTACACGTAGCCTTGAAATTCATCGGAATATAGATTAGGGGTGCGATAATGAAGACGGCCGCAGCAATGCGATGTATCACTCTTGTCCAGCTATCCTGGGCGATAATGCCAAGCCCGGGTATGAAGAGAACGAGACCGGTTAGAAACAGGAGACAGAAACTGACCAGATGCGTCCAGTGTAGTATTCGCGTTGGTTTACTGTATTTTTCAACTTCTTGCGGCATTTTCTTTCTCCTTATCACTGTTTACGCTGGCTCGGGCAACAAGATAGTTTAAGCCCAGCCCTAGGACGGTCAATCCGCCCACTACCCAGCCAATCGGTTGCATTACATCCTGCCAGGCGATGGTGGCGGCTGAAATCTGCGGGTCCGCCGGTAGACCATACACAGTGGGATGGTCATCCAGGACGTACAGCACATGCAGTCCGCCCAGCTCATTTTCGCCGTACAGGTTGGCGTTGGTCCAGCCCTTGTTAATGAGGGACTCGACGCGTTTTTTACCCTCAGCAATAAGCTGGTCACGGTCGCCGTATTGCAGTGCTTCGGACGGGCAGCTCTTCACACATGCCGGCTCCAGGTCGTTGGAAAGGCGGTCCAGCCCTGGCGTTGTGCAGAGTGTGCACTTATCCATTTTGGCGATGCCGGATATTAAATTGCGGTCAGAGCGCGGCACGTTGAAGGGGCAGGCATCTGCGCAGTAGCCGCAGCCGGTGCATATGTCTTTGTCGTAAGCGACAAAACCGAGCTCGTGATGGTATAACGCACCACTGGGGCACACTTTAACGCAACCAGCTTCAGTGCAGTGCATGCAGGCACGCCGGGTAAATAGCCACCGGACTATCCCGCCGGGGTCAATTTCGCGGAACTCTATCTTGAGCCAGGTTGTGGGGGAAAGGTCGGGAGGATTTTCGTAGGTTCCTCTATTGGTAGTCACCTCTGCCGACAGCTCATTCCAACCCTTGCACGCTACCTGACAAGCTCTACAGGCTGTACACTTAGTAGTATCGTACAGTATCGCTTTGGCCATGTTATGCCCTCCTCACATTGCATAAGAAAGTCTTATACTCCGGAATAGTCGTGTTAGCATCACCAACGTGGGGGGTGAGGATATTGCCGCTGTCACCGGTGGACATGCCGCTGTATCCCCAATGGTTTAGTATACCGATGTGATGAACCGTCTGACCACCAACCTTCAGCGGTTGGAAGCGTTTGGTAACGACGGCTACGGCGTTAACCTCGCCGCGCGCGTTATAGACGACGACCTTGTCCCCGGCCGTGATGCCCTTTTCCGCAGCCAGCACCTCGTCCATCTCCACGTACATCTCCGGCATAAGCTCCACCAGCCAGGGGAGGTTTCTGGTCATGATGCCGGTCTGCCAGTGCTCGGTGCAGCGGTAGGTGGTGCCGACGTAAGGATATTCACCGGGTGTACTGCGCTCGTTCCGATATTTCCCGATGAAAGCACAGGGATTGGTCTTGGTGCCTGACATCAGGTTCCTGTCCAGCGGACTTTCCCAGGGTTCATAGACCTCGGGTACCGGTCCTTCTGCAAGGCCGTAGCCCCAGAGACGAGCAACGCCTTCCGGCTTCATAATAAAGGGCAGGTACTTCTCTCCTTCTTTAGCCTGGTTTATCGGTGGCCAGCCTCCATCGGGAACATCGCCCTGCCATTTTTTCTCACTGGCGTAGTCGAGAATAACCGGGTGCTCACTGTCCCAGGGAAGCCCGTCAAGGCTAACCGATGCCCGGTTGTAGATAATACGGCGGTTGAGCGGCCAGCACCAGGACCAGTCGGAGTAAAGGCCGATTTTCTTAGGATGCGCGTCCACGGCGCCACGCCGGGCGCATTTATTCCCGTCCTCCTCGGTGTACTGGTTGCAGTACAGCCAGTTGCCCGATGAGGTGGTGCCGTCATCCATCAGCTTGGTGAAGTTGACTGCCAGCTTGCCGGTGGTCAGGTCATAGCCGTTGACCTCTCTGGCCACCATATCGGCATTGATATGGCCGTAGTTCCATACCAGATTGGTGACGGCTTCGCGTCCGGGAGCAGAGCTGTCAGCCTGGTAAAGTTCCTTGATCTTCAGCATGATGAGGTTCATCATTTCCAAGTCAGCCATGGCGACTCCCGGCGGGTTCACCGCTTTATAGCGCCATTGTGCCCAGCGACCGCTATTGCTGATGCTGCCCTCCTTTTCGTAAGAGCAGGCCGCGGGGAGAACGAAGACCTCGGTGTTAATACTGGCCGCATCCGCTCCAGGCCTGTTCCAGAACTCGGCGGTTTCATTCAGCCAGATGTCGGCGGAAACGAGCCAGTCCAGGTTGCCCAGGGCCTCTCGCTCTCCATTGGAATTGGGGCCACCCACCGCAGGGTTCTGCCCCCAGCACCAGAGGCCCTTGATTTTACCTTCGCCCATGGCCTCGAACATTCCGATGTGGGTGTAGTTCTTGGCCGGGTCGCACTTGGGAAGGTAGTGGAAGCCAAAATCATTGGCCGCCTGAGCGGAATCTCCATACCACGCCTTGAGCAGGCTGACCACGTACTTCTTGGAATTACCCCACCAGTTAGAGCTTTTATCCCCGGCCAGACCCTGAGGGGTTATGGTGGCATCAGGATGCTTGCCGGAGCGCTTGACATAAGTGTCAAGGTCAGTATCACTTTCCATGGGCACGTTGAGATATCCGGGGAGGATGTGGGCCAGCAGACACATGTCAGTGGAGCCCTGTACATTTGAGGTGCCGCGCAGGGCGTTTATGCCGCCGCCGGAAACACCCATGTTGGCCAGAAGGAGTTGGAGGATGGCGTAGCCCCGGATGTTCTGAGTACCGTAGGTATGCTGGGTCGTACCCATGGCATACATGATGGTGCCTGCCTTGCCCTTCTGGCCGGTGGCCGCATAGGTCTGACAGACCTGAAGGTAGGTATCCTTGGGCGTACCGGTAATATCGCATACGGTATCCACGTCATAGCGGGAGAAATGCTTCTTCAGCAGTTGGAAGACACAGTTGGGGTCTTTCAGGGTTGGGTCGGTGGCGGGAGTTTGGGGGTCGTCATACTTCCAGGTATTCTTGGCATCAGTGGTATACTTGCCGTCCTTTACTTCGCCGAACAGCCCGTCATTGAATTTAAAGTCGGGATTGATAATCAGGGCGGCATTGGTGTACTGAGTTACGTACTCCATATTGTAATCGCCCGGATTTCTCTCCATGTCGTTGAGTATGTAGTTTATCATGCCGCCGATGAAGGCAATGTCGCAGCCTGACCTCATCGGGGCATAGATATCGGCTTTGGAAGAGGTGCGGGTGAAGCGGGGGTCGACGTTGATGAGCTTGGCGCCCTTCTCCATTGCCTTGGTAACCCATTTGAAGGATACGGGATGATTTTCGGCGGCATTGGAGCCGATAATCATAATGCAGTCGGAATTCCGGATGTCAATCCAGTGATTTGTCATGGCACCGCGGCCGAACGTTTCCGCCAGACTGGCGACAGTGGCGGAATGTCATATGCGGGCGCAGTGCTCCAGATACACCATACCGAGGGCCCGGTCCATCTTGGACAGCATATAACACTCTTCGTTATCTAGTTCGCCACCACCCAGGCTGGCTATAGCCTCAGTACGGCCGCTTGCTTTGTCAAAAGTGGCATCGCGGGTGGTTTTAACTCTCTTGGCGATGGTCTCTATTGCCAAATCCCAGTCCATCTCTTCCCATCTGGTCCCACCGGGAGCCCGGTAAAGGGGCTTGGTAAGACGCATGGGATTGGGCTTGCCATCCACCTCATGGACCTGAGTCATGGTGAGGCCTTTGCTGCAGAGAGAGCCTTCATTGATGGGATGGTCAGGGTCTCCCTCTATTTTGATGGTTCCGTCTTCATAAGTCGTTACGATTGCCCCACAGCCAACAGCGCAGTAGCAACAGATGGTGGTCTTTTCACCTACCTTCTTTTTCAGCGGCAGAACTTTATGAGTTGCCGCCTGAACCACATCAGGGTTGAGGGCGCCAAAAATAAAAATACCGCCTGCTGCGGCACCGGACGTTTTAAGAAAGTCTCTTCTATTGAGCTCCATTAATATCTCCTAATCTTAATCTCTCAGATGTCATATAAAAAGCATATTTGCATATCGTAAAACCATCCGTATCAGGTCTGGGAAATTACTTGTGTTTAGCTCGAAATATACTATAATTTAGTATAAATTACTCCCAATAAATTTGTCAAATTCATTCTTATGATTATAAACGGTGCGATTTTTAATGAACTGACGTAATCTTTAAAAGTAAATCCGAATTATTTCTTTAATGATTTCCGGGCAGTTTTTCGGGGCTTTGGTGGTGTCTTTTCTTTATCTTCCTCTTCTTCTTCAAAATCCTCCCCGCGCTGTCCTTTCCTGAAGTTACGTATACCTTTGCCGATAGCTCCGCCAACCTGTGGCAAACGGCCAACACCGAAAACGATGAGGATGACTACCACGATTAGGGCGATTTCCCATGGTCCCAAACGAAATGGCATGTTATCTCCTTATTTATATAATACGGCGTGAAGAATTATTTCAACACCCGACCGGTGAGTCTCTCATATGCCTGGATGTACCTGCGGGACGTTGCTTCGGCAACGTCGGCTGGCAGTGGCGGGGCGGGTGGTTCCTTGTTCCAGCCCGATTCCACAAGCCAGTCGCGCAGCGGCTGTTTATCATAGCTGGGCTGCGCCTGACCGACCTTGTACAGTGCGGAGTCCCATATTCGTGATGAGTCCGGGGTCAGCAGTTCATCAATCAGGACAAGGCGGTCTTCCTCGAGCCCGAACTCCATCTTCGTATCAGCGATGATGATGCCCCGTTTGGTGGCATATTCCTGTGCATAATTATAGATGGCGATGCTTTTTTCCTTTATCTCACGGGCCATTTCTTTGCCCACCAGCTTTTCGATTTCATGCATCGATATAGGCAGGTCATGGCCGGTTTCCGCTTTTGTGGTCGGGGTGAATAGCGGCTCCGGCAGTTTCTGGCTTTCTTTCATCCCCTTTGGCAGCGTAAAATCGGCGACCTTGCCGCGTTCCTGGTATTCCGCCCAGCCGGAGCCGGCGAGGTAGCCGCGAACAACACATTCCGCTGGAATGCGCTTTATTTTCTTCACCACCATTGAGCGCCCGACCAGGTAAGCAGGGTAAGGGAAGCGCTTTTTTTCCGGTATATAGATATCGAGGCCGTGTATATCTTCTATCGGCTCCACCATGTGATTGGGCACAATATCAGCTGTCTGCCGGAACCAGAAAACAGACAGCTGGTTCAGGACGAAACCCTTGCACGGAATGGCGCTGGGCAATACGGAATCAAAAGCCGAAATCCGGTCGGTGGCGATTATGAGCAGGTGATTTCCCAGGTCATAGGTATCACGCACTTTACCCCTGATGAATAATGGTAAAGGTAAATCAGTTTCTTGTATCATCGATAAATCGTTAGCCATAATATATCACTCCTGCAGGCTGCGCGTTCAATCGACTAAGCCCTCAAGGGATTTCTTGATGACCCGGCTCACCACGGTTTTGCTCACCGGGTCTTTGGCCAGCGTATCGGCAAAGTCGAGCCGGTCGAAGTAGAGACGCAGGCATTTTATCTTATCGTTCTCAAAGACGAGGACCTCTGACTGTTTTGACTTCACCTCAGGGCCGCTCTCAAATCGTGCCCGGATGATGAATTCCTCAAATAGAATATTTCCTTCCGCCATAATTACGATGGGTTGAAATTTAATCTGCCAGATGTTTTTAAAAAGCCAGCCAAACCATTTTTTCACGCCGGCTTTTCCGTAGAGGTTATGGCGCAGCAGTTCGATTTCACAGTCATCGGCAAAGCAGGATATGACCGCGTCCAGATTTTTACTTTCTATGGCATTGTCCAGTGCCATGGCTACTCTGCGAATCTCATCAGTCAATTGTTCCTGCGGCATGGTCTCTCAACCTCTACGGATATGTGCATTAAAGAGCTCCGGGGGACAGATCGGTTGTTTCTGATATAGCGCTTTTCCACTGTGTTTTGGTCAATCCCAATCGCTCAAAGATTTCGTTAACGTGC
Organism: uncultured Dehalococcoidaceae bacterium; assembly: GCA_964597015.1. Taxonomy (GTDB): domain Bacteria; phylum Chloroflexota; class Dehalococcoidia; order Dehalococcoidales; family RBG-16-60-22; genus E44-bin89. The sequence continues at coordinate 9,330 of CAZQWO010000045.1, forward strand.
CTCAAATAATACTGGTAATCGAAAAGTGGCTCCAGTTCTGACTGGGGCAGGTTTTCGGTGACCTCCGCATCGGCTTTTAACAGGTTGAGAAAGCCTTTATTTTCTTTCCAGGACTTCATGGCATTACGCTGCACCAGCTCATATGCTTTCTGCCGAGAAAGGCCTTTATCGATGAGCGCCAGCATCACCCGCTGGGAAAAGACAAGGCCTTTGGTGAGTTCCATATTCTTTTTCATGCGCTGCGGGAAAACCTGTAGCCCCTTGATTATTGAGGCGAAGATAGACAGGCAGTAATCAACGAGCAGGCAGGCGTCAGGCAGGGTGATACGCTCTGTGGAAGAATGGCTTATATCACGCTCGTGCCAGAGCGCAATGTTCTCCATTGCCGTCAGGGCATAGCCCCGGACCAGTCGGGCCAGACCGGTAATCCGTTCGCAGAGTTCGGGGTTGCGCTTGTGGGGCATTGCCGATGACCCTGTCTGGCCGGTGCCGAAGGGCTCACCTACTTCACCCACCTCTGTTATCTGCAGCCCTCTAATCTCAAAGGCAAACTTTTCCAGCGAGCTGGCTATAATCGCCAGCGTGGTCATGAAGTGGGCATGGCGGTCGCGCTGTAATATCTGGTTTGATATCGGTGCGGGAAGAAGCCCCAGCTTATGGCAGGCCCGCTGTTCCACTTCTGGCGGGACGGTGGCGTAGGTGCCGCAGGCACCGGATATCTTGCCCACAGCGATGGCCTTTTTAGCCTCGCCGAGACGCTGCAGGCTGCGCCTCATCTCTTCAACCCATATCGCCAGTTTCAAGCCAAAGGTAATAGGTTCGGCATGAACGCCATGGGTGCGTCCAATCATCGGGGTGTATTTGTGCTCCATGGCTTTTTGCGCCAGTACCGTGATGAGTTCTTTCACGTCTTCGGTGAGCAGCTCGGAGGCTTCCACCAGCTGCAGGCTGAGCGCCGTGTCCATGACGTCGGATGAGGTCAGACCGAGGTGGATAAAACGTGATTCCTCACCCAGGCTCTCCGCCACCGAACCGAGGAAGGCGGTCATATCGTGGTGGGTTTCCTTTAAAATCTCTTCCATGCGCTTGAGGTTGCATTTGGCCAGCTTGATTTTAGAGATGGCCTCGCGGGGCACGACTCCTATTTCCGACCAGGCATCGCAGACGGCAATCTCCACTTCCAGCCACTTATTGAACTTATTATCTTCAGACCACACCCGTTTCATCCGGGGGCGGGAATAGCGTTCAATCATCTTAATTCTCCTTGCAGGTCGCGACGGTATTTGGCATAAGCCTCGCGGATGTTCTCATACTTGATACCCAGAATTTCAGCGGCCAGATAGGCGGCGTTCTTGGCGCCGGCGGCGCCAATGGCCACGCAGGCCACTGGTATACCGGCCGGCATCTGGACAATTGAGTAGAGGGCGTCAACGCCTTCCAGTTCTCCGGAAGCGATAGGCACTCCGATAACCGGCAGGGTAGACCAGCTGGCCAGGACGCCGGGCAGGTGCGCCGCGCCACCGGCGGCGGCGATGATAACCTCAATGCCGCGCTCATGGGCGGTCGTGCCATATTGTCGCGCTTTTTCCGGCGTGCGGTGTGCCGAAATGACGTTGACCTCGCAGTCAATGCCCAACTGCTGTAGTATCTCCAGAGTCGGCTTGAGCGCTTCCGTGTCCGACTTGGAACCCATAACGATGCCAACCAATGGCATATTTACGCTCCCTTGCTATTTGATTTCCGCAATATCTTTGCGGTACTGGCAGCCTTCAAAATGTATCCGTGTGATATTATTATATACTTTCTTCCTTGCCTCGGTGAGGTTTTTGCCGGTGGCGGCCACGGTCAGGACTCTGCCGCCGCTGGTCATCACCTCGCCTGGCGCGGCACCTGTTTTGGTGCCGGCATGGAAAACCATTATATCTTTGTCAACCTCGTTAAGCCCGGAAATGGGAAAGCCGGTCTTATAGCTCCCCGGATATCCGTCCGAGGCCATCACCACACCGACGCAGGCTTCTGCACTCCATTGTACCTGCACCCGGTCAAGTTTATTATCCACGACCGCTATGATAATATCCAGCAGGTCGCTTTTCAGTCTTGGCAGCACCACCTGTGTTTCCGGGTCACCAAATCGGGCATTAAATTCTAGCACTTTTGGGCCGTTATTGGTAATCATC
>CAZQWO010000046.1:0-11456 GCA_964597015.1 uncultured Dehalococcoidaceae bacterium
CCTTTAAGTAATTTAAAATGTAGTCAAGCTTTGCCTTTTCGTTGTGCTCGTGATAGCTGGTCATCGGCGTCTTAATACCGTAAGCGTTCAGCAGGCGTCTTGTTTTGCGCGTATCCTCGGCGGCGATCAGCCTGACTTCACGCAGAACGCGCAGGGCGCGCAGAGATATGTCTTCCAGATTGCCGATAGGAGTTGCCACCACGTATAAATTAGGCATGAATGCTCAATTTCCCCAACTTAAGTATTATAACCCACGCTTCATAACCTGTCTAGCTTTGAGATGGCGGTGGAATTTCTTGACTTGTTCTCTGGCTTTTTGTTATAGTTGATATTCAAATGATGTCAAAAAAGACGGAATCCCCCCAGTATAAACAACTGCGACGGGCTTATGGCTTTGATGAAGTGGCCATTGTCCCCGGCGACGTCACGGTTAACCCTGACCAGACCGATATCGGCTTAACCATCGAGAATCACACGTTCTCTCTGCCCATTATTGCCTCGGCTATGGACGCGGTCACCGACGTCGATTTCGCCGTGCGGCTGAGCAAGATGGGCGGCCTGGCCGTTCTTCACCTTGAAGGCGTGCAGACGCGCTATCAAAATCCCGGCGAGGTACTGGCCAGAATCGCGCAGGCATCACAGTCCGAGATAACCAGCCTGATGCAGGAAATCTATGCCGAGCCAATCAAGGAGAACCTCATCGGTGAGCGAGTTCAGGAAATCAAGAAACGGGGCGGGACCTGCGCTGTTTCGGTAACACCGGCCAACACCAAGCGCTTTGCCTCGATAATGACTGAGGCCGGGGCGGATATACTGTTTGTGCAATCAACGGTAACCACGGCACGCCACATTTCGAAAAGTTACCGCGGCCTGATTTTCTCCGAGCTGCGAGATATGACACCCTTACCGGTGGTGGTGGGCAACTGTGTCAGCTACAGCGCCTGTCTGGAGATAATGCGGGCCGGTGTCTCGGCGGTGCTGGTCGGCGTTGGGCCGGGGGCTGCCTGTACCACCAGAGAGGTCCTCGGCGTCGGTGTCCCTCAGGTGACGGCAACTATCGACTGCGCTGCCGCCAGGGATCAGTACCACCGTGAGACAGGCCGGTACGTGCCGATAATCACCGACGGCGGTTTCCGCAAGGGTGGTGATGTCTGCAAGGCGCTGGCGGCCGGTGCCGATGCGGTGATGCTCGGTTCTATCTTTGCCCAGGCGAAAGAGGCGCCAGGGCTGGGCTATCACTGGGGTATGGCTCATCCTCACCCGGCATTGCCCCGGGGAACCCGAATCAAGGTCGGCACCAGCGGCACTCTGGAGCAGATTCTCTTCGGGCCAACGTCAGTAACCGATGGCAGCCAGAATATCATCGGGGCCATCCGCACCGCGATGGGTGTCTGCGGCGCAACCACGATTCGGGAAATGCACCAGGCAGAGATGGTAATTGCCCCGTCGATTACCACAGAGGGTAAGTCCTGGCAGAAAGCTCAGTCCGGTTCCTGAGAGCGTCCAGAAGAAAGGGCTACTCTTCCTCCTCTTCCTCCTCATCGGCGATGGTGGTGTCTGATTCCTCAGCGATGTGCGGCAATAAGGCGGCCACCCGTCTCCTCGGTCGTGCCGGGAAGTCCGAGCCATCGATAGCCCGGCGCAGCTCTTTTAACTCCTCCACCTGCTTGCCGGTTTTCACCGTGGTGACCACACCATCCACCCCTGCCCGCCACAGGGCCTGGAGCCCATCACTGCCAATAGACACCGGCACGGTGGTGAGCAGTGGTTTGGATAGAAGGTCGGCAAGTCGCTGACACAGCATGAGCCGGTGCCAGGTAATAATAGCTGTTGCCTCTTCGTCATCAGCCAACAGCACTGCATCTGCGGGCAGCTCGTTTATCGTTCTTATCAGGCCTTCGCTAAGTGACGATTCAACGAGCAGGATTTTACCTATCTTCTCAATGCCCGGGAGGTCGAGCGCTGAATTCAGAGGCAGGATAGCAAAGTCGGCGCCAGCCTGGATGTAACTTTTTAACTGCGGGACGTTTTTTCCTTCCAGCCATAGTCCCCAGACCGTGTTGGACGGGGAGCGGAAAGCATCCTTCCCGGTGCCGGTTGGCGCCATGATGACAGCATCGGCGCCGGCAGCATAGTCTAATGGTGGTGCGGTGCTTTCTGTTACCTCAGTTCTGGCAATAAGCGCCATGCTGGGCTTTGATGGGACTGCCCGGCCGGCCCGGAAGCCAATTGGCGGGGAAACCGTTTCCGCGGTCCGGGTAAGTACATCGATAAGCTTGCTCATGCCACCTCACTGCGCCGGATAAATATCCCTTTTTCGGGCTGCTTCAGGATTAGTATAGCACAGAGCTGGCGGCGGTAAAAATGTCCGGACTTTGCTCAGTTATTTTAACACAGTTTAAACGTCTCTTTTATGGGGAATTAATTACGCAGAGTTAAGATGGAAGTAGAGCGGCAAAGATAGATAAAGGGAGACGGCAGAAAGATGATTAAAACGGTGATCAGGATGAGGAATGACCTGGTTATGGTCTTTGATAACCGGGGAGAGCAAATGACTGTATATCAGGGCCAATATGACCGGGTCCGGGAGCGGATTATCGAAGATGTCCCTCCGGACGCAGTGTTCCTCCACTGGTTTGGCAGTGACGCTATCCCGGAAACCGTAAGCAGAGAGGAATGGTAGTCAGTGAGACATTACGAGCGGGTAAACAACTTGCTGACGACGGGAGAGGTTGCTTTCTTACTTGGTGTCCATCCCGGCACCATAAGACGCTGGAGTGATGGTAAATTGCTGAGAGGTTATCGGATTGGACCGCGGGCAGACCGCAGGTACTTCTGGGAAGACGTAGTGATTTTTCTCAGGGGAAGGCCTGAGCTGATAAACTCAAGGGGCGGCTCTAAATGACGGTAATCGCGTTTTTCACCGTGCCGTGCTGACGCGTGGCATCCGGTTATCAAGCGTATTATTCGCCAAATGGCAAATTATGCTGCCGAATTACGATATTTATACATGGAATTGTTGTGTGCCTATTGACATTTTAAGTATTATTAATTTACAATTGGCATACATGTAAGTAGGGTTGTATTACTTGAGATGGAGAGTAAGGTTGCCGAGCACCAAGAGGCTGTTCTGAATGTTCTCCTGGAAAAGGTAATCACTCTGACCGAGACCCTATTCAGGGAGAAAAAGAAATGACTCCTGGCTCAGCCACTATACTGGTTGTGGAGGGTGAGGTGGGGGCGCGGGCAGCGCTCTGTGGCGTACTTGAAGAAGTCGGCTGCAGAGTCATTGGCCTGGAAAGAGGGGCTGATGCGCTGAAGATAATGGAAAAAGGCCATTTTGACGTCGTAATCGCGGACGTAAAACTACCCGAAGTCGGCGGGCTGTCGATACTGGAAGTGGCCAGGGAAATTAACCCCGAGGTAGCGGTAATTATAACCACCGGATGTGACAACGTGGAGACAGCTGTGGAGGCGGTCAACCAGAAGGCATACGCCTGTTTTGTCAAACCGGTCAATCCGGATGAAATTAAAAATACCATTGCCAATGCGCTCAAGCAGCAGCAGCTTTCTCTGGAGAATAAAAAGCTGGTGGAAAGACTGCAACGCTCCAGTACGCTGCTCTTTGAGACCAGCGATAAGTTGCAGAGTGACATCGCCGAGCGCAGGCGCATTGAGGAAGCGCTGCGACTGTCCGCGAATCAGTGGCGGACCACGTTTGATGCCATCGGTGATGCGGTCTGCCTGCTGGATGATGAGGCCAACGTCGTGCGCTGTAACAAAGCGATGACCGACCTGATAGGTAAATCATACAGTGACATTCACGGAAGAAACTGCTGTGAGCTTTGGCACGGCCAGAAAGAGCCCATAAAAGGGTGCCCTTTTGTGCGTATGAAAAAAACCGGTCGTCGGGAAACGCGGGAGATATTTCAGGGTGATAAGTGGCTTGAAATCGCCGTTGACCCTCTCGCTGATGGAGGAGACAATAACATAGGTGCAGTGCACATTATCGCCGATATTACCGAGCGCCGGCGATGGGAAGAGGCTCTGCGGCAGTCTGAAGAATTCAGCTCGACACTGCTGAGAAATGCGCCCTATCCGCTGCTGGTGCTCAATGCGGATACCTCAATCAAGTATGTGAACCCAGCGCTGGAAGAGCTATCCGGATTTACCATGGCTGAGGTCTTTGGCATGAAAGCGCCATACCCGTGGTGGACGAAAGAGACCTGGGACAAAACCAGCCGGGCTTTTCACACGGCGCTGAATAAAGGCGCCGTAGGTAAGGAAGAGCTGTTCCAGAAGAAAAACGGGGAGCGGTTCTGGGTTAATATCAATGCTACTCCGGTAATCATAGACGGTGAGTATAAATATTATTTGGCCAACTGGGTTGATATCACCGAGCGAAAGCGAATGGAGCAGGAGTTAAAGGAAAAAAGCAGACTGCTGGAGATTAAGAACAAAGAACTTCAAACGCAGAGTCGGGAACTGATGAAGCAGGAACAGAAGCTTGTGGAAAAGACCAGGGAACTGGAGGTGGCCAGTAAAGCCAAGTCTGAATTCATGGCCCATATGTCGCATGAATTACGCACCCCGCTTAATGTTGTTATCGGCTTCTCTGAGTTGATGCTGGACGGTGCCGTAGGCGAGCTGGGTGAGGAGCATATAAAGTGCCTGAAAGATATTCTGGGCAGCGGGCAGCACCTGCTGAGTCTTATCAATGATATTCTGGACCTGTCCAAGATAGAGGCCGGCAAGATGGAACTGACAGTGAGAAATATCGTGCTACAGAATATTCTGGATACATTGAAAAATGAGTTGATGCCCATAATTCACCGGCGGAAGCAAAACCTTGAGGTAGTCATCGAGGACGGGGTGCCACCAGTACGGGCAGACCGGAATAAAATACGGCAGGTGCTGCTCAATCTGCTGATCAATTCCACCAAGTTTACTCCAGATGGCGGTCATCTACGTATCGAGGTATTCAGGGAAAATGGCTGGTGCCGCATAAGCGTAATAGATGATGGTATTGGTATTAAGAAGAAGGACCAGAAAACCATTTTTGAACCTTTCAGCCAGGTAGACAGCCTGATGCCCAGGGAATCAGGCGGTACCGGACTAGGGCTGGCCATTTCCAAGCAAATCATTGAAAAGCATGGTGGCAGGATATGGGTAGATAGTAAATATGGCCAGGGGAGCCGGTTCCATTTCACATTGCCTCTGGCCGTGCCCAGCGCCATTCATTCGGTATAGATGAAAAACTGGCGAACTGATGGGAGGTATAAAGTGCTGCAGGACAAAGTAATGATCGTTGAAGATAACCCGCAGAATATGAAGTTAATCGAGATGCTTCTAAGGTCGAAGAGCTATATTCTGCTCAAGGCATGTGACGGAGAGGAAGCACTGGATATGGCCACCCGGGAGCAGCCTGACCTGATTGTCATGGATATGCAGCTTCCGAAAATGAGCGGGATTGAGGTAACAAAACGGCTCAGGCAGATACCCGTTTTCCGCCAGACACCAATAATTGCGCTCACTGCCTATGCCATGAGAGGGGACAAGGAGCGATTTCTGGAAGCAGGCTGCAATACTTATCTATCGAAGCCAATCAATACCCGTGAACTGCCCGAAATTATCGACCAGATGCTGCAGGAATACAAGGAAATTGATGATTAGATTGGTGTGAAGATGAATAAAAAGATATTGGTTGTTGACGATGACCCGGCAATGGTGAGGCTGCTGGCACAGGTCCTGACCAAGAAAGGGTATGCAGTGCTGGAGTCCAGCAATGGGCAGGATGCGCTGCGCCTCCTGTATAAAGAAAAAGGAGACCTGGTGCTGCTTGATGTGGTCATGCCGGCAATGGATGGCTGGCAGACCTGCAGTCGCATTCGTGACGTATCGACCACGATACCGATTATCATACTTACCGGTCGGCGTAAAACGGAGGAAGACGTGGTCCGTGGTCTGGATTACGGCGCTGATGACTATCTTATCAAGCCGGTAGGTAATAAGGAATTGACCGCGAGGGTACAGGCAATGCTGCGGCGTGCTGAGCTTCCCTCATATATGGAGAATGAGAGTAAAGATGCCAGCTTCGGCGATGGCTACCTTACCGTAGATATCGCGCAGCGTAAGATAACGGTCAATGGGAAACGGGTTAAATTAACGCCTATTGAGTTCCGACTGCTGGCGCTGCTACTGCAGAACAGCGGCCGTATTCTGACACACCAGCAACTGCTGGAAAAAGTGTGGGGCTGGGAATATGTTGATGACCTCGACTATGTACGGATTTATATCTCGCATCTTCGGCGAAAAATGGAACCGGATGCTACTCTGCCCAAATATATCATCACCGAGCCGGGCGTTGGCTACTATTTTCAAAAACCAGCCTGATATCGCATTTCTCGGGTGAGTATGATGGGTGAACACACCGTTGCCGCTGCTTTACCGGATAATATGGTAGTTGGTATAATCCTAGACGATATGTCAGTGAATGTGGAGTCCTTACAATCCAGCGCCTATTTCTCCGGGTTGAGCTCAGAGGAGTTTGATTCAATAAAGGGGCATATTTTTGAAAAAGCGGTGGCGCGTGGTGAAATCGTCCTCTTTGAGGGCGAACCGGCTCGCGCGGTGTATTTTGTCGTCTCCGGCGTGGTGAAAATATTTAAGACCTCCACTGACGGCAAAGAGCAAATCCTGTATCTCGCCCGACCTGGTGATTCATTCAATGACGTGCCCGTATTTGACGGAGGGCTGAGTCTGGCCAGTGCCGAAGCATTGACACAGGTGGTGCTTTATGCAATAAAGAAAAGTGACCTGGAAACAAGCCTGCAGGAATATCCGAAGCTGGCAATGAATGTTACTCATGTGCTGTCAAAGCGAATTGAGCAGGTGATTTCGCTGGTTGAAGACCTGTCGTTTCGGCGGGTGACGGGCAGGGTGGCCAAGATACTGCTTGAGAACACCGAGGACACTGACGGGCACAAGCACAGACTGACCCAGCAGGAAATGGCCGCCATGGCCGGTACGGCCAGGGAAATGATTGGTCGGTCGCTCAAGCTGCTGGAGGAGGAGGGAAAGGTGAGGCTGGAGCGCAATAGAATTGTTATCACGGACAAAGAGGCGCTGATGGAGGTGGCCGGTGTTGGCAGGTGAGACAAAAGTCGCTGACAGGAGAGTGAATACAATTTTAGACTATAGTCGTAGGGAGAACGTGGGATAAATGGCCAGGATGCCTGTTATCGACCGAAATAAGTGCAACGGTTGTGGGCTCTGCGTGGAGGTGTGCCAATGTCAGGTTCTGGTGCTCATTGGTAACGCGGTCGAAATAAAAGAGGATAGAAAATGTCACCTTTGCACCAGATGGTGCACGATGTGTGAAACGGTCTGTCCCACCGGGGCAATACAGTGTCCTTTCGAGGTAGTTGTCGAAGAGTAACCGCCCTGATTTTGCGGTACCGACCACCGCATTTCCCCGGTTTTTTTCAATTTCACCCCCATCTTTTAATATATTTTTTCGTTATTTAATATGGGACAAAAGTCACATACAGGAGTGATTCACCGGTCTAAAATGGGCTAGATATCAAGGAGAGGGGGGTGCGTGATGAGGAACAGAAATAATGTGAAAGAAGAAAAGTCGGCGGTAAAAATAGACTGTCGGCATTACTGGGTTATTGAGGCGGCTGACGGTCCGGTAAGCCGGGGTGTCTGCAAGTTTTGCGGTGAGAAAAAGGAGTTCCTCAATTCGTGGTCGGACGCCAGCTATAAAGGGAAGGACGCCAAAGTTTTTGACCTGCCCGATATGCTGGAAGATGAGGCAGAGGCTGAAGACGATTCATAGAAGAGCCATAAGATGGAGTAAAGAAAGCCATCATATTCGGAGGGGTAAAAAGCCCCTCCGTTCATTTATCTAGCTTCAAGTCTGTATTTGTTGTAAGATAGTAGGGCAATGGCTGGCGCCGTAAAACGGGTGGCGGTTCTCGGCTCTACCGGTTCTATCGGTCGGCAGACGCTCGATGTTATCCGGGCGATGCCGCAGCGATTTCAGGTTGTCGGGCTGGCGGCGGGGAAGAATATGGAACTGCTCGCCGAGCAGATTGCAGAATTCAGGCCGGAGTTCATTGGCTGCCCCCCAGAACAGGATGATATTGCCAGATTAAGACAGCTAGTTGACATAAAAAACAACCTGCTGCCTCTTGAGGAGATGGCCGCCAGCGCTAAGGTGGACATAGCGGTAATTGCTACTTCTGGGAAGGCGGGGTTAAGGCCAACGCTGGCAGCACTGCGGGCGGGCAGAAATATCGCGCTGGCCAATAAAGAATCGCTGGTCTCGGCAGGGGAGATTATCACTGCGGAAGCGAAGAAAAGCGGCGCCCGGATTCTGCCCGTTGACAGCGAGCACAGCGCCATATGGCAGTGTCTCGGTGGTGAAGGCCAGGAGGCAGCCCGGATTATTCTGACCGCGTCCGGCGGGCCTTTTCGTCAGTATTCACTCGGGCAGCTGGCGGAAGTGACCGCGGCGCAGGCATTGCGGCACCCTTCCTGGCAGATGGGGAAAAAGGTGACCATAGACTCGGCGACACTGATGAACAAGGGGCTTGAGGTCATAGAGGCGCACTGGCTGTTCGGTATGCCCTACGACCGCATTGACATACTGGTCCATCCCCAGAGCATTATCCACTCGATGGTGGAGTTCGTCGATGGCTCGGTTAAAGCGCAATTGAGTTATCCGGATATGCGCCTGCCCGTCCAGTATGCCCTGTCCTATCCGGAACGACTGCCCAACCCCGGGCTTCCCCGGATTGACTGGAGTCTGGTCAAGAGCCTGGACTTTGAGCCGCCTGATTACGAGAAATTTCCCTGCCTGCGGCTGGCGATTGAGGCTGGTAAGCGGGGAGGGACCTACCCGGCCGTGCTCTGCGCTGCCGATGAGGTGGCAGTGGAGTTTTTTCTGGACAGGCGCCTACGGTTCGTGGATATTGCCGGCGCTATTGAGAGAACCTTGGAGCAGCACCAGGCTATTAATAAGCCAGGTCTTGAAGAGGTTGAGGCGGCGGATGCCTGGGCCAGGGAAACGTTGCGCAAGACGGTGAGTGGAGTGAAGTAATGTTGGTGTTCATTGCCATAATCGCTTTCCTGGGAATACTGGCGGTATTGATTATCGCCCACGAGTTAGGGCACTTGATTACTGCCAAGTTGGCTGGCGTTACCGTTGAGGAATTTGGCATCGGTTTTCCGCCCCGGCTGCTGTCGTTCCAGCGCGGTGGAACATTATACTCGCTGAACGCCATACCGCTGGGCGGTTTTGTCAAGATGGCCGGCGAAGAGGATCCCAAGATAGCGGGAAGCCTGGCCAGCAAGAGCATTCCGGTCAGGCTGCTGGCACTCAGCGCCGGTTCGCTGATGAACCTGCTGCTGCCCCTGCTCCTCTTCTCGGTGGCGTTCATGGTGCCGCATAATGTGATTTACGGACAGGTGCAGGTTGACGAGGTGGCGGCGAATTCGCCGGCGGCCAGAACGGGTATCGTTGCTGGCGACACCATACTTGAGGTAAACGGCAATCAGGTCGGTAACACTGGCGATGTGCAGCGCCACATCCAGCTCAAAATGGGACAGCCCGTCACCCTGCTGATTCAGCACGTTGACGATACTGTTGAGGAGGTCAGGGCGACACCGCGCTGGCAGCCACCGGAAGAGGAAGGGGCGATTGGCGTGGGGGTGAGGACAGTCTCACCGACGGTGGTCCGTCAGAGTTTTCCCTTCTGGCAGGCGATACCAATGGGCGTGCGGGAATGCGTTGAAACGTTCGTCCTCTTCAAGAACGGCATTATCAGCATGGTTATCGGCAGCGCACCGCGGATTGTGGCCGGGCCGGTGGGCATCGCTCAGCTGACCGGCGAGGTGGCCCAGGCGGGGCTCAGCCCGCTGCTGGAGTTCGCTGCCTTCCTGAGCATAAACCTGGCCATCATCAACCTTCTTCCCCTGCCGGCACTGGACGGCGGGAGAATAGCCTTTGTCCTGCTGGAGTGGGTGAGGCGGGGCAAACGCATTCCGGCGCGAATCGAGGGGGTTATCCACATGGCCGGTTTTGCCCTGCTGATTGGTTTTATACTGCTGGTGACCTATCAGGATATCATCCGCATCGTCAGTGGTGAGAGTCTGCTGCCATGATGAAAAGGCGCGTTTCCAGACAGATTAATATCGGCGGGGTGGCGATAGGGGGCGGCGCACCCATCGTGGTGCAGTCGATGACCAATACCGACACCCGCGATGTCAGGTCGACCATAAAACAGATTGAGGAGCTTGAGGAGGTCGACTGTGAGCTGGTGCGGGTGGCCGTGCCCGACGCTGAAGCGGCACAGGCTATTACGGATATAAAGAAGGGGATTCACATCCCGCTTATCGCCGATATCCACTTTGATTACAGATTGGCTCTTGCGGCGCTGGAGGCGGGCGTTGACGGCCTGCGCCTTAACCCGGGCAACATTACCGAGTTGGAGAAGGTGAAGGCGGTGGCGCTGGCGGCCAGGGAGAGGGGCGTGCCCATACGCATCGGGGTGAACGCCGGCAGCCTGCCCAAAACGGCCAACCCGAAATTGAGCGTTGCCGGGAGAATGGTTGAAGCGGCTCTGGGCCAGATAAGGCTTTTAGAAAGGCTTGACTTCGACCTTATAAAAGTTTCGCTCAAGGCGTTTGATGTGCCGACGATGGTTGAGGCTAATAAGAGCCTTGCCGAAAAGATACCATACCCACTTCACCTGGGGGTCACCGAGGCGGGCACGCCGAAAAGGGGCGTCATCCGCAGCGCGGTGGGCATCGGCACTTTGTTATACCTGGGCATCGGCGATACGATACGCGTTTCATTGACCGCCCATCCCCGCGAGGAAGTAATCGTCGGCTACGAGATTTTGAAGAGCCTTGACCTGCGCCAGCACGGGCCTGTCCTTGTCAGCTGCCCCTCCTGTGGTCGGGCGGAAGTTGATATAGTAAAATTGGCGGAAGAGGTGGAGGAGCAGCTTTTGAAGATAAAGAAGCCGGTAAAGGTGGCGGTGATGGGCTGCGTGGTCAACGGCCCCGGCGAGGCCAGGGACGCCGACGTAGGCATCGCCTGCGGCAAAGGCAAAGGCGTTATCTTTAAAAAAGGGGAAAAGGTGGCCGTGGTGGAAGAAAAAGACTTCCTCACCGCCCTGATGAAAGAGGTGGAGGGGTTATGACTATGACAGATGAACCACTGGACAAGACTACTAATACCGATGAAGAAACTAGTAAACTCCAGACTTCACGGGCGAAAGGTGATGCGAGGGGGGCAGCGGAGGGGCCCCCGCCAGACCAGAGTGGGGGCATGGGGAAAGACGGAGAGTACGCAAATAAAAAAGAGAGTAGCGGTAATTTCCCTGAAATTCTAAAGATGTTATTGGGAGCAGCAGGATTATTTGCAGCCATATGTTATTTTCTAG
>CAZQWO010000047.1:0-2113 GCA_964597015.1 uncultured Dehalococcoidaceae bacterium
CTCCTCTTCAGTTACGCCCAGGCGGTCGGCCTCTGGCTGCTGATCCCCTTTATCTTGCTTTTTGGCATTGGTTACGGCGGTTCCACCGCCACCAGGCCTTCCATGGTCGCCGAGTATTTCGGCCGGGCGAATTATGGTACCATATTAGGCCTGATAGTCGGCGTCAATGCCATTGGCGCTTTCATCGGGCCGCCCCTGGCGGGATGGGTTTTTGATACCTGGGACAGCTACCAAGGTGTCTGGCTCGCCTACTCCGGCCTGGCCATCGTCGGCTCGCTACTTATCGTGAATATCACCCGGGTGAAAATGCCCCGTGAAGATAGCCGACCGAATTAAAAAGGAGGTGCTCAATGCCGGCTAAAGGTGCGCTGATGCTATCAGCAAAAGACAATGTGGCCACGCTGCTCGAAGATGCAGCCCCCGGCGCCAAAGTGCTGGTCCGTCTGGGCAGGGAGACCAGTACCGTCAGTGCCAGAGAGAAAATACCCTTTGGCTTCAAAATCGCCCTCTCTGACATCGCCCGTGGTGCCGATATTATCAAGTACGGCGAGACCATTGGCATCGCTTCGCAAGATATCAAACAGGGGGATATGGTTCACGTCCATAACCTGGAAGGCGGGCGTGGCCGAGGAGACCTGGTGAAAGGAGGCGTCAGATGAATTTCCTGGGATATCCCAGACCGGATGGCTCAGCCGGTATTCGCAACTATGTACTGGTGATTCCTTGGGGCTTCGTGGCCGCCAAGATATGCGATTTAGTTGACGGCACGAGAACAATCCTGACCGCTGACCACGGGAGCGGCCGCACCAGTCGCGACCGTGAGGCGATTGCCCGCACCCTCATCGGACTGGGCCGCAACCCGAATGTGGCCTCGGTTATTGTCCATACCCTGGGCGTGGGCGCTGGTTACCCGGAGCTGAAGCCATCGCGCCTTGCCGAGGAAATTGCCAAATCCGGCAAGCGCGTGGAAATACTGGACGTGGCCGGGGAAGGGAGCACGTTTCGAGCCATTGAGAAAGGGGCTCAACTGGCAAGAGAGATGGTGCTTGACGCTTCCCGCCTCAGGCGTCAGCCTTTCGCCTTGAGCCAGCTGGCCGTAGGCGTGAAATGCGGGCACTCGGATACCACCTCCGGCATTGCCGGCAACCCGGTTATCGGCAATCTTTTCGACCGCATCGTCGCCGGCGGCGGCACCGCCTTTTTCGGTGAGACCACGGAGATTATCGGCGCCGAACACGTCCTGGCCAAACGCGGCATCAATAATGAAGTATCGAGGCAGATTCTCGAGGCTGCCGACCGGATTGAAGCCATTGCCAAGTCAACCGGTGAGGACATCCGCACCGTTAACCCGGTGCCTTCCAACATTGCCGGCGGATTATCCTCTCTCGAAGAAAAGTCGCTGGGCGCCATACACAAGTCAGGGTCGGCACCGATACAGGGCGTACTCAAGTACGGGGAAAGGCCGGAAGGTAAGGGGCTGTACTTCGTGGATAACTGGATGAGCATGGGCTCCATCTTCGCCGGCTATGCCGCCTCAGGGGCGCAGCTGGTCATATTTCAACTCGGCGGCGGGGGGCTGGTGGGCAATGACCTGCTGTATACTTCAACAGCGGCCGTTTCTCCCCTCATGTGGACAACAGCCAATCCCAAGACGCTGGCCATGGCGCCGACCAGCATTGATTTCTACTCCGGCACCGTCATCGAGGGCAAGGACACCATTGAAGCAGCCGGTGAAAAGTTATTGAAGCTGGTGCTTGACATCGCTTCCGGCACCGTGACCAAGGTGGAAACCCTGCGCCACACTGATCCCACCCAGATATACCTCAGGGACCCGAGTTTCTGAAGCGGGCAACCGGTTATTGGTACCTGGAGCAAAGGAGAACATGAAATGGCGAGAGCCCTGACAGGCATACGCGTCATTGATTTGACACACGTGTTAGCGGGACCGGTGGCGACCATGATTCTGGCCGACCTCGGCGCCGAGGTCATCCACATCGAACCGCCACCTGGTGATGACGCCCGTGAATTTGGCCCCTTCGCCGGTGAGCCGGACCGGAACCACAGCGGCTATTTCGTCAGCCTCAACAGAAACAAAAAAAGCCTGGTCCTGAAC
>CAZQWO010000047.1:2123-11116 GCA_964597015.1 uncultured Dehalococcoidaceae bacterium
TGACGGAACTGGGGTTCGGCTGGGCCGAAATTAAGCGCCTGAATCCGGCCATCGTCTATGCTTCCATATCAGGCTTCGGCCACGATGCGCCACCGGAATACAGCTCCCGCCCGGCCTATGACATTATCGCCCAGGCTTACAGTGGTTTTATGAGCATCACCGGCCCCGAAGATGGCGCACCCTGCCGGGCCGGCGCATCGATAGGGGACATCTTTGCCGGCCACCAGGCGGCCATCGGCATCCTGGCTGCCCTTATGTATCGACAGAAAACCGGCCGGGGCCAGTATTATGATGGCTCTATGGTGGACGGTCTGTTATCGGTTCTGGAAAACGCCGTCGTCCAGTATACGGTCGGCCACCACATACCGAAGTCGCTCGGCTCGGCCCACCCGAGCATTGCTCCCTTTCAGAGCATGGCCACCAGGGACGGCTGGATGGTCATCGCCATCGGCAACGATGCCATCTGGAAACGGTTCTGCCTTGCCATCGGCCGGGAGGATTTGAGCCAGCAACCGCAATTCAAGACCAATCCACTGCGCTCCCGGAACCGCCGGGCACTTGCTGAAATCTTGGCAACGGAGATGGTTAAAAGGACCACCCATGCCTGGTGTAAAATACTGGAAAGGGAATCCATTCCCCACTCCCCGATTAACAATATCAGGCAGGTCTGCGAGGACCCCTGTATCAGGCACCGCAATATGCTGGTGGAAATTGGCCAGCCGCAAATGGGCCGGATAAAGATTGCCGGCTCACCGCTTCGACTTTCCGAGACCCCGGGAGAGGTTTACGCGCCCGCCCCCCTGCTGGGACAACACACTGCAGAAATCTTGAAAGACCTGCTCAGCTATACTGGTGAGAATGTCAAACGTCTGCAAGATGAAGGCGTGATAAATCGCAGCGATTCCTGACCCGATGCTTTCCCGTTTCAGCCATTCAAGCCGTAGGTAAAAGCGGAGATTAACTCTCTTATCAGCTTCGGGTTTTGCTCCATTCTCGCTTTTATATGAGGACTGTTATACATGCCCTGTCGAATAATTTCATAGTAGGTCAGTATGGCTTCCTGCGAGATGTCCGGGCTGATATAGCCCTGCTTCCTCCCGTCTTCAAATAAATCGATGAGCAACTGGTTAACTTCACCCTGCCACATTGATTCCACAAACTGGCGCATCTCTACGTCCTGTGAAAGCGCCGTCTGCGTCAACTCGCCGTGGAACTGCCCCACAATCTCCGACTTATCGAAGACAATCGCCTGCAATTTTTCCAGGAAAGGTATCCTCTCCCTGATTATATCCCGGTATTTATCCAGCATACGGTAAAACAGGTTTTTTATGACTTCACGAACCAGCTCGTCCTTGCTGCCGAAGTGATTGTATATGGTTACCGGAGAGACCCCGGCTTTCTGGGCGATATCATTGATGCTTACCTTCCTGAAACCGTAAGTCTGAAAAAGCTCCAGCGCCGCCCGGCGGATACTGTCTTTCTTCTGCTCTTTTCTCCGCTCAAAACCGTTCATCCATCGTCCCGAATGAAATATTGATATATTTGTAATATTTTTATAAATTCTATATAAATATATTGACAATGTCAAGGTCTTTCCCTATAATATTGTAATAAATATACAATATTACTACATTATGTTTATTTAATGGAGGGCAAGATGAAAGGGAAAAAGGCAAGGCTGCTGGTTGTCTTTATTGTTATTGCCGTGATTGGCGTGGGGCTCTGGTGGGGGCTGGGCCGTTCCGATGCGGACTCTGCCGGAGAAATCCTTACCTCCGGGTTTATCGAAGCCAGAGACGTAAGCATTGCCGCCGAGACCGGAGGTCGCATTGCCGAAATCCTGGCCGATGAAGGCGACCATATCACCGCTGGCGCGACTCTTATTCGGCTGGACGATGAACTGCTGACCGCCCAGAAAAAACAGGCCGGGGTTAATGTTAACCTGTCCCGCGCCTACCTGGAACAGGCCATAATCGCCCGGGACGGCGCCGAAAAAGCCTGGCAGAATGCCCTCGATGTGCAGCAGAATCCCATGGAGCTGGAATCGAAAATCATTGCCACCGAAGGTGACCTGGCACTGGCCGAGCTGAACCTGGCACAGCTGAATGACCTGGAAAAAGAGTGGCGCCTGTCCGTGGCCGAAACCCAGCTCGATACCGCTCAGAAACTCTGGGAAAACTTCCTGAGTGCGGAGCATACCCTGGGCATGGGCTCCCAGTATGACCGCAAGGCCAAGACCATTCCCGCCGCCGGTGAACTGGCCATTGCGGAGCTGAACCTCGATTACCAGACGGCATTGATTGATTACTTCAGCATACCATCGGCTGAACTCCGGGTCAGAACCGCGCAGAGAGCACTTGATAACCTGCTGGCCATCAGGGACGACCCTCAGGAACTCAATGCCGCGGTAGATAGTGCCTATACTGCCCATCAGGCATCGGTAATCGCCGCGGAAGCCGCCGAACTGCAGGTCGAGCAGGCTGAGGCTTCCCTCAACGTAATCAATGTGCAGCTTGATAAACTTACGGTGGCATCTCCCATATCGGGTGTCGTCGCCTCCCGGCAGGCGGAGGTCGGCGAAATCGCCCAGCCGGGCTTCCCGATGCTGACCATCACCGAACTGGACGAGGTCACGCTGACCGCCTACGTCCCGGAAAGCATAATCGGCCTGGTCAAGCTGGGGCAGGAAGTTCAGGTATCCGTTGATTCGTATCCTGACGAGTACTTCATCGGCACCATTGTCTATATATCGCCAAACGCGTTATTCACCCCTAAAAATATCCAGCTGAAAGAAGAGCGGGAAAAGATGGTCTTTGCCGTTAAAATCAGCCTGGACAACCCGGAGCAGAAACTGAAGCCGGGTATGCCCGCGGATGCCCGAATACTGACCGGTGCTGAAGGTAGCTAACTATGGACGCCCCTGTTATTGAGGCCAGCGGTCTTCAGAAGAAATACGATAACGTTGTCGCCGTCCGCGGCCTTGACCTGCGCATTGAGCGCGGGGAGATGTTCGGGCTGGTGGGCGCCGATGGCGCCGGTAAATCAACGACCATACGTATGCTGTGCACCCTGGTCATGCCCACCGCCGGTGAAGCCCGCGTCCTCGGTATGGATACGGTCAGGGACGCCGCCAGCATCAAGGATAAAATCGGCCATGTCTCGGAGCGCTTCAACCTCTACCCCACCCTGACCGTAGAGGAAAACCTGTCCTTTTTTGCCAAACTGCGCAACATACCTGGCGAGGTGAGCGAACGGCGGATGAAGGAGCTGCTCCAGTTCTGCCGGCTGGAACCATTCCGCAAAAGGCGCGCCGAGCATCTGTCCGGCGGCATGCAGAAGAAGCTGGCACTGGCCTGCAGCCTGATTCACGAACCAGAAGTCCTCTTCCTTGATGAGCCCACCACCGGCGTTGACCCGGTCTCGCGGCGCGATTTCTGGCGCATTATCGCCGACTTCCTGGCCAGGGGCATCACCGTGCTGGTATCGACTCCCTACCTCGATGAGGCGGAGCGATTCAATCGCCTCGCCTTCATGCATGAAGGACAGATTATTGCCTGCGACACGCCGCAGAACCTTAAGGCTCAACTACCGGGCGAACTGCTGGAAATCAGGGCCCCGCAGGCCAGAAGTGTCGTCACCATTCTGTCGCAGGCGCCCTTTGTACAAACAGCGCAGATTTTTGGCGACACCGTCCATGTCATGGTCGACCATGCCGAGGCACGTCTGGCTGAAATCAGCCGTCTGCTGAAGGAACACTCAATATCGGCGACTGACCTGCGACCTATTTCCCCCGGGCTGGAAGACGTCTTTGTCACCCAGCTTGCCAGACTGGAGGAAAGGCCGGTTAGCCGGAGCGCCGCGGAAAGCACAGCCCCTGCCGCAGCCAGGGAAACCATTCCCCATGAAGCTGCCGTGCAGGTAACGGAGCTGACCAAAAAGTTCGGTGATTTCACCGCCGTTGACCGGGTCGATTTCAGTGTTCAGCACGGCGAAATCTTTGGTCTTCTTGGACCCAACGGCTCGGGAAAGACCACCACCATCCGGATGATTACCGGCCTCCTGGAACCGACCGGCGGCAGCGCCTTCGTTCTGGGCGATGACATATCCAAAATGGCGGATATCGTACAGGCAAGAATCGGCTATATGTCACAGAAGTTTTCCCTTTTTAACGACCTCACCGTGGAGGAGAACATCAATTTTTATGGCAATCTCTATTCACTGTCTGCATCATCGCTCAGGGAAAGAAAACAGTGGGTGCTGGACATGGCCGGCCTGCGCGGCAAGGAAAAAACCATGGCCAGCGAGCTTGCCGGCGGCTGGAAACAGAGATTGGCCCTGGGGTGCACCATCATTCACAGCCCCGAAGTGGTTTTCCTGGATGAGCCGACGGCCGGGGTTGACCCGCTCTCCCGACGCGCCTTCTGGGAACTGATTCAGGAGCTGGCCGCCCGGGGCACCACCATATTCATCACCACCCACTATATGGATGAAGCCGAGCACTGTCATCGGCTGGGGCTGATGTACCAGGGCAGGCTCATCGCTCTCGGTAGCCCCCACCAGCTCAAAACCGAGGCGGTCAAGGGCGAACTTCTGGAAGTCACCACCTCAGACTATGCCCGCTCGCTGGCGCTGCTGGCGGCGGATGCCCGGTATCATCAGGTGAGCCTGTTCGGCCACACCATACACGTCGTTGTTGAAGAGAGCAAAACCGCCTCCCCGCAGATAAAACGACTTCTTGAGTCCGGCGGGGTTGCCGTTCATAGCCTTCGGAACATCCCTTTTTCCATGGAGGATGTATTCATCTCGCTGATGGAAGCGCAGGAAATGGACCACTCCGTTCCGACAGCACGGAGAGGAGAATGATATGTGGCAGCGAATACTCAGCATCATAGTCAAGGAATTCATCCAGCTCAGCCGTGACCGGCGTTCCATGGCCATGGTGCTGGTCCTGCCCATAATACAGATGTGCATCCTGGGTTACGTGGTGAGGACCGATATCAAAGACGTTTCGCTGGTGGCCTGGGACGCCAGCAACACTGTTGAAAGCCGCGATCTCATTAACAGCTTTCACCACACGGAGTTTTTCAACGTGAACTACTATGCCTTCGATTATGATGAAATCGCCAGTCGCATCGAATCGGGAGACGCCAAGGGCGCGCTGGTGATTCCACCTGATTATGCCAGGAAAATCCATCGCGGAGAAACCGTTCAGCTGCAATTTTTTACAGACGGCTCGGAGCCCGGGGCCGGCATTCAATCGCTGGCTAACGCCAACCTCATTGCCACAGCCAAAGGCGCGGAGCTGCTGAGCAAAGACCAGCTAAGTGAAATACAGCTGCCGATATCACTTCAACCGCGCATATGGTACAACCCGGCCATGCAGAGTTCCGTCTTTTACCTGCCCGGATTTGTCGGCCTTCTCCTGCAGAACATTACCATCATCCTGACGGCCCTGGCCATCGTCCGCGAGCGTGAGCACGGCACCATGGAGCAGCTCAATATATCCCCGCTGCGCCGGGGTGAGCTTATCGTCGGCAAACTGATTCCTTACGTCATCATCGGCTACGCCCAGGTGTTAACGGTTGTTGCCACCGCCATCGTCGTCTTCGGCATGCCGATGCGCGGCAACTTCCTGCTGCTCATTGCCCTGTCTTCACTATTCCTGATGTTTTCATTGGCCCTTGGTCTTTTAATATCTGTTATCTCACAGAACCAGTTCCAGGCCATCCAGGCCAGTGCCATGGTTCTTGCCCCCACCATTTTCCTCAGCGGTTTCATCTTCCCTGTAGAGTCTATGCCAAGGGTGGCGCAATGGATTGCCCAGGTTATCCCGCTGACCTATTACCTGCGTATGCTGCGCGGCATTGTGGTAAAAGGTGTGGGCATCGAGCACCTGTGGCAGGAGGCCGTTATCCTCGCTGCCATGACAGCGGTTACCCTCATCCTGACCGCCGCCAAGGTACGCAAGAGCCTCGACTAATCCAACAGGATATGTATTGCCATTTGTCCTTTTTTTGTTTCACTTGACATGCCTGTTATAATGGTATAATGTGTAAACAATGTGCGCACCAAGGCTGCTTTTTTATTGCCTTAAACATTGCCGAATGGCATATTCTATGGCAATATATAGTGACTTTTGGCGCCACGTTCTTCCTTGCTGACGTGGTAAACAGGCAGGTCAGAGGCGAGACATGAACAAAATAACTCTTGAGCATCATCTGCAAGGCGAGCTGACCAAACTGCGCCGGCGCGTCGCCGAGCTTGAAGCCGAAGAAGCCAGGCACGCGCAGACCATGGCCGAAATCAGAGGGACCGCCGGGATGTTCCGCCATTTCGTGGAGAATGCTCGCGAAGGTATCTGGGCAATTGACGATAAAGCGGTAACCACCTTTGTTAATCCCCGCATGGTAGAGATACTGGGCTACACCGCAGAAGAAATGACGGGGAAGCGCCTGCTCTCATTTATAGAAGACCATGACGTTGAACCGGCCGCCCGCTACCTGGAGCGTCATAAAAGCAGAGCGAGCAAAAGACAGGATTTTGCCTTTCTATGTAAAGATGGGACGACGGTTTTCACCAGTCTCTATACCTCGCCGATAATCAAAGACACCGGTGAGTACGCGGGAGCGGTTGCCTTTGTTGAGGACATAACCGAACGCAGGTGGGCCGAAGAGGCGTTCAGGCAAAGCGAGGAATACAGTTCCACCATCGTGAACAACTCACCAAACCCGATTTTCGTGGCCAATCCCGATTCATCGATACGGTATGTAAATCCAGCTTTTGAAGCGCTGACCGGGTTTTCCCTTATCGAATTAATCGGCCAGAAAGCACCCTACCCCTGGTGGCCTGAGGAAACGATGGACAGAATTAAACAGGGCTTCAAACAGGCATTCAACCAGGGAGCGAAAGCAAGAGAAGAACTATTCCGAAAAAAGAACGGGGAGGACTTCTGGGTGGAGGTTACGGCAGCACCGGTAATCGTAGACGGTGAACTCAGGTACTACCTTGCAAGCTGGGTGGACATCGCCGAGCGCAAGCAGACAGAAGAGGCTTTACGCCTCAGGGCACATCTCCTGAATGAAGCCACCGATTCTATAATCGCCACCGACCTGCAAGGCAATATCATCTACATGAACGAGGCAACCTGTCCCGCCCTGGGATACTCCAAAGAGAAACTGCTCACCATGAACCTGAGGCAGCTGGTGTCGCCAAAAATGGCCGGCAAAATTAGTGGAAGGCTCAAGCGAATTCAAAAAGAGGGGGCCATCGCCTTTGAATCAGAACACATGCGCAAGGACGGCAGCATCTTCCCCGTGGAAACAACTTCCCGCACCGTCAAACTGGGCGACCGGACAATCCTCCTGTTTGTAATCCGAGATATCACCGAGCGCAAGAAAATGGAGGAGCAGCTCATCGTCACGGATAGACTGGCCTCCATTGGCGAGCTGGCCTCAGGCGTTGCTCATGAGCTCAACAATCCGCTTACCGGCATTATCGGCTTCTCCGAACTGCTGCTGAATAAAGACGTCCCTGATGATGTCAGGGAAGACCTGAAGATTATCAACCGGGAGGCGCAGCGGACGTCGCAGGTGGTGAGAAATCTGCTCACTTTCGCCCGCAAGCATGACACAACCAAGAAGCCGGTGGACATCAATAAAGCGATAAAGTCGGTTCTTGACCTTCGCGCCTACGAGCAGAAGGTGCACAATATTGAAGTGGTCACCAACTTTGACCCCTCACTGCCCGAAACCACTGCCGACATTTTCGGGCTGCAGCAGGTCTTTCTCAATATCATCATCAACGCCGAATATTTCATGGTACAGGCACTCGGGAAAGGCAGGCTCACCATCACTACCGAACGCGAAGGGGATATTATCCGGGCTTCATTCGCCGATGATGGCCCTGGTATTACAGAGGAAAATATGAGACACCTGTTTGACCCGTTCTTCACCACCAAAGAAGTGGGCAAAGGCACCGGACTTGGTCTGAGCATCTGCCACGGCATAGTTACTGAACACGGGGGCCACATTTATGCGGAAAGCCGGCTGAATAAAGGGGCAACATTCATCGTGGACCTGCCTATTAAATAAGCGGTAGAAACGGTTGTTTATATTATGGTTAACACTGCCCGTAGAACGAAAAAAATACTGGTTGTTGAGGATGAAGAAGTCGTTTCCCACATTTGCCAGACGGTACTGGAGAAAGAAGGCTTCGCCGTGCATATCGCTGCCAATGGCCGTGAGGCAAAGGGAATGATAAATAAGGACCATTACGACCTCTGCCTCATCGACATCCTGACCCCGAAAATGAACGGGAGGCAGCTGTATCAATGGCTGCTGGGAACGCACCCACAGCTGGCAGATAAGGTTGTCTTCTGTACCGGTATGGCAATGGAAGGAAATATTAAAAAATTCCTGAGGAAAAACGGCCGTCCCCTGTTGCTGAAACCATTTTCGCCTGATGAACTGGTAAACACAATTCACAAAATGCTGCGTTGACAAAATGGTTAAAAAGAAAGAAGGCATACTGATTGTTGACGATGAGGCGTCAGTCCGTCGACTCCTCAAAACCAAGCTGACCGGTGATGGGTATCAATGCTATGAAGCTCCTGATTCCGCAGAGGCGCTGGATGAATTACGCCGAAAAAAAATCAGCCTGGTAATGCTGGACATCAAGATGCCAGGCAAATCAGGTATCGAGCTGCTGCCCGAA
The DNA here is from genome assembly GCA_964597015.1 of uncultured Dehalococcoidaceae bacterium. Taxonomy (GTDB): domain Bacteria; phylum Chloroflexota; class Dehalococcoidia; order Dehalococcoidales; family RBG-16-60-22; genus E44-bin89. Next base: position 10,836 of record CAZQWO010000047.1, read on the forward strand.
ATAAAATCTGCCCATTCTGATACCTCCGTTATCATGCTAACGGCTACGGCTGATATGCAGACAGCAATTCAGTGTATGAAACAGGGCGCCTATGACTATATAATCAAACCATTTGAACTGGATACCATAACCATCAGTGTGGCGCGGGCGCTGGCGACAAGAAGGCTTGAACTGGAAAACAAGGAATTGTAGACCGTCAGCGATAATGGGACACAAATAGGGCCACTAAAACCGTACACTCTAGACAGGTGGCACGAGCTCCTGAGAGGTAGTAGACTGAC